>JBBEBO010000213.1:0-9426 GCA_040882265.1 Brumimicrobium sp. | reverse complement strand
GCCATCCCTAATGCTTCTAACAGTATGAAATACAGTCCTGTTAGTATAAATATTAATAATCCGTTCTTAATCACGTTTGTCTTTGCTATCATAGTAATTTGTATTTGATTTATTAAAGTAACACTAAAATATACAAATTGTTTACTAGATGACCAAAAATCACAGGAAAAACTCATAATAAAAAAGGTTTTAAGATCAAAGAGAACAACCTTTTAAAAATTCTATAAACATAAATTAAGTATTTATATCATTTATACTTATATTCATGCCTTAGAACTCGAATAATGAGCAATTTATTAAGCAAAATATTAGGGAATATTACCACTCGGATAATGTTCATTATTTATATTACTATCATATTAGTAACTGGTTTTTTTATTGTTTTTGGTTATTATAATCAACTTTCACTTCAGGAAGAAAGACAGTATGACAAACTGCAAGCTATAGTTACATCAATTGCAGTTAATCTAAATGGTGATGCAATTGAAGATATGATGAATAAGCATCCAAACAAAGGTGACATCAAAGATATTGAACAGGATAGCATATACCAAACAATCAATACTAAACTATCTAAAGCTGTGAAGTTAAACAACTTAAACAGTGCTATGTATACACTTCATTACAGTCCCGATGAAAATGTTTTTTTATACGGTGTTCGCTCTGATAACTACATTGATTTTAGAAATGCATATAAAAAATATCCACCTATTTTAAGAGAAAAAATGAAAATTGGTGGTACTATACCAATGTATGAATCTGAAAATGGTATATGGATATCTGCATTTCATCCTTTATTTAACTTAGAAGGAGAGGTTGTTGGTTTACTAGAGGCTGATATTGATTTTACGATGTTTAAATCAATGGTAAATTCAATTTATTTGCAACAAGCATTAATTGCAATAGGAGTAGTATTATTAATTGCACTTATTTTAATACCATATTCGCGAAAAATATTGAGAGAAGATGACCGTAAAAAGAAATTATTCATGCAGCAAAAACTAATTATCGAAGAGTCTCATAGAGAAATTAAAGATTCGATTAGTTATGCAAAACGAATTCAATCGGCTATACTCCCTCCTTCAAAAATTGTAAAAGAATCAATCCAAGAATCTTTTATTCTTTATAAACCAAAAGATATTGTTGCTGGTGATTTTTACTGGATGGAAACATTTGTCTACTCTGCTCATCCTAATAAGGATACTGAATCCATTGAAATTACTCCCAAAAAAGGTAAGCGTTCAGATTCAGAGCTAAAAAAAGGAGTGCTATTTGCTGCTTGTGACTGTACAGGTCACGGTGTTCCAGGTGCTATGGTTAGTGTTATTTGTAACAATGCACTCAATCGATCTGTAAGAGAATATAAACTAACAGATCCAGGAGAAATACTTGATAAATCACGTGAAATTGTTATTGAAGAATTTGAAAAATCTGATGATGATGTAAAAGATGGAATGGATATCTCATTAGTTTCCTTTAGATTACTTCAAGAAAATGGAAAACGTAAAGCGTTAATTAAATGGGCAGGTGCAAATAATCCCCTTTGGATTTTAAAAAATGATAAAGAAGAGTTTACTGAAATAAAACCCGATAAACAACCCATTGGAAAGTATGCAAAAACGAAACCTTTTACAACACATGAATTTACACTTGAAGAGGATGAAATGATTTATTTGCTAACTGATGGTTATCAAGATCAATTCGGTGGTACAGACGAAGCGTCTCGTAAATCAGGTGGTAAAAAATTCAAAACTGCTCCTTTAAAATCATTGCTTCTTTCAATCAGAAATGAACCAATGGAAATGCAAAAAGAAATAATTGACACTCAATTTGAAGCATGGAGAGGAACTTTAGATCAAGTCGACGATGTTTGTATAATTGGGTTGAGAATATAATTTCAACGATTCAATCAAGAAAATTCATGAATAATGCGGGTTAACTCCCCACTACAAATGAATAAAAGAAAACCTTCTTTCATTAATTTCTTCTTCGAATAAATGCGAATAATATTTTTTCATTTCAGCATTCATTAACTCTACAGGAACATCTGGAAAAGTACCGTAAAAATGAATATATTCCATAAACTTTTTATCTCCTGAATAAGCTTGAAACATCGCATCAGTCTTACCGTCCCAATCTAAGGGTGGCACACCTGAAAGTTTACATACTGTTTCATCAAAAGCAGGAGTCGTTTTCACCCATTTTCCTTCTATAAAAACATCAACATAGCCGTGAAACACAATTTCTTCGCGTTTTAAGTAACTTGTAAGTTTTTCAACACCAATGTGGTTTATAACAATTCCATAACCTAATCTGGCAGGAATGCCAACCGCTCTTAGCGCAGCTGCAAGAACAATTGATTTTTCGACACACCAAGCGCGATTTTTCTTTAAAATTACACTTGCTTTCAAGTACTCATGCCTCAAGTTTAAGTGGTAAGGATCATAAAGAAATTTATCTCGTACTTCATAATACAACTTTATTGCTTTCTCTTTTGAATTTTCAATATCAATAAAAGGTTTAACAAGTTCCTTCACCGCTGGCGATGAAAAATCTAAATAATCTGTTTCTATTAAATATTCCTCCATTGTTTCTTAATAAGCAACAAAAATACTTAGAAAAAGTTCCATCACTTAAAGATCTATATAATGTTTATTTGGTTCCACTATAATTTTAATGGGTAAGTAATATATCTATATCTTAATGCCTGAAAAACACATTACCAATTTCTAGATACATGTGTAGACTATAGTTGAATTGTAAGATTCCATTAAATTCGTGGTAGAACCGTTTATTTACTCTATACCCAAAAATTCTAAACTCTAAGTTTAGAACTCCCCTTAAATCACTATATTAGTCGTATAAAATATTACGTTATGGTAATTGATATCCCTAAAAAACAAAAAGAGAGAGTTGTAATTATTGGAGGTGGTTTTGGAGGAATTCAAATCGCCAAAGCTCTTGCGAAAAAAGACATACAAGTTGTTATTGTAGATAAAAATAATTATCATATTTTTCAGCCACTACTCTATCAAGTTGCTACATCTGTACTCGAAGCAGAATCTATAGCTTATCCCATTAGAAAGATTTTTAAAAAAGCTAAGAACATCTTTTTTCGTCAGGGCGAAGTCACATCAATTGAACCGGAAGAAAAAAAGATTTACTTGGGGAATGATGAATTATACTATGATCAGTTAGTAATAGCCTCTGGGGCTAAAACAAACTTTTTTGGAAACGAAGGATTAATTATTAGTGCTATGCCAATGAAAAACGTATTGGAAGCATTAGATTTAAGAAGCATGGTTTTACAAAATTTCGAAAAAACACTCCGTAATTCAAACGAGCGAAAGCGTCAAGGTATGATGAATATTGTTATTGCTGGAGCAGGCCCAACTGGTGTTGAGTTAGCTGGTGCTTTGGGTGAACTTAAACAACACGTATTACCAAAAGATTATCCAGAATTAGATTTTGATCAAATGAATGTTTACATCGTTCAATCTGGAGATCGTGTCTTACCTATGTTGAGCGAAAAAAGTAGCTCCAGAGCAAAGAAATACCTTGAAAAGCTAGGTGTTACTGTCGTTTTAAACACTCGAGTTCTCGATTTTTTTGGTGATTATGTTCAAACCAACACAGGTAAGGATATCATTGCTCGTACACTCATCTGGACGGCTGGAGTTATAGGAAATCCAGTCGAAGGATTAGGAGAAAAAGTTGTCAATAATGGAGGAAGAATTGCAGTAGATGAATATAACAAAGTAAAAGGGCATGAAAATATTTATGCAATTGGCGATGTTGCTTGTATGGAAAGCGAAGAATTCCCTCGTGGTCATCCAATGGTTGCGCCTGCTGCAATACAACAAGGTCGAAATTTGGCTAAAAACCTGTCCAATCAACTTAAAGGAAAACCAATGAAACCCTTTAAGTACAAAGACAAAGGAGCGATGGCTACCGTTGGTAAAAATAAAGCAGTTGTTGAAATGAATAAACTTAAACTGGGCGGTTCGTTCGCTTGGTTTATCTGGATGGCAGTACACCTGATGTCTTTAGTAGGCTTCAGAAACAGGGCTATTACATTCTTTAACTGGACCAAAAACTATTTCAGTTCGGACCGTGGAATGCGACTTATTATTACAAAATTTGATCTACAAGAACAAAAACGACAACGTAAAAAGAAATGGCAACGTGAACAATTAAAAAAAGAAGTGAATAAGTAAGTGAATTTATTTTGGCGTTATTATTTCAACCTCCATTCAATGATTTGTTTATCATCACTCACAGAAAGAAAAGATAAATCTGAAATTTTAGCAAGTCGGTTTACAACATGACGATGTCCACCGTCTTTAAATTCTACACGTTGACCAATTTGAAGCGAATCTGACTCCCAGAGCTTAATTGACTTATCAAAACTTACAGAAACCAGATTCTGATTTTCATTGAGTAAAATTAAATCGTAAACAGCGTAGTTATGAGCTGGAATTGAATTGATTTTTATTTCATCCCTCCATTTCCAGGCAGTAATGTAAGCATCCTTACCCCCAGTATATAGAATATTTTCTTTAAAAACAGCACAGTTTGCCCCTAACTTATGTGCAATGAGTGAGTGGACTTCATTGTAAAAACCCGTCTCTAAAACACGAACAACCCCATCTTGACCACAAATTGCTATATGACTTCCAGTTTCATTGATAGATATCTGTCTAATTTTCCCACAATTGAATGGTAGTGTCAATTTTAAATCAAATGTTTCTCCGTCCCAAACACAAAAATATCCATCTGCATCTGCAGAATAAAATACATTTGAAATTTCGTCGTAAGTTAAAGCAAAAATAGCTTTTTGGTGTTGCGTAAGTAATCGCTTTTCGGTGTTTGTATTGAGGTCAACAACATGAATTCCACCTTTTGCATTTCCAATGGCGAGTAAATTGCTTTTTGTGTTCAGAGCAATTCTAAAACCAGATTCTTGGAGTCTAACAGCAAATTTATCTTGAACGCCAAGTTTTAAATTCCAACGAGCAACATGTTTATCAGCACTTGTTGTGTAAGCGAAAATATCATCCTGAGAAATAACGTCATAAATTGCGCCGTTGTGACCGGTAATAGACTTTACTTTCTCTAAAATCATAACGTTGAATTATTCTTCTTCGTCCTCCTCGTCGGAGTTAACTTGTTTTAATCTTTCAGCGTAATCTTCTGGAAGGTTTTCAAAGAAAGTATCACCGCGTAGACCTACTCTCAAACACTCCAGAGGAATCACTTCATTATGCGCAATGTTTCCTAGGTTAACATTTGATCCAAATAGTTTAATAAACCAAACTTGTTGATTTTTAATAGGAGCTTCCCATAAAATATCTTCTGGTTTAACTTTTGCGATTATTTTATTGATAAGGAAAGTGTGCGCTGTTCCGTTTGGTCTAAACACTCCTACGTTCCCACTTTCACGACCTTCAGCAATTACTTTCCATGAACCAGCTTCAAGCTCAGTGCTCATCATTTTGATCCATTTATTAGGAGAAATTAAGATTCCTGAATCTTTGGAACCGACTTCAGAAAGTACGGTTCTATCTTTTGCCATTTGATGAATAAGCTCACACTTTTCATCGTGAGGAATAATTATGGATCCGTCAGAGATTTCAGCTAAATCAAGTTTGTATTTATCTACTAATTTGAGATAATCTTCAAACATTCCTCTAGCATAGAAGGCTTCAAACAAAGTTCCACCAAAGTAAGGACGAATATTGTGTTTTTTATAAAGTGCTATTTTTTCTTCAAGGTGATTTGAGACAAAAGCTGTTCCAAACCCAAACTTCACGATATCTGTCAAGTGACCACTCGCTTCAATGAAGTTTTCCACTTCTCGCAAGCTAAGCCCTTTATCCATCATCATCGTTAAACCATTATTTCTAGGCTTTTCAGTACGATTGGGTATATAAGGTAAACTAAAGTTTTTCATGCTCATCTGTTTCGTCTAATTCTTCCAATCGATTTATAAAATATTCGATTGATTTTAATTCTGGAAAATGCAAAAATAAACTTTTCGCGAGACTAACATCATTTTGAACGACTTCTTCGAAATAAAAAATAGCATCTGACTGATTTCCTGAATTCCAAGAACAATAAACCATGGCTAATTTAGCTCCATTATTATCTTGAAGAGATGCTAAATCTTGAAACGTATCTAAAACTAAGTTTGTATCTATATATGACAAGCATGTGAACCAATCGATTACAATATCATTATCCGAAACTTTATTTTCGTGTGCTTTTTGGTATGTTTCAAGGGCTATATCAATATTGCCGTCATTTTCATAAGCACTGGCCAAGGCACGTAAATAATTTGGATTTTCAGGTTCTAATTGCAATGCAATATTTAATTCAGTAATCGCTCTTGAAAAGTTTCCAGTTAAATCACTAATGATGCCCTTTCCTAGCCATGCGTCACCTAAATGCGGTAGAAGGTCAGCGCTTTTGGTGTAAGAGTTATAAGCAGCTTCATATTCACCCATTTCCTCATAACATTCTCCTAAAGAACAAAAAACCATTCCATCATCACCATCAATATCAAGACATCTTCTATAATAACTCAAAGCTTCTTTAAAGTTATCATTATCCATGTGCGTATTTGCCATATTAAAGAAAGCTGGAGCAAATTCGTCATTAATTACAGTACAGTAATCATAAGCCCAAAGCGCTTTCTCTGTATCTCCCATCTTAGTGTAAGCATTCCCTAGGTTGTACCAAGTAGTATAAGAATAAGGGTCTTCATCAATATAGAACAAGAAACTTTTTACTGCATTTTCATAATCTTCGAGTTGCTCATAACAATAAGCAAGTTCATAAATTATAGCTTCGTTTCGTTTATCTTCTTTTAGGGCTTGTTCCAGAATGTTTATTGCTTCTCTATACTTTTTCTGATTTTCATACTCCATTGCCAAATCGAGATAGATTTCAGTTTGCTCATCACCTTCTGAAAACTCGATTGCGCGCTTAAAATATTTTATTGCTGAATCAGAATCACGCAATTGGCTATAACAAGCCGCAGTGGTCAACATTAGGTCTAAATTTGGAGCATCCATTTTCTCCAATTTTGACAAAATACGTATTGCACCATGTAACTCACCTGCTAGTGACATCGCTTGCGCCTTGCGTAGCAAAAGGGTGTTATTAAAAGGAAAGTGTTTTAAAGCTTGTTCAGCTGCCCACTTGGCTTTTTTAAATTGATTTGCAATTAGTAAATGATCTAAAATAATTTCTACCTGATCTGCATCTAGGTATTCATATTCTTTATTCTCGTACATTTGGTTGAACGTCTCTAACTGTTCATTAAAGTCAGCTCCAAACCAATCATCTTCCTCATCTTCAAACATAGTGCAAATTTACGAATTTATACCGTCATTCTCCTATATATCACTTTTCATTCTGTTTAATCCAAAATCAAAATGACTTTAATAAAATTATGAAAATGGATTGATGTTTTTCACACTTTTCAAATTGGTTATCAACAATTAACTAACAATAACTTACAAAAAGCTACTTTGTTTTAAACAATTTCTTTTTCAGTTGCTGTTAGAATAGCACGTACTTCATTCAAATCTTTTGCTTCTGCATATACTCTAAGTACAGGTTCTGTTCCTGAAGGACGAATCATTACCCAACGATCATTTGAAAAGAAAAACTTAAAACCATCAATTGTTTCAACACGTTCAACTTGATAGTCTCCAAAAGATTTGTAAACATTATTCTTACAGTTTTCAATGATTTTTTGTTTTAAATCTTCATTGATATGCAAATCACTTCTCTCAAATTTAAATTCACCTACAATTTCGTACACCTCAGCAATCAAGTCTTCTAGTGATTTACCAGATTTAGCCATAAACTCCCAGATAATCATTCCCATCCAAATACCATCTCGTTCAGGGATGTGTCCTTTCGTAGCTATTCCACCTGATTCTTCACCACCTAATAGAACATCTTCTTCAATCATGATTCCAGCTACATATTTAAATCCAATTTTAACCGTTTGATGCTCTAAACCGTAATGCTCACACATTTTAGCAATTTTTGGCGAACAACTAAACGCTGTCACCACTTTACCTTTCATTTCTTTATATTTCACCAAGTAGTGAATCAATAATAAAATTATATGGTGAGAGTCTACAAATTCTCCGCTACTGTTGTACAGCCCTATTCTATCCGCATCACCGTCAGTCGCTAATGCAGAATCAATGTTTTTTTCAGTTTTAATTAAATTTGACAGCTCTTGTAAATTTTTATCTATCGGTTCTGGAGCTTGTCCTTTAAACGATGGATTATAATCACAATGAAGGAAAGTCATATCTGGAAAAAGTGGTTTTAAAACGTTTTGACCAGACCCATACATTGCATCGAATGCCAATCTCATCCCAGAATTTTTAATTGCATCAATGTCAAAGTTTGATTTAACTTGATCGATATAATCTTTTTCTAAATCAACCTGAACAAGGATTCCAGATGCCTTTGCAGCATCTAAATCGATTATGTCATGAGAATAATTCGTTTCATTGGGAATCAAATCCTGAACCTCTTGAACTTTTTCTGGCGATAAAGGTCCTCCATAACTAGATTTTAATTTAAACCCTCCATAAGAAGGTGGGTTGTGTGATGCTGTCAACACTACACCAATATCTGTATTGTATTTAGCTGCACCTAATGAAACCATCGGAGTTGATACAAATCCTTCAGCATAAAGCACTTTTATTCCATGTTTGAGTAAGGTTTTAATTGCAACATCCATAAATAAATCACCACTAAAACGGCAATCGTGTCCAATAATAATACTTGGTTCCTTAAAATCTTGTTGTTTCATCCAAATTGCTACTCCTTCAGCAACTCTAGCAACATTTTTAAAGGTATATGTGTCTCCAATTACTGCTCTCCAACCGTCTGTTCCGAATTTAATATTGTCTATCACTTTATTTCGTTTTTATATATTTCTAAAAAGTCCGCTAATTTAATGATTGTTGTGGTAATTGTTGGTATAGGCTGTGATAAATCACAAATATATGTGCATTTCATTCATTTTATTTGAATATTTCTCCAATAAACACTATTATCTTAAATGTTAGGGTTTTCCCTTGCTAAAAATCTTAATTAACGGATTATATTTGACTTTAACAATTCAAATAATGAGTATCAAAAATGTGTAAATTACTTATTCATCATTTCAATGATATAAGTAAACATTAAAAAGAAAAAATCTCTGTTTTATTCACATCAAACAATTTAACTGACTTAATAAAATTAAAATTTCACAAAATTATGAACAAGAAAATTACTTTATTTATTCTATGCACTACCTTTATATCATCTACTGCATTTTTGCAACAACAGCTATTAACCCGCTTTATTCATGCGCAAGTTTAATTTGTCAAATATAGAAGGATTAAA
>JBBEBO010000212.1:0-9457 GCA_040882265.1 Brumimicrobium sp. | reverse complement strand
GTGTAACTGGTAAAGGTGTGGTGTAAAAATCTCCGACTCCAAGTTTTCCGTAAGAAGCAGGAAGGCCGTTTACGTCCTGCGTAGGATCAAAACGACCAGTTTCTAAACCGTTTGCACCAGCTGAAGCGGGGTCTCCTTGACCAGGAGTAGATGTAAATATAAAGCGTAAATGATCAGGCCCTGATGTACCGGTTTGCTGATTATCTCCCCAGCTGACAACGGCGTCTGCTCTATCGAAGGTCTCTTCTTTTATTCCAATATACATATTATCTGCTCCATTTGACATGAAGGTTCCAATATTCATCCAATCCCTATGTCCGCTTGCTATAACAGATGTATTACGGCCCAAATGCAGCAAACTTCTTGGCTGTGTAATGGGGATAGATCCAATGATACTTATTCCTACACGCGTTGTGTTTGCTGGATATCCACCTGTGTTTGGTACTCCGGGAGAAGCAACTGTTGCAATACGTAAACGCTCACCGTTGTTTGTGCCACCAGGATTATTATCCCAGTCTGTTTGGAATATAAGAGGAGAATTTTCTTGCCATCGAATGTTTGCATTTAAGTGTTGAACTCCACCCGCATTACGCAGCGTATTATCAATCCCCCATCTTAAGCCGTCTCCAGCTGTTTCACCTGTTCCAATGGTGTTTGTATTATCCCTGCGGTAAGTGATTTGATGAAATCCATAGCCCTGATTTGAGTTTCCAGTGCGGAAATCATAACTAGAGTGTAACAACGACTGTGGATCAACATAGTTGGCTGCTGTCATTCCAGTGGCGTCCGTACCAAAGGTATTTCCCAGCCCCATAAACCCAGTACCTGTAAATTGAGCCACATGGATTCCATCAAGGTCAGTATTAGAAAGTCTGTTGCTACTCACAGAATTATTATCACTTCCTCCAAAACCTGAAAAACGGAAAACCAGTTTATCAGGACCAGAAGTATTGTTTGTATTATCTGACCATAAAACAACCGTTTCTGTTTTGTCTTCCTCGGTTGCATCAGTAGATAGCTTTCGCAATCCAAAGTAGCTTAGATCACGATTCCCTGTAAATGTAACACCCGTTTTCATCCATGGTCGGTAACCAAATTCTTGATATACGGATCCAGGACCATTCAAATGAAGCAAAGAAAACGCCCCCTTTTGGCTGTAAATGTTTTGTCCATCAGCCATTGATGTGTTATTCTCACCAAGGAGTAAGTAACCTGTTGTGTTTACGCCTTGTGGACCACTGTACCCGTTGACAGGATATTGACCGACACCAGTAAAAATCCCATTTAATTTCATTCTTCTCCTCTGGGGAAGGCCTCCTCCGGTTGTAAAATAAATTGGAGAATTATACCGCGTACCGAATATATTGCCTCCACTTCCTTGAGCATTTCCCGCCCTAGACCAAGAATCGTTATTATAAATAGTTGAGTTCCCTGCAGTCGGTGGCGCTTGTCCGTATGTCGTACATACCAACCCGAGGGTCATTCCTATTGTTAAAAATATATTTTTCATCATTCATAAGTATTACCTCACCAAATGAATGAAACCGCTTTTTTCTTTTATTTTATCTGACCAATCATACTGAAACTTATAAAAATAAACGCCTTCAGTACAGTCTTTTCCATTTCGAGTTGTACCATCCCAAATAGGTTGTTCTTCAGTTAAAATTCTAATCACATTTCCCCATCGATTAAGGATTACAATTTCATCTGTAATTGCAAAATACTTGGAGGCGTCTATAAAGTCATTTGAGTTATCACTGTTAGGGGTGATAATATTTGGAAATGCTATTTCTGCTGCTTCACAACTTTCTCCTGAAACAACACCTACTTCATGTAATGAAATACTATCCACATAATAAAAGGCTCCTAAATAAAAACCTTCCTGTAACTTTATTGTATCCATATAAGGTGTATCTCTGAAGTATCCAATTGTTAAATACTCTTCTAGTCCATCGGCAATAAAATCTCCTTCAATTTTAGTCCAGTTGTTTGTATCTATTATTGGCGTTCCATTGTAGACAATTTGAGGGGATTCATCCAAAGCAAAAAAAGTGGGAGTAAAAACATTTTCGACAGTAAACAAAGCACCGATTTCACCTACTCCATATGTAGAATAATCACACAAAGAGATATACATGCTGAAATGATATTTCATAAAGGGCTTTAGAGGCGTCTTTAATTTACTTCTTAAATATTCAACCCCATATATTTGTCCTTCATCACTCCATTCTATTGCTCCAAAACCTGCATATCCATCTCCATGAAGCGGTTCCTGATATCCCCAAAAATTATTAGGTATGCCAACTGTTCCTGAACCATTATTATTACATTGGTGATAAAAGTCAGGAGTAGAGTTTGTCGGTCTAAACCAACCAATAGCTCTTTCAAACTGTCCGTTATTCAATTCATTTCCAGTTGGGCATTCAGAGTATTCCTCAAAACTTCCGTTAGGCACAAGGTTTTGCTGTGTATAAGCATTTATACACCAAAAAAATATTATATATATATAAAAGCGGTTCACTCAATTAATGAGTTTTATTTAATTTTCCAACAGACCAAGCCGGTTGGAAACGGCTATTTATAGGATTTATTCAAAAATAGAACTTTCCCTTAAATATCCTCACATACTACGCCTGTTTTCTTTCTTATTGAGGGGCTTGCCTTTACTGCTATCTAATAGACGTAGAGACAGGGTGAATAGTTGGTCTTTCTGTTTTGTAGTGTGTTTAATTTATTTGGTTCATTTTCAAAGATATAAAAATTTGATTATATACCGCCATATATGTCGTGCTTTTATCCTTCCCAGTTTCACAATTTTGAATGTGAAGAGTTTTGAATATGAAAAAGAGATAAAACGATTGGGGGAGAAAGTTAAAGAATTGAGACTTCAACAAAACATCACACAGGAAATACTCTCAGCTCTTTGTGATGTTGATGTTCGAACTATTCAACGAATTGAGAAAGGGCAACAGAATATAACACTTAGAATTCTCTTTCGTATTTCTGATTCGCTTAGTGTAAATCCCGCTGAATTAATTAAACTTTGTATTCAAGAATAATCTTCATGATTCACCTCACCAAATGAATGAAACCGCTTTTTTGTTTTAATTCGTCTCCCCACTGATAACTGAATTTATAAAAATAGACACCATCAGAACATTGTTTTCCGGATGTAGTTGTCCCATCCCAAATGGGCTGATCTTTGTTTAAGACTTTCATAACATTCCCCCATCGATTAAGTATCAAAATCTCATCTGTAATTGCAAAATAAGGTGTTGCATCTATATGATCATTTGAATTGTCATTATTAGGTGTAATAATATTAGGAAATGATAAGTCACTTGCATCACATATTTCTTCTGAAACAGCACCTACTTCATATAAGGAAATACTATCCACATAATAAAAAGCTCCTGAATCATATTCTAGATCTTGTAGTTTTGCTGAATCTAAATGTGGAGTATCTCGGAAGTAACCTATTGTCAGGTAATTATCAAAATTAGTTGCAATAAACTCCCCTTCAATCTTCACCCAATTTGCAGTATCTATAATTGGAGAGCCATTATGTATAAATTGTGGATTACTATTTAAAGCAAACTGATTATTTATATTCTTATTTTCAGCAGTAAATAATGCACCCAACTTACTTACGCCATGTGAAGTCAAATTACATAAAGAAACATACATACTAAAATGGTATTTCATGCAAGGCTTAAGAGAAGATATTAATTTAATTCTTAAATATTCATTCCCCACAATTTCACCTCCAATGTTCCAAGCTATTGCTCCAAAACCTGCATATCCATCTCCATCAAACGGTTCTTGATGTCCCCAAAAATTATTCGGTACACCAACTATTCCAGAACCATCATTATTACAGCGATGATAAAAGTCAGGAGTTCCTGAAGTCGGGCTAAACCAACCAATAGCTCTTTCAAACTGTCCGTTATTCAATTCATTTCCAGTTGGGCATTCAGAGTATTCCTCAAAACTTCCGTTAGGCACAAGGTTTTGCTGTGTATAAGCATTTATACACCAAAAAAATATTATATATATATAAAAGCGGTTCACTCAATTAATGAGTTTTATTTAATTTTCCAACAGACCAAGCCGGTTGGAAACGGCTATTTATAGGATTTATTCAAAAATAGAACTTTCCCTTAAATATCCTCACATACTACGCCTGTTTTCTTTCTTATTGAGGGGCTTGCCTTTACTGCTATCTAATAGACGTAAAGACAGGGTGAATAGTTGGTCTTTCTGTTTTGTAGTATTTAATTTATTTGGTTCATTTTCAAAGATATAAAAAAAATGTGTAATATATGCCGTAATTTTTCACGAATTATCGTTCGATACTTGTCCTTGTGGATAAGGTTCAAATACATAATGAAGAGTTTTTAAAAATAGTTGGAAAACGAATTAAAGCACTTAGACTAAAATCTGGATACACAAGCTATGAAACTTTCGCTTTAGAAAATGATCTGGATCGGAAACAATATTGGCGTGCCGAAAAAGGCTCTAATCTCACTTTAAAAACACTTTATACAATTATTAAAATTCATCATATTTCAATGGAAGAGTTTTTCCAGAATTTATAATTAAATTAGCAAAACAAAATTTTAATACTATGAAAGCACTTATACTTATTCTAGGAATCGGATTTTTACTATTTACAAATTTACACGCACAAAAAGTGTATAGCGTCGATTCTGACTACAAAGCTGACATAAAAGTTTTTGTTGTAGACTCTGATTACAAAGCCGATCTTTTAGTTTACAAAGTTGATTCTGACTATAAAGCTAAAGGAAATGAAGGGAAGTGGTTTTTTACCGATTCAGATTATAAAGCCGACAAAAAGGTGTTTTTTGTGGATTCTGACTACAAAGCAGATTTGAAAATCTATTTTGTGGATTCTGATTATAAAGCTAAATGGAAATCATCAAATAAAAAACATTTATTGTATTAAAGACAGGGTAAAAGCATTTAAAAATGCTTTTTCAAATCAAACCATTATCAACTTGTGACGATCGTGTCTTTTTCTATCGCCTAAATAAAAGTCGATGCGACCTAATGCAAGTCCAGCCCAGCCAACTTGATTGATCAGTACTTTTTCTCCACTTTTATTTTTGTGTACCTCTGGTTTATCTAAAAAAGTATGTGTATGACCACCAATTATTAGGTCTATATGGTCTGTTTCACTAGCCAAAACTTTATCACACATTTTATTTTGTTTGGGGTGGTAACCAAGATGAGATAAACAAATAACTAGATCACATTCTTCTTCAAAACGAAGGTGTTTTGCCCATTTATTTGAAGTTTCAACCGGGTCAATATAAACTGTATCTTGATAGTTTGTTTTCGCAACTAATCCTTCCAGCTCCACTCCTACTCCAAAAACACCAACTTTAAATGGACCTTTATTAAAAATCTTATACGGCAATGTAAGTTCTTTCATTAACGTGTTTGAAAAATCATAATTTGCACAAACAAATGGAAAGTTAGCATGCTTATGCGCTTTTATAAAACCATCAATCCCTGCATCGAAATCATGATTACCCATTGTGGCACAATCATATCCCATTTCTGACATGAGTTTCATCTCAAGTACACCTTCATATTTATTAAAATAGGGCGTTCCCTGAAATAAATCACCTGCGTCTAACAACAGCACATTTTCTTCTTTGCGTCGAATTGACTGAACGAGTGTATGTCTTCTTGCAACGCCTCCCTGATTAGGATATTTAGCGTGAGATGCAGGAAAAGTATCAATGTTCGAATGTGTATCGTTTGTGTGTAATATTGTCAACTTCTCAAGTCCTTCTGGTTTTTTAGGATGAGCTAATAAACTTGGACTTACTGCTAATGCAGATCCAACAACCACACTCTGTTGTAAAAAGATTCTTCTCTCCATCATTACAGTTTTATACGTTGGTCTTTAACAGGTACAATTGTATCCTTGTCTTCTACTTGATCCAATAATAGATCTCTCAGAAATATACCGGTATCCACTATTTCGTATGGATTTTCTAAAAAACTCATTTTGTCTCCACCATTCGCAAGGTAGTTGGTAGTTACAACATAAAGTGTATCCTTTAACGCATTTTTTTTATCAAAATAATATTCTTTATCATCAATAGAAAAACCAGCAATTGGTTCTCCACCTGAGTTTCTTAAGTAATCAGCTATTTCATTGATGTTTTTGGCGGGAAGCTTTAAAAAAACTATCGTGTTGTCAAAAGGCATTAACTTATAAATATCACCAACTTGAATATCTCCTTTACTGATGGGAGCTCTGAGGCCTCCAAAATTCATAATACAGATATAATCATCACGTTGTATTAATTGCTCTTCAACTAAATAATCCATTGTTTCATCAACAACGAAATTTCCCAATGAACCTACGGGTCTTTCATTAATTAAATCTCCTTTGGCATATCCAATGACGCGATTCATTTCTTCAGAAAGTGAATCTCTATATGGTTGAATCATTTCATCCATCTCAGAATCGGATTGAGTTGCAGTATTTACCTCAACTTTATCTGTTTGAACGTAAACAGGTGTAATAGAAGAGCAGGCCCAAAGACCTGCTCCAATGCAAACTATCCATAAAAATTGAATACGTTTCATTTCACACTTTAATGTTTATTGTACAACCAATTTGCGTTGTGAAGTTCCGTAAGTTGTTTTTACATTCACGATGTATGACCCCGCTTTTAGATCACTCACATTTAAATCAACTGCTTTGGGAGAGTTGTTAGAAATTAAAACTGTTCTTCCTGTCATGTCTTTAACTTCTACCTCATCGATGTCAATACCATTTACTTGAATGTAAACTTTATCATTTGATGGGTTTGGAAACATTACTAAATTATCTTCCACAACGTTTTCATCTAATGAAAGTGCACACGCATCAACATCATATTCCATTTGATGAAAATCAATATAACAAGCAAAATCTACACTATCTATAAATGGATTTCTATTATCTTGAGCATCAAAAATCAACTCTTGACGCGCAATTTCATATGAATCAGGCAGATCTGAAAAATGCCAATCTTTTAATACTGCTTGGTTTTGGTTTGAAGGAATACTCCAATTATCACCAGTTCCATTTACTCCGTTGTAAGCTGTAGCCATGTAAAAGATAGAACGTGCTAAATTACCTTTTTGGTCTTCTCGTGGTTCGTAAACCATACTTCCATCCGCAATTTTACCAACACGACCATCTAGGTATTCGTATACAACTTCACCTGTAATTACACCAAATGGCAAATTACTTCTTGGTGAGTTTGCTTCTGATAAGTTTGTTGGATATAAATTATGATAATCTGCATACTCTAACTCTTCAGGATTATCAGCAGGGTGAGTGGGCATCCATGAATGCGCATAAGTGTGTTCTCTTGAGTAACCTGTTGCTGTCCAATCGAATGGCCCACTAAACACTTTTCTCTCTCCAGTATAAACACATTCTACAAAGGATTCTCCATTAACAGTGTCTCTTACTTCAAACTGATCCATCACAATTGTTTTATAAAGGAAGTAAGAATTATAATCATGCGGATTAATTAAACCCGTAAGGTCATCTAAAAAGGAGGCTGATTGACTATCAATTCCGTTATAATATGTGCCGATTTGCTCACCTTCTGATGTTTGGTTCCCAGAGATCATATCCGTTTGATTATAGTTTGTATAAGTATCATATCCGTTAAAAGCATATACGTCAAAATGATAGTCAATATCCGCTCTAATTCCACGTGGAGTAAAAGAACTGCCACTTCCAACGTATGCAACTTGACCGTCACCTACAACATCACCTCGCATATAAGTTTCCCCGTCTGTTGGAGCACCTGTTGGAGCACTCCCTTTTTTCCAAACAACCAAATAACTTTCAGCATCTGGTGTGCTTGTATAACTGGCATTCATCGTGTAGGCTTTTACATTTGAAAAATTCAAAGCAGTTGGGCCAGTTACAGGCTCAGTTGCTAAACCATCATTTCCAATTGCATTTAAATTAATGATATAATTTGGGTCGTCTGGATCATCAGATTCGATTTCTAAAATCGCTTGTCTTGAACCATTTCCTGAAGGTGTAAAAGTCAATGTATTGTTTGACTGAGAACCTCCGGCAATTGGTCCAGTAGTGATGTCAGTACTGAAATCTGCAGCCTCTCCTCCAGTTATATCAACTGCTGAGATAGTTAAATCATTTACACCAATATTTTTAATTGTGATAGGTGTAGAAGTAGTCGTTCCGATATATGCTGTATTTCCATTTAAAAAACTCGTTCCATCAACTTCAATAACTATTTTTTTATCTGGAGCAACATAATCAAAAATATCGTTTACATCACGCGGTAAAAGTTGATAAACAGATCCAAACTGACTTCCTAAACCAATAATTGTTTGAGGTCCTCCGGGGATTGGTTCTCCAATTAAGTTTGAGCCGTTTTGAACTCTAAATTCACCTGTGTTGGTACCATCGATGAAATCGTAGTTTGTAGCTCCTGCAAAAGTACCTCCTGCATCGGGGAAAGTGATATCATCAATTTGTAATAATCTCCCTTCAAATGTTTCACCCAAATCTGTAATTGAAATATTCCAAGGATCAATTTCAACACCCGGTCCATGATTAACAACATTTGTGATCGGATCAATTTCAAGTAACCCGTTAAAGTCTTTTAATTCTCCTGTAACTTCAACAGAGTCACCTCTATTAATTGAACCAACAGATGTTCCACCGTATACCGGTAAACCACCAGTAGCATCTTGAATATAACGAATTGGTCCTAACTCGCCTCCATCAGAGGAAACTCCTTTAATAGTAACCGTTTGTCCAACAGCGTAATTTGATCGCGCATCATCTATGTCAGTCTGTCCGAAAACAGATGAAATCATCAATAAAGCTCCTATAAACATTATACTTTTTTTCATATCTTTTTTTTAAAAATTAAAATTCAAAACCTAACGAGAAGTTGAACCGAAGTCCTTGTCCAAAGAATACCCCAGCTGATTCAGCATCGAAACCACTTCCATTTTGGTTATTTCTTGCGTCTGAAATGTACAGCGAATTTGCTGCATTAAAGACATTGCCTCTAAAAATTAAACTTGATTTTTCAAATTTGAGGCGGTAACCTAAATGAGCAGACAAAAGTCCATAAGATGGAATTTGCCATGATTCTTTTCCTCCGTTTCCGCTTTCAACATTTAAACTAAATGGATCAAAATCACTGTAATATCTATCAAAATATGTATATCTCAAACTTATATATCCTCCTCTTATTGGTTCAAATCGAACACTACCTGAAAAAGTTGATTGAGCAGCATCACCAACATGAACACCTTTCGCATCAAATTCAAACTTTTCTCCAACGACATCAATCGTTTCACTCGATTGCCAAGTCCAGTCACCGATTGAGACCATTCCTTCGAGGGCTAAGTTTTTAAATATTTTGTAAAC
>JBBEBO010000211.1:0-9463 GCA_040882265.1 Brumimicrobium sp. | reverse complement strand
ATGTCCAAAAGTCCACTTTTCTCCCAAACCAAGTCCACTTTGCAATCCCCCAATAAAAACCAAAAAACCCTCAACAGCAGTGCTATCAAGGGTTTTGGAGAGTGGTGATGGACGGAATCGAACCGCCGACACAAGGATTTTCAGTCCTTTGCTCTACCAACTGAGCTACATCACCATTTAAATTCGTTCACAATTAAATTGTGTTGTTTTCGTTTAGGTGGGGGCAAAGATAGAAACTAATTTTATTTTCAAAGCAACTTTCTAAGAAAAAAATAAAATATGTTATGTTAACTTTGCGAGATAGAAATGGAAAATAAAGAATATATCGTTGTTGATGCAGGAAACACCCTTGTGAAGATTGCTCGTTTTCAAAATGATGAGTTGCTTGATGTAGCTTTTTTTAAGCGAGAAGATGATTTTGAATTAAAACGAATGCTTCAAAGATCAAGTGATAAAAGAAGTATTTTATCCAGTGTTGTCTCAGAAAATCGAAAAAAATGGATTGTTGAGCAACTTCACCCAACCCTTGTATTAACAAATGATACAAAACTACCCATTTCTTTAGATCATTATAAAACCAAAAATTCATTAGGTACCGATAGAATTGCCAATGCAGTGGCGGGCCATGTTATGGCAAAAGGAAAAGACGCTTTAGTTATCGATATTGGTACATGTATAAAATTTGATTTTGTTGACAAAACAGGAAGCTATAAAGGGGGCTCAATTTCTCCTGGAATGCAGATGAGATTCAAGGCAATGCACGACTATACAGGTAAACTACCTTTGATTTCAGATCCACAAGAGCCAATTTTAATTGGTGACTCAACTTTTCAATCAATGAATACAGGTGTGGTGTTTGGAATTAAAGCTGAAATCAACGGATTTATAGCACATTATAGTAATGATTACAAGCCATTAACAATTTTTTTGACAGGTGGAGACCATAAAAGGTTTGATAAAGGATTAAAAAATAGCATCTTTGCCGAGGATTATTTAACCCTTCGCGGTTTGTATTTAATTTTAAAGTATAATGAAGAGTAGATTGTTGGTGGTTTTTTTATTGATAAATGGTCTGTATTTGAACGCACAAATTAGTACCAATAACCCTTATTCTTCTCAAGGCATAGGTGATGCAAGTTTCTACGGGAATGCATACATGACAGGTATGGGTGGGGCTTCTACAGCACTTATCGATTCTAGCCAAACCAACTTAATGAATCCTTCATCTTATTCGCATTTAGCAAAACAATTGCCACTGTTTTCACTAGGAATTGCTCATAGAGAAAATACTTTTAGTTCTGGAGATGCTGCCTTTAAGGGAAGGGTTACAGGAATTACACATATGTCATTAATAATTCCGTTTGCAAACCGCCTTGGTTTGGCTTTTGGGTTAAAACCTTTCAGTAGAATGGGCTATGAAATTAACAATGCTGAAGTTGTAAATGAAGATAGTATATTTTATGATTATGAAGGCAGTGGTGAAATACAAGAATTTAATTTGGGTTTCTCAGTAAAAATAGTTGATAGAAGAAAACATTCTTTTACCATTGGAGCGAATGGAAAACATTATTTTGGTCGAGTTGAAAATTTGCGTAGGGCTTATATAATTAATAGCTCAGGAGTTCAAATTGGCGGTCTTGATCAAAAATTCTTGCGCGCTAGAGCAATTGGTTACGAGTTAGGAATGAATTACGTTTTTAAACCAAGTAGAGAGCATTATTTCACCCTTGGTGCAACTTATAGACCAGAGCAACAACTAACTTTCAATAAATCTGAAGCGAGGATATTCTATAGTGGTTACACCAACACAAATTCTTACGATACAATTATTCAACCAGTGGCGACAAATGGAAAAGTGACAATACCAGATAAAATAAGTACAGGTATTACTTATGAATACATGCCTGTGAGTGACTCAGCAACACGTCGCTCAAAATTACCAAAGCTATTGTTTACTGGAGAATATACAATTGAAAACTGGTCAAAATACAGAGAAACATTTGGTGAAAATGTAGAAAATCCAGGATTTAATAATTCAACAGCGCTTCGTTTTGGTTTTGAGTATTCACCACATAGAATTGCAAATGATCGCTCTACTTTTGTAAATTTTTATGATAAATTTAGCTACAGATTAGGTGCTTATACTGTAGATACCCCTTATAAATTTGATGATCAAACTGTAGTAAATCGTGGAGTAACAGTTGGAATTGGTATACCGATTGTAATTAATAGAGCCGTTTCAACTGTCAACATTTCAGCTAATTATGGTGAGCAAGGTGTGAATGGTAATCCAAATGCAGTTAACGAGACTTATTATGGTTTTAATTTAGGCATAAATATTGCTCCTAGTTACGACAGATGGTTTAATAAGTATAAATTAGATTAATGAATAAAATGAAAATGAAATCTGAAAAATTAATATTAGCTTCTTTGATGTTTTTTGGCTCAACTTTAGTTATGGCTCAAGAAGATGAATGTACTCGTTATAAAGCAATTGCTGGTAACGCATACAAAGCAAAAGACTATGAGAAAGTAACTCGTTCTTACATCAAAGCACAAGAACATTGTGAGTCTTTAGAGATGGTTTTTTATAACCCATTCATCTATTCAATTAAAAAGTCAATGAAAAACGCTCCTGATGAGGAGACTGAAAATACATATTTGGATACATTGATATCTGTTTATGAAACAGCTCAAGAAGTTCACGGTATGCAAAAAGAATGGCAAGCCTACTTAGGTTATTATTATTTAAAACAAGGTAAGCCAGGTTATATGGAAAAAGCTGACAAGGCTTATGAGGTTGGAATTCACCACGAAGGAAAAGATGTGAATGTTGGTATGATAAAGCAGTATTATGCTAACCTATATAACTTATGGGCGCAAGAAAAAGACGAGGATAAAAAAGCGGACTATAAAAAAAGAATCATTACAGAATTCTTTAAATTATCTGATTACATCTCACGTGGAGAAATGGATCCTTCAACGGTAGACTTTCTTTCTTCATATTTAGAGAAAGTTATATCTGATTGTGAATCAATTTTGCCAGAGATCAATACTTTTATGAATGAATTGCCTCAAGAAGTAGAGTCTAAAAAATCTATGGTGAATAACTTCATGGCACTTTTAGAAGATCAAAAATGTACAGATAGTGATGAATACGCAATGTTAGTAGATACTATCATAGCAATTGATCCGTCGGTTGGTGCTGTAATTGCAAAAGCAAAACTTCAATTAGCGCAAGGCAAAACCTCTGAAGCGATTAAAACTTTCGAAGAAGCAATTAAAATGACAGATGATGCTGATGAAAAAAGCGAAATCGAATATCAAATTGCTTCAACATATTATAACTCGCGTAGCTATAAATCAGCGCATAATGCAGGTTTAAAAGTTTCAGGAAAATATTCTAATAAAGGATATGAAATCGCTGCAAAAAGTGTAAACGCTTTAATGGATGAATGTGGTGCTTCTACATTCGACCGTAAAGCAAATAATTATTACGCTGTTGAGTTAGCTAGAAAATCTGGTAACAATTCTTTAGTTGAAAAATACAAAAAAGAATGTCCTTCTTCATCTGATATATTTAATCAATCAAAAGAAGTTGGCGAGGAAGTTGAGTTAAAATGTTGGAATAAAACTTTTAAAATTGAGACTTTTTAATTAATGCTGAATAGAAAAGCATATATATTTTACTTTATTCCTGTCATGATTTTCGTGACAGGAATATTTTTTTCATGTGAAAATGATTTAGAAAAAGTCAAACACATTACAGCAAACCCTAACAGTCCCAATGAAACGAGTGAAAACCTACACATTATCTATACAGATTCTGGCTATGCACAAATAGAATTGACCGCTAGAATAGCGGAAAAATATTCTTCTCCTAAAGAAATCACAAAGTTTAAAGATGGATTAAAAGTAAATTTTTTTAGTGATGAAGGCGAAATAATATCAATTTTAACCTCTATTTATGGCGAAGTAGATGATGAAAATGGGAACATTACAGTAAGGGATAGCGTTGAACTGTACAACATAGAAGATAAAAAAAAGCTGGAAACAGAAGTTTTGTATTGGAATAAAAAAGGGGATTCAATTTATACTGATAAAGCTGTTGTAATAACCTCTCCTGATATGATTCTTTATGGTCATGGAGCTTGGACAAATCACTATTTTGATACAGCCCAGTTTTATAAACCTACAGCAAAAATATTTTTAAATAAAAACGAAGAAGAATGAATACTTACAACAAAATAATGCAGAAGTTTTGGCTTGCTATTACAGTGATTATTTTCGTTACAGTCACTTATATGGGTTTTAAAGAAGGATTTGATCGCTGGGCTTTTTATTACATTTTTGCTTTATTAACGATCGCTTTGTTCATCATAAGAAGGTTTATGATGAAACACATGGAAAAACATCAGCAGTTCTTAGAGGAACAACAACGTAAAGAGACAAAAGATAATGCTGACAAAAAATGATTTTAGACTTCGAATTAATGAAAATATAGTTGGCTACCAAAGACAGTCTGGAAATTACACCTTTTATTCTAAAGATCTTTTTCACTGGAGTGGTAAGCCAATCGACTATCTTCAAAAAGATAGATGTACAACATATAAAGATCGAGATGATAAATGGCTCTTCGAAGAAGATATTATTCAGTCTACCGATTATCCCTCAAAATGTTATATTGTTACCTTTGACACGCTTTTAACAAAATTTTTATTGGTAGAACTTCAAGATGAAGTTATCTTTGACCAGTCGTTTGAATTATTTTTTAAAGATAAGCGCAAAATTCAGCGATTAAGTTTTAGGTTTATTAATTGATTTTAGTAAACTTTCTAAAAGTACCCTATGAAATATTTATCTTTTCTACTCCTGTTTATTGCAGTTTTACTTTTTAAAGTAGAAGGAGTTGCTCAGGGGGTTTTAAAGGGTAAGATTGTTGACGAAACAAACATTGGTCTCCCAATGGCTAACGTATTTGTTAAAAACAGACCTGAACTACGTACAAGAGCCGATGTTGAAGGCTACTACGAAATGCGCTTGGACGAAGGAGAGTATTACATGGTGTTTTCAGTAAATGGCTATGAGGATAGAGAGCTCTTTGTAGTTGTTAGAGACGGTGAAAACATTAAAAATGTACAGCTTTTCCCACTAGATGTAAATGAATTAGATGAGTTTGATTACGCAGTTGAGCGAACGAACCCAGGCCGTGAAATCATAAAGAAAGTTGTCGATATCAAAGATCAGCTTGATTTTAACCAATACCCTTATTCCTGTGATGTCTATATAAAAGCAAAAGACAATAAAACAGATAAAGAAAAGTCGGATAAAAAAAAAGATAAAGACAAAAATAAAATAAGAGATACAGAAGATCTGAAGGAAGAAAAATTAGGCAAACTCAAAAACATGAATCTTGTTGAAGTTGAGCTTGAACGTAATTATTCACCTCCAAACGATGTTCGTGAAATTCGAAATGCGTATTCAAAAAGAGGTGATGATAGCTGGCTTTACCATACCACCACCACAAAATCAAATATTAATTTTTTTAAAAACATGCTCTATTTGGATGATTTGAATGAGTCTCCAATACAATCCCCTATTAGTACAGCTGGTATTTTATCTTATAAATATCGCCTTGAAGAAAAAATTGAAAGAGCAGGAAAACCAACTTTAAATAAAATTAGAATTGAGCCGAGAAGCGTTGTTACTTCAACATTACAAGGACATATTTGGGTACAAGATAGTACTTGGTTAGTTGAGAAATTAGATTTAAAACTGGTAAAAGGTAATTTATATATCTACGACTATTTCCAAGTGATTCAAGACTTTGATGTTAGTTCTGATACCCTTTGCTTATTGAAATCACAAGAAATGAATTACGGTGCTGATTATAGAAAAGCTTCATTTGAAGGCCAAACCATTGTTGATTATTCAGGGTATGAGTTTTTTCCAGATTTCCCAAAAAATTATTTTGGAAATGAACTTGCAGTAACAACAGATGAAGCTTATGAAAGGGATACCTCATATTGGTCAGAGAAACGAATGTCTCCCCTATCTGATGAAGAAATTGAGTATATAAAAGAAAGAGATAGTATTGAAAATTTATTTTCAAAAACATCATATCTCGATTCTGTAGATTCTGTTTTTAATAAATTGACTTTTTGGAAGGTTGTTTGGTTTGGAATTGATCATCGAAACCGAGCAAAAAAAACACAGTGGACGTTGAGTTCAGTTGCAGGAATGCTTCAACCTGCTTTTATTGCTGGACCACGTGTGGGACCAAATTTTGATTTTTTTAAAAAATGGGACAATGAAAAAAATATAGACTCTTACTCAAGAATTGATGTTGGTGTTCTCAACGGAGATATAAAGGGAAGAACTATGTTGTCCCACCTCTACAACCCATTTAAACAAGCCACTGTAGGAATTGATTTTGAACATAATTATGATTTGATACGAACTTTTGATGCTTTTTCTCAGATCTTTCTTAGAGAAAATTTTATTGAAAAAACCTCTGGATCTATATTTCACAACATTGAAATAGTAAACGGACTTTATCTCGAGTCCAGTTTTGAACTTACAGAACGGAGGCCTCTGCCAGAAAACACAAAGTTTATCCGTTGGCTTGATGAAACTATAGACAATAATGAGCCTCCTGAATTTGAAAAATACAAAGCAAGTATTCTTGATTTCACATTAAGCTATATCCCGTTTCAGAAATTTATGAGAGAGCCAAATAGGAAAGTTGTTTTAGGTTCAAAATGGCCTGAGTTTTATGTTTATTATGAAAAAGGTGTTCCAAAAATTCTTGGGAGTGAAATAAATCACGACTATTTAAGGTTTGGAATTAGACAGTCTTTCAAAATATCTAATTTTGGAACATCATCTTATCATACTACAACTGGGAAGTTTTTAAATTCAAAAGATTTACGAGAAGTAGACTACAAATATCACCGGCGTTCTGATCGATTGTGGTTTTCTAATCCGCTTTATTCTTTTCAAGATTTAGATACATCTTTACCAACGCTAGACTGGTATTTCGAAGCTCATTTTATTCATCATTTTAACGGTGCATTACTCAATAAAATTCCGTTTATGAAGAAAACAAGGATTACTTCCGTTGCTGGTGGTGGTTATTTGTGGGTGCCCGAACACAATTGGCAACACTACGAGTTCTTTGCTGGTATAGAACGGATCTTTAAAATAACGAAACGTAGACTTAGGATTGGACTCTATACTACTTTTTCGGATGGTAATCAAAGCGACCCGAGAAATTCGTTTAAAATTAGTTTCTCCGTCTTGGATAGGCGGGACATGAAGTTTAATTTCTAGTCATCTGACTTTTCTTGACTTTATAATTCATTTCAACATTACCCTAGAGGTCTATTTTACTCTTATTTAATTTTATCACTAGAGACTTCTAATTTAATCGTATTAAATATAAAGTTATATTGTGTACCAGTATCAGCTTTGTGTAATTTAAAATCGCCTTCTAATTGATCTGTGAAAATCTCGATCAATGATGTTCCAAAGAAATCACTTTTATCGTTTTCTAGCCATTTACCATTATCAAAATATTTCATTTCTAATTCTCTGTTATCAACTACAGTAAACTCGATTTTTATTTCAGGATTATCCTGATCTTCAAAAGCATATTTAAAACTATTTGTAATGAGTTCATTTAAAATTAGTGCAAGTGGAACAATAGTATCTACCGAAACTTTAATATCATCTGAAACAATTTTAAAATCAACCTTTTTAGGTATGTTAAATTGAATTTGAATGTCTTTATATAAAGAAGTTATATATTCTTTGAGTTCAACGACATTTATATCTGGTGATTTGTAAATCTTATCGTGAATTAAAGCAATTGTTTTTACACGATCTACGGCTTCATTTAATGTTTTTGCTGCGTTGGGGTCTTGGTTTACATTAGCTTGTAAGCGGATCATACTTGATACTACTTGTAAATTATTTTTAACCCGATGATGAATTTCTTGAAGCAATACTTTTTTCTCTGCGTCTTGTTTCTTCAAAGCGATAAGTGATTCTTTTAATTGTTGTTCGGTGATTTTTTTTCTTTTTAATAAACCACGAAGTACTTTGTTCCAATAATAAAGTAATCCAAAACAAACGAGAATGCTTACACCAATAATGATTGCCCAAATAATAAATCGTTGAGAAAAAAACGAAGTATTGTATTCATTTGCAATCCATTTTTTTCTGATTTCATGTCGTTGGCTTGGAGAAATATTATTAAATACCTTTTGAACGATATCTCTAAAAGTACTCCATTCCGGGTTTACAACCAGTGCAATTCCATTTGTTTTAAATGGAGTTGGAGCAACAATTTTTAAGTGAATAAAGCCCTTATGATTCATGTAGTAGGTTATTACATGCAGATTGCCAACAAAAGCATCAACTTCACCTAATGATACACTTTCAAGACAAGCTTCGATGTTTTCCTTTTGGATAATATTTATATCAGGAAACTGTGATTCTATTAGTTCAATTGTATAATAGTTTTTAGACAATGCAACCGTTTTTCCCTTTAAATCCGAGATATCCCCAATGTATGAGGATTTTTGATCAGCAACAATGACAATTGGATCTTTAATGTAAGGTTCAGTAAATTCAAAATTCTTTAACCGTTTAGGAGTTACAGCGCAACTCGGAGCAACCTTGATCGTTCCACTTATTAAACCTTTCATGGTTTCATCCCATGTTAGATCAGGGATGGGCTTCATTTTAATACCCGTTTTCTCTTCTATAATTGTTATATAGTCACCAACGATGCCTCCAAATTGACCGTTTTCATAAATTTCGTAAGGCTCCCAATTAGGTTCATAACCAAAGTCTACAACAGGGTGCTGTTTTATCCAGTTTTTTTCTTCTTCAGTAAAATTAATTTCTTGCGCATTCCCAATGAATGAAAAAAATAGAGTTACTAAAAATATTTTGTATATAGTCGGTTTATTCAATTGTTTATGAGTTGATTCTCATACAACTTTAAGCATAATATTTCAGATTTCAAAATATTGTAATTATAATTATCTGTTTTCTAACATACTTTATCCTAACTAGACCGCTATAGACTGAAAGTGCCATAGGTTTAGATGAGAATAAAATTCTACAATTAACATAAAGAATTAGACAATAGATGTCTGATGCGATTTTAGAAGCTAAAACTAGATAAACCTTAAATCCTGAAACCAAAAGCCCAATTTACTAGATTTTTGCGACTTGCTAGGGCTTTTGTATTCTTTAAACACCTGCTCACCTTTTTTAAAACGAATGGGATATTTAAAGATTGGACCATCATAACAAAATGTATGAAACTCACCATTTTCCCCACAGGGGTCAACATCTTCAGGTAAGTTTGATAAAAAATCTTCATTAAATTCTTTTCCACAAAACGATTTGTCGAGACTTTTATTATTAATACAAATAACTACAGCCTTAA
>JBBEBO010000210.1:48671-50151 GCA_040882265.1 Brumimicrobium sp. | reverse complement strand
TTTGAACTTTCTAACTTTAAACAATCCCAGTTCAGTCAGTAGTTGATTATTTAGTCCGTTATTATTCAAGATTAATGCATTAATTGAGCCTTCAGCCTTGAACTTAAAAAACTTAAGCCCCAATCATTCTTCGTAAGTCACCAATTGTATTCTCCCAATAAAGCTGTATTTCTTCTAATTCATCTTCATCAGCAAAACTAGTTAAGTTTAACACTACAGCTTTGGTCATTGGGTCAACTTTAAAGCTGATTTCGACATAAGTATCCAAGCCTTCTTCTTCATCTTCTAACCATTGAAACTTGATATGTTCATTGGCTTTTTTACTTAAAAGTCTTGCCTGTTCTTCACTTCCATTCCAATAGAATGTATAGATATCATCCTTAATATTAACATCGTCTGAAAACCACTCGCTCAGCCCGCTAGGTGTCATCAACATAGAGTTGAGTACTTTCGGCGATGTTTTTAAAAGGTACTCCTGCTCAAACTTAATTTTTTCCGACATGCTCCAATATATTAATTATTTCTATCTTCGCCAAGGAAGATTTACAAATTGCAATATACAAAAACTTTTAAATGGCTCTAATACATTCCTTTGAAAAATCTGGAAATACCCTATTCAAGTATCGCGGACAGATTCCAGTTATCCTATTTATATTGGCAGTACCAGTTATTTACTTCACAAATTATAGTTTTTTTTACGAGGAAGAAATAGCCTTTTGGGTACTCTTTGGAGTTGCTGTATCGCTTTCTCTTCTCGGTCAAATTATTCGTGCTATTGCCATTGGAACTGCAAGTAAAAACACTTCGGGTAGAAATACGAAAGAGCAGGTTGCTGAAGCTTTAAACACTAAAGGGATTTACTCTACAATGCGTCACCCTCTCTATGTTGGGAACTACTTCATGTGGATTGGAATTGTGATATTTACTGGAAATATATGGTTCTTTTTAGCGGTTAGCTTAGCATTTTGGCTTTATTACGAAAGAATTATGTTTGCAGAAGAGCGTTTTTTAGAAAGAAAGTTTGGTGAAGATTATCTCAGTTGGTCATTAAAAGTACCTGCTTTCATCCCCTCTTTTAAAAATTATATCTCCTCACCTATTCCATTTTCATTTAAGACCATTTTGCGAAGAGAATACTCGGGTGTTACAGCAACAATAATCGGTTTTCTTTTTGTTGAAATATTACGTGACACCTTTACTAACGGTGGTTTTGAACTTAAAACTCATTACATAATTATTTTGGCTATTGCGCTCTTTATTTCATTGTTCTTAAGAACCTTAAAACACCACACAAAAATTTTATTTGAGGAAGACAGATCATAGCGTTTGTAATTAAAAAAAACTGCTATATTTGCACCCGCAAAACCAATAAAAATATCTCACACTTAGAGATTTTTTACCGGCGTGGTAGCTCAGTTGGTTAGAGCGCAGGATTCATAACCCTGAGGTCGGGAGTTCAAATCTCCCTCACGCCACTAAT
>JBBEBO010000210.1:33035-48571 GCA_040882265.1 Brumimicrobium sp. | reverse complement strand
GCGCAGGATTCATAACCCTGAGGTCGGGAGTTCAAATCTCCCTCACGCCACTAATTAAGTCAGGAGACTTGACGATATTATTTATTTTTTGAAAAATTAATATACCCAGTTGCTGACCAAAGTGTCAGTATTCAAATCTCCCTCAAACCACTAGTAAAACTCCGATTTTAACTTTTAAAAATTTGTTTTAATTCATTTTAACCATGACTAAATATTATACCTACGTACTAAAATCACTTGTGTCCAATCAATATTATATTGGTCAAACAGATAATATGGAAAATCGACTAATAAGGCATAATAATGGTTATGAAAAGTACACTAAAAGTTATAGACCTTGGAAAATTGTTCTGAAAATTGAAAAACCTAATCGTTCTCAAGCTATAATTCTTGAAAGAAAACTTAAAAATTTAGGTCGTGATAGACTACTTAAGTTTATTGATAAATACGGTTAAAACATGAGTCGGGAGACTTGACGATATTATTTTTTTTTGAAAAATTAATATGTCAAGATGCTGACCAAAGCGTCAGCATTCAAATCTCCCTCACGCCACTAATTAAGTCAGGAGACTTGACGATATTATTTATTTTTTGAAAAATTAATATGTCAAGATACTGACCAAAACGTCAAAATCTCCCTCACCCGTAGTCCCAATCTTTGGTTTAAATCAAGGGGATTTAAAGCCTTTACAAGGCTTTCGTGTTTCAATTTCGCAACATTTATTGGATTAATCGAATAACAATTTCCAGTGAAAATAAACACGGTAAAAGCACTTAGAATTTCTCCCCAACTTTTGAGACCGATTCCATTTTTTCGACTTAAACTGGCAGTTCTAGTATATTATTTTACACGAAAAAAATCCTTATCTTCGCATTTGTATTTTTTTTTAATAAACTATTGGGAATTTTTTAAAGCGAAAAGCTTTTTGTGCAAACTATGAATCAACAAGATAAAGGGGACAAAGACTATTCAATTTCACGAAATTGGTACGTTGTTTTTACAAAACACAATTGTGAAAAGAAATTGCAAAAAACATTAGAAAATAATGGTATTACTGCTTATGTTCCTTTTTACACAACCATTAGACAGTGGAGCGACCGGAAAAAAAAGGTTATTGTTCCTCTAATCAACAGCGTTGTATTTGTTCAAATGGACAAAAACCAGCTCAATGACCTCTACATCTACCCTCACGTTAAAGGTATTTTAAAAGAATTTGGAAGTCCTGCTGTTGTCTATGATCAAGAAATTAAAAACTTAGAAATTATCGCAAAAGAGTGGAATGGAGAAACCGTCTCTGCTGGTGATAAAAGTTCTAATTTAAATAAAGGGGATTCTGTTGAAGTTCTTCGCGGTCCTTTTGCTGGAATCTTTGGTGAACTTTTGGTTATAAATGGAAAACATAGAGTTGTAGTTCGACTAAATTCTATGAATGTAGAGTTTGTGGTTAATGTACCACTAAATGCAGTGAAAAAATCCTCCTAAGTAGCGGTATAGTTTAATGTAAATGCTAAATTTGCTCACGCTGCGGTAATTAGTGGCGATATTTGATTTTGCACCCCCTTAAACATGGGAGTTGCACCGGCGAAGCCATGCGACAAAGTGCTGAATTTAAAATTCTAAACGTTGAGTTATTCAAACTCTAAATTCAGAATTCAAAACTCAAAAACTCTAAATTCTAAACTCAGAACTCTAAACTTTAAACTCAACCCCTTGCACAAAAGACACATAGCAAAAACATTAACCTGGAGAGTCGTTGGAACACTAGATACCATCATGCTCGGTTGGTTGTTAACGGGCAATATGGATACTGGTTTGCAGATTGGTGGTGCAGAACTCGTAACAAAACTCCTCCTCTACTATTTCCACGAGCGCGCTTGGTACAATTTAAAAATATTTAAAAAAGGCAGCTCCAAAGCACGTCACCTCATAAAAACATTTACATGGCGATTTATTGGAACAGTTGATACAATCATACTCAGCTGGTTTATCTCTGGAAGCGCAGAAATTGGAATGTCGATTGGTGGACTAGAATTAGTAACCAAAATGGCCCTCTACTACCTACACGAAAGAACATGGTACAAAATTAAATTTGGAATTAAAGATAAATCCCCCGAACTTGCAGCTGAGAAGACAGCTGATGAAAAAAGTTGAAATTCTAAACCCCTCAGATCTCGATACATTCCTGACATTAAGCTTTGCTTCAGTCAGGAACACTCGATCTACAGGCTCATCCAAAAATAAACACTCTAAATTCAGAACTCAGAACTATAAAATGGAAAACATACACAAAGAAGAATACACCGTAACTCCCGAAGAAAGGGCGAAGCAGAAAAACCAGAAACCATTACTCATCTGGTTCACTGGCTTATCTGGATCTGGAAAATCTACCTTGGCAAAACACCTCGAAGTGAAATTATTCGAGAAAGGTTATCATACTTTTAGCCTAGACGGGGATAATGTGCGCTCTGGACTAAATAAAAATATCGGTTTCACTCCTGAAGGAAGAAAAGAAAACCTGAGAAGAATTGGTGAAGTCTCAAAATTAATGCTCGATTCAGGTCTTATCGTAATTGGCGCCTTCATTTCTCCCTACAAGGAGGATCGTTATGCTATTCAAAATACTGTGGGAGTTAATCAATATTTTGAAGTATTTGTTGATACTCCACTTGAAGTTTGTGAAGAACGAGATGTGAAAGGACTTTATGCGAAAGCAAGAAAAGGTGAAATTAAAAACTTTACAGGAATTAACGCTCCGTACGAAAATCCTGAAGAACCAACTATACGTGTAGATACTTCAAAAACGTCTATTGACGATGCTTTGGAGATTATTTTGGAGAAGGTTGAGAAGAGGGTTAGTGGAAAGTAGTGCTGTTCTAAACTAATAGTCAATCAAAAGCCTGTCAGCAGAAGCGGCAACATACATCAACGATGGGCAACGTCCATCGCTATAAAACTAATAACGAGCCAAAAGTCCGTCAGCTGACGGACGACATATACTAACAATAGATGAAGTTCATCGTGTAAAAAAACACACTAGATAAACCAAGCCCTGAAAGGGCGACATACATCAACGATGGGCAGCGTCCATCGCTATAAAAACTGATTACTAGCCAAAAGTCCGTCAGCTGACGGACGACATATATAAACGATCGGTAAAGTCCATCGTTAAAACTAAAACTCAACAAAAAAAGCTCCGCCAGCTGACGGAGCGCAATATAAAAATGGGTCAATCACTCGTAAAAAATTATCTACACATCGTGTTCAGCACAAAGCACCGAGTACCATTAATAGATTTAGAAATAGAAGAAGAACTGCATAGTTACCTCGGTGGTGTTTGTAACAAACTAGAGTGTCAAGTATTAAAAATCGGTGGCTATACTGATCACATTCACATCCTTTGTATGCAATCTAAAAAAATAGCATTGACTAAATTACTTGAGGAATTAAAGAAGAATTCATCAAAGTGGATCAAAACAAAAGGTAATAAGTATAAAAACTTCTACTGGCAAGATGGGTATGGCGCTTTTTCAGTTAATCCTGCAGAAGTAGATGTAGTTGTAAAGTATATTGCTAATCAAAAAAATCATCACAGAAAGAAAACATTTGAGAGAGAGTATAGAGCATTCTTAAAAAAATATAATGTGGAATATGATGAGCGATATGTGTGGGATTAAGTATTACGCCCTTTCAGGGCTGAGGGAGTGCAGTAGTCTTGGAAACATCGGGCTTCGCCCAATGTTATTATATTATGCCCCTTCAGGGCTGGTAGAGCATGTTAGATTAATACTTGGAAGAAAAAGCCCGTCCCTAAACAGGACGGCATACATGAAAGATGGGAAAAGTCCATCTCCATAAAACTAATAGCTAGTCAAAAAGCCCTGAAAGGGCAACATACATCAACGATGGGCGAAGTCCATCGCTAAAAGAACTAAGAATTAGCCAAAAAGCCCTGAAAGGGTGACATATATAAACGATCGGTAAAGTCCATCGTTAAAACTAGAACTCAACAGAAAAAGCCCGTCCGATGACAGGACGACATACATGAAAGATGAGAAAAGTCCATCACCATAAAAACTAATAACGAGTCAAAAAGCCCTGAAAGGGCGACATATATCAACGATGGGCAGCGTCCATCGCTATAAAACTAATAACGAGCCAAAAAGCCCTGAAAGGACAACATACATCAACGATGGGCGAAGTCCATCGCTAAAAGAACTAAGAATTAGCCAAAAAACCAGTCAGCTGAAGGGGGCGACATATATAAACGATCGGAGAAGTTCCATCGATAAAAAAGCTATAGAAAGTCAAGAATAAAAAATTAAAACATGGAAAAATATTATTTAAATTATCTCGACGAACTCGAGTCAGAAGCAATATTTGTATTGCGCGAAGTAGCTGCTCAATTTAAGAATCCTGTCATTCTTTTTTCTGGAGGAAAAGACTCTATTCTTGTCACTCAGCTTGCTAAAAAAGCGTTTTACCCAAGTAAAATACCGTTTTCATTAATGCACGTGGATACAGGTCATAATTTCCCAGAAGCGATTGAATTTCGTGATAGACTTGTAAAAGAACTTGGCGTCAACCTCATCGTAGGTTCTGTACAAAAATCAATCGATGATGGACGTGTTCAAGAAGAAAAAGGTAAATTTGCTACGCGAAATGCATTGCAAATTACCACGCTTCTAGATACCATTGAAGAACATAAAGTTGATTGCGCAATTGGCGGTGGTCGAAGAGACGAAGAAAAAGCAAGAGCGAAAGAACGCTTCTTCTCTCACCGTAACGATTTCGGAGAATGGGATCCTAAAAATCAACGCCCAGAGCTTTGGAATTTATTCAATGGTAAGCACTTTGAAGGAGAACATTTTAGAAGCTTCCCAATTTCCAACTGGACAGAAATGGACGTTTGGAACTATTTAACACGCGAAAAAATCGACATCCCTTCACTCTATTTCGCACATGAAAGAGAGGTGATCTGGAGAAACAATTCGTGGATTCCAAATTCTGAGTATTTAATCAAAGACGAAAAAGAAGCAATCGTCACCAAAAAAGTAAGATTTAGAACGCTCGGAGATATTACAATAACTGGAGGCATCGAATCCGAAGCAGACACACTAGAAAAAATTACAGCCGAAGTCGCAGCCATGAAAAGCACCGAACGCGGTAATCGATCAGATGATAAACGTTCGGAAACGGCGATGGAAGATCGGAAGAAACAAGGGTATTTTTAGAGAAAAAGTGACGAGTGACCATTGACATCATCTCGCAAGCTCGATTTAGTGACTAATTGTAGGGCGTTGGTTGAGCGTAAAAAAAGTGACGAGTGACATTATCTCGCATGCTCGATTTAGTAACTAATTTTAGGGCGATAGTTGTACGTGAAAGATTTTCAAGGGTTGTTGAATCGTCAATATGGCAAAAAGTCAGAGCAGACATTAACTATTTAACAAATGATACCTCACGCCATACAAATTAGTCACTAAGAATGGCTTGCCCATTCGACGTAACTCTGTCACTAGTCACTTTCTCAATGTCACTCGTCACTAAATATAAATTAGATATAAATTATTTATGCAAATCAATAACAATCAATTATTACGTTTCACAACAGCAGGAAGCGTAGACGACGGAAAAAGTACTTTAATAGGAAGATTATTGTACGACTCAAAATCTATTTTCGAGGATCAATTGGATTCTATTACGAAAACAAGCGAAAAGAAAGGACACGAAGGTGTGGATTTAGCGCTGTTTACGGATGGATTGCGAGATGAACGAGAACAAGGGATTACCATAGATGTAGCGTATCGTTACTTCACAACGCCCAAGCGGAAATTCATCATTGCTGATACTCCTGGACATGTTCAATATACACGGAATATGGTTACTGGAGCTTCAACAGCAAATGCAGCACTACTTTTAATTGACGCGCGACACGGTGTGATTGAACAAACAAAAAGACATTCGTACATTGCTTCATTATTGCAAATTCCTCACGTGATTGTTTGTGTAAACAAAATGGATCTTGTGGATTACAGTGAAGAAAAATTCAATCAAATCGTTGAAGATTATGAAGGGATAGCATCTAAGATGATGATTCAGGATGTTCAATTTGTACCAATTTCGGCGTTAGATGGAGATAATGTTGTAAACCGTTCTAAAAACATGGATTGGTTTAAAGGCGCTCCTCTACTCCACTTATTGGAAACATTACACATTGGTTCTGATATCAATAAAAAAGATGCACGTTTCCCTGTTCAAACGGTAATTCGTCCACAATCCAAGGAATATATAGATTACCGTGGATATGCTGGAAGATTAGATTCTGGTATTTTGAGAAAAGGAGATGCCATTACTGTAATGCCTTCTGGTTTTACTTCTAAAATTAAAAGTATCGACACCGTTGATGGTGAACTTGAGGAAGCTTTTGCTCCAATGTCTGTTTCACTTTCTCTCGAAGATGATATCGACATTAGCCGTGGTGATATGATCGTAAAAACAAAAAATCAACCCGAAAAAACACAAAACTTCGAAGCCATGATTTGCTGGTTAGGAAACGATAATTTTGCTCCGAGAACAAAAATGCTCATCAAACACACCACCAACGAGCAAACAGCAATGATTAAAAACATTGAATACAAAGTAGACATCAATACATTGGGTAGAATCAATGAGGATATCACAATTAGCATGAACGACATCGCTCGAGTTGAAATCAAAACTGCTGGACCGATAATGATAGATGAATATAGAGATAATCGCTTCACTGGAAGTTTTATTTTGATTAACCCAAGCACGAACGAAACTGTTGCCGCAGGGATGGTTATTTAAGTTTAGAGTGTTAAGTTAGATTCAAAAAGTTGCCACGAATGCACGAATAAATGGGGTGTTTGTAGGGTGTAAATTGGGATTATATACACTAATTAAACGAATTGTAGGGTAAGATTTTGAACCAACTTTTTATTAACTTTGAAGACAGAATTGAACCTACAAAATAAATGGGTGAATTTCAGCTCAAACACAAAATTTTGGAAAGTCTCATGGTTTTAAAAAATAAGCGCCAGCGAACTAATCATTAGTGCATTCGTGGCATCCAATGAGCGCCAGCAAAAAAAACATTAGTGCATTCGTGGCATCCAATGAGCGTCAGCAAAAAAAACATTAGTGCATTCGTGGCATCCAATGAGCGCCAGCGAACAAAAAAAATACTAATCAGTGGATAAAAAAATACTCATAACAGGAGCAGCAGGCTTCATAGGATCAAATCTCGTAGAGCATTTCCTCAACGAAGGATACAACGTGCGCGCACTCGACAATTTCGCCACGGGCTTCAAACACAACATCGAACCCTTCCTCGAAAATAAAAATTTCGAGTTCATTGAAGGAGATATCCGTGATTTAGAAACATGCATGAAGGCTTGCAAAGGAATAGACTACATCCTACATCAGGCAGCACTTGGCTCTGTGCCACGTTCGATCAAAGATCCTTTGACGACCAATGCTGTAAACAACAACGGGTTTCTTAACATGCTGATCTCAGCGCGCGACCAAGAAGTAAAACGTTTCGTCTACGCTGCAAGTTCTTCTACGTATGGCGACTCAAAAAAATTACCCAAAATAGAAGAGGAAATTGGTAAGCCCCTCTCCCCTTACGCAATTACAAAATACGTCAACGAACTCTACGCAGATGTCTTTGCCAAAACATACAACATGCAATGCATAGGACTCCGATACTTCAACGTTTTCGGAAAAAGGCAAACCCCAGATGGCGCCTATGCAGCGGTAATTCCATTATGGGTCAAACAAATGATCCAACACAAAGCTCCAGTCATAAACGGCGACGGCTCCTACTCTAGAGATTTCACTTACATCGACAACGTAATACAAGCCAACGAAAGAGCCATGCTCACACCAGCAGAGAACATCATCAAACGCTCACGTGATTATTACAACCTCGATCTCGAAGATCATAAGTACTTCAACAAAGAAGGAAGTAAGATCGATAGTTCTGAACAAATTAGTCACTCGTCACTGGTCACTCGTCACTTGAGTGAAGTCTTCAACATCGCCTACGGCGGAAACACAAACCTCCTAGAGCTCTTCGCCTCACTCAAAAAAGAACTCTCCAAGCACGATCCAAAAATCGCTGATTTAAAACCAGTACACGGACCCGTGAGACCTGGAGATATTCCGCATTCTCAAGCGAGTATCATGAAGGCAAAAATGATTTTAGGATATCGTCCAAAATATAGCGCTCCAGAAGGATTTGCTAAAGCCTGCGGTTGGTATTACGAGGAATTGTCTAAGGAGTAGGTTTTTTTTAGATGTTAGATGCCTGTCCGTCCGCAGACGGGTTAGATGTCTTTGGGTATTTTGTAGGGACGAACGGCCGTTCGTCCCTACAAAATATCACAAAACTCTGGATTTAACCACAAGCCTTCGTCAACTATAGTATTGCGAGAGGTTCGTTTTATTTTCCCCAGACACTGGTGATTAACAATTAATCAAACTGAAAAAATTTACCAATGGAAGAATTAGTTAAACAGTTTCCTCAACTTTTACTGGAAGGTATTAAGTTGTCAAAAAAATCAGTGCTGAATAATTCAGAAAAACACATTCAAAATATCGTCATTTGCGGTATGGGAGGATCTGGATTTGGTGGTATGTTAGTGAAAGACTGGTTATATGATAAAATTGACGTACCGATTAATATCATCCAAAGATACAATATCCCTTCCTACGTAAATGAAAACACGTTATTTATAGCTAGTTCATATTCTGGAAATACGGAAGAAACAATTGCTGCTACGCAAGAAGCTATTGATAAAAATGCGAATGTCGTTGGTATAACTTCTGGAGGACTTTTATCTGAAATGTGTACGGCTAAAAAATTAGACTGTATCGTTCTCAATCCAGGTTTACCTCCTCGTGCGGCACTCCCGATGTCTATCGTGCAACTTTTTTATATACTTCAAGAATTTAATATTCTAAAAGAAGATCTATTAAGTGAACTAGAACTAGCAAGTAATTGGTTGGCAGATCAGCAAACATCAATTCAACTGAGTGCGAAGAAAATTTCCGAAGCTGTTCATGACAAACATATCATGATTTATACAGACGCTCAAATGGAATCCATTGCTATTCGCGCACGACAACAATTGAATGAAAATGCTAAAGTGCTCTGCACTCACCACGTTATTCCAGAGATGAATCATAATGAGTTGGTCGGCTGGACAGGTGGATCATCAAACTATGCTGCCCTGTTTTTGCTTCATGATCAAATTTCAAAACAAAACCATAAACGATTTAACTATCTAGAGGCTATTATCCATAAAAAAACAGAAAACATATTTTCCTTTTCTGCTGAAAATAACAATACGATTAAAAACACGTTAGCTCTAATCTACTTCGTAGATTTCATTTCAGTTGAAATAGCTAAAATTAAAGAAATAGATGCCACAGAAGTAGAGGTAATTGAAGGATTAAAAGAAAGTTTAAAAAATGAATAAAGAAATAAAAAATATCTGTTGTATAGGTGCAGGTTACGTTGGAGGACCAACCATGGCTGTATTTGCAAAGTATTGTCCCAACATCAATATTCACGTTGTAGACATTAATAAAGAAAGAATTAATGCATGGAACGATGAAAATATCGATAATATTCCAATTTACGAACCTGGCTTACACGAAATCGTCAAAAATCAGCGTGATAAAAACTTATTTTTTAGTACAAATGTAAACGAAGCAATTAAAAAGTCAGAAATGATTTTTATTTCGGTAAATACGCCTACTAAACTATACGGAAAAGGTAAAGGACAAGCTGCTGACCTCAAGTATATTGAAGCTTGTGCGCGACAAATTGCAGAAGTGTCCACTGATGAAAAAATTATAGTTGAAAAATCTACGTTACCAGTTCGAACGGCAGAAGCCATTAAAGATATTCTCTCAGAAACAGGAAATGACGTTAAATTTCACATTCTTTCCAATCCAGAGTTTTTGGCAGAAGGTACCGCTATCGCAGATCTTGAAAAGCCAGATCGCGTACTCATAGGTGGTGATAGTGACACGGAAGAAGGAAGAAGTGCAATGCAGTCACTTGCGAATATCTATCTAAATTGGGTTCCTGACGATAGAGTGCTGACAACCAATATTTGGTCTTCTGAACTCTCTAAATTGACAGCAAATGCTTTTTTAGCACAACGCGTTTCTTCTATTAATGCTATTTCCGAACTCTGTGAAGCTACCGAAGCCGATGTAGATGAAGTCGCCAAAGCAATTGGTATGGATGACCGCATTGGATCCAAGTTTTTAAAAGCTTCTGTTGGATTTGGTGGTTCTTGTTTCCAAAAAGACATTCTCAACTTAGTCTACATTTCAAAATCACTAGGTCTTCATGAAGTAGCCGACTATTGGGAACAAGTAATCATCATGAATGATCATCAAAAATCGCGTTTTGCAAATACTATAATCAAGCGTTTATACAATACCGTAGCAGATAAAAAAATCACCTTTTTAGGATGGGCTTTTAAAAAAGACACAAATGATACCAGAGAATCTGCGGCAATATATGTAGCTGATCAACTTATTGAAGAGAAAGCGCAAATTTCAGTGTATGACCCGAAAGTAAAACCTGAAAAAATGCAAACCGATTTAAACTTTTTAGGTTCCCGTCCTCCTGAAGAAAATAACAATGCGCTACAAACATTTAACGATCCATACAAAGCCTGCGAAAATGCACACGCAATTGCGATACTCACCGAATGGGATGAGTTTAAAACCCTCGACTGGACAAAAATTTACAATAACATGAAAAAACCCGCTTTCATTTTCGATGGAAGAAATATTCTAAATGGAGAAGACTTAAAAAAACTTGGTTTTAGATATCAAGGAATTGGCAAATCTGTTTGAGAGGTTAGACTTTTGAGACGTTAGACATTAGACGTTAGACGTTAGACTTTAGATGTTAGTCCGTCCGCAGACGGGTTAGACATTAGACAGTTTACAGAAGTCCATCGTAATCCATACAACCGAACTGAACAAGCCCGTCAACTGACGGGCGTAATATATTAACAATAGAGCAAAGTCCATCCTAGCCAAACTCTAAACTCAAGACTCTATACTCAAAACTCCCCCAATTGAACTCTAAACTCAAAACTCTGAACTCTAAACTCAACCAAGCAATACATGCAGCTCTCCAAGCGGGAGAAGCCATAATGAAAATCTACAAATCCGACGACTTCGGCGTAGAAACCAAATCAGACGCTTCCCCTCTAACAAAGGCAGATAAAGCAGCACATGAAATCATCATGGAGCAGTTGAAGGAAACAAATATCCCAGTACTATCCGAAGAAGGAAAAGACATTCCCTACGAGAAACGCAAAAACTGGAACCAACTCTGGATCGTAGACCCCATTGACGGCACCAAAGAATTCATTAAACGCAACGGAGAATTCACCGTAAACATCGCATTAATTGAAAATCAAGTTCCCGTTCTAGGAGTAATCTACGTCCCCGCCAAAGAAACACTCTACTTCGCCGACCAAAAGAACGCTTTCAAACTAGAAAACGTAAACATTTCAAACTACAAACAAATAAAAGAAAACACAAAACTACTCCCCCTGAACAATAACTCATTCGTCACTAAGACTGGCTTGCCAGGTCGTCGTCACTCGTCACTCGTCACTATAGTCGCTTCCAAATCCCACCTCACTCCCGAAACACAACAATTCATAGACGATTTAAAAACAAAATACGCTCAAGTCAACACCATTTCAAAAGGATCTTCTTTAAAACTCTGCATGGTAGCAGAAGGCACCGCTGACTATTACCCTCGTTTCGCCCCCACCATGGAATGGGACACTGCAGCAGGTCAAGCGATATGCATGGCAGCCGGTTGCGATGTGATCGACCAGGATACGCAAAAAACAATGCTTTACAATCGCGAGGAATTGTTGAATAAGTGGTTTTTGGTGGGGAGAGATGTTGGGCATTAGATGTTAGACGTTATACGTTAGACATTAGAGGTTAGAGGTTAGATGCCAGTCAGTCCGCTGACGAGTTAGAGGTTAGACGGTTTAATATATTAAAAAAAATTCAAACCCGCCAGCTGACGGAGCGACATATACCAACGACCAAAAAAGTCCATCGTAAGAAGAAAAAACTAAGAAAAGCCCTGAAAGCCTGTCTGCTAAAAGCAGGGGCATAATATTCCAACGATGGATGAAGTTCATCGTAATCTGTACAACCTAACCGAATAAGCCCGTCAGCTGACGGATGACATATTCTTCGGGCAAATGAGCAATCAGTGGATAAAACGACTAAAACAACAAAAAAATATGCACTCCTACAGTGCAAAAAACAGTAAAAAACGCACTGCTTGAATGCAACCCTACGCGAAGTGCAGCTAAAAATTAATTTAGCGTATTATTGGAATACATTCTAATAATAAGCAATATTTACACTATATTTGGAGTGTGAGACAGATAGATAGACCGATATATTTGCGATTTCTTACATCTTGGAAGGATGAAGAGGTAATTAAAGTAGTTTCCGGCGTTCGTCGCTGTGGTAAGTCGACTTTATTTGCAATGTTTAAAGAACAACTATGCGCAGAAGGAATAAAGGAAAAACAAATCATCAGCATTAACTTTGAAGATATTGATTTTGATCACCTTCGAAATCCAGCAGTATTACATACCTACATTAAAGAAAAAGTACAAAACAACGATAAATATTATATTTTCCTTGATGAAATTCAAAATGTAAAGGAGTTTGAACGGGTTGTAAATAGTTTACAATTAAATAAAAACCTTGATATCTATCTTACTGGTTCTAACGCTTATTTTCTAAGCGGTGAGTTAGCTACTCTATTAACGGGAAGATACGTGGAGTTAAAAATGTTACCCTTATCATTCAAAGAATATCTTTCTGTCAACCAGGATGTAAAACTGTTAGAGGCTTACAATAACTACATTACTTCTAGTTTCCCGTTTGCCATAAAGCTTGACGAAATAAAAAAACGGCAGTATCTGGAAGGAATATATTCAACGGTTGTGCTGAAGGATATTGTCAAACGACTAAGTGTAACGGATGTTGGTGTTTTAGAGAAATTGATTCGCTACATTTATGCTGAAATAGGTAACCTGCACAGCATAAATAAAATCACCAACACATTAAACAGTGCTGGAAGTAAAATCACCAACAAAACAGTAGCTAACTACATTTCAGGTATAGAAGACAGTATGTTAGTCTACCGTGCCGATCGATACAACGTGAAGGGAAGAAAAGTCTTTTCTAGCAATGCAAAATATTATGCTGTCGATATTGGACTTCGTCGATTAATAGCAGGTGATAGAACCGAAGATTACGGTCATATCCTCGAGAATATCATCTATTTGGAATTGTTGAGAAGAGGATATCAAGTATTCGTAGGGGTGATTGATAACTTGGAGGTAGATTTCCTTGCTATAAGTTCTGGAGACGAAAGACTTTATATTCAAGTGGCTTACTCAACAGAAAATGAAGATACGCTAAAACGTGAGCTTCGACCATTAGAGCGTATAAAAGACAATTACCCGAAACTACTATTAACCATGGATCAAGTACTTCCTGAACAAAATTTTGGAGGAATACTAAAAACAAATGCGTTAAACTGGTTGATTCGCGATTAAATGAAAGTTATATTGTTTGTTTTAGAGACATTAGAGGTTAGACGTTAGATGCCTGTCCGTCCGAAGAGGGGTTAGAGATTAGACAGTTTACAGAAGTCCATCGTAATCCGTACAACCGAACTGAGTAATCCCGTCAGCTGACGGGCAAAATATATCAACGATGGGCGAAGTCCATCGTAACTAATACAACCGAATCAAACAAGCCCGTCAGCTGACGGGCGAAATATACCAACGTTGGCAGAAGTCCATAGTAAAGAGTACAACCGAACTGAACAAGTCCGTCAGCTGACGGGCGGCATACTCTTCGAGCAAATGAGCAATAACTAGAAAGCACAGTAAAACAACAACCAAATACGCACTGCTTGAATGCAAATAATCAAATATTTATAAGCTAACCAAGCGGTAGTTCCTGAATTCACAGAAGCAAGCCAAAGTTTGGACCTATAATTTCTATTATCAATAGTGATAAATTACAAAAAGTTTCTTTTATCAATAGAAACTTTTTAAATTTGTACCAAAAGACAAGATGCAAAAATCAATTCTACAAGCCATAATAAGTGATCAAAAAGCGCTAAAATGGCAACCTTCAGACATTGAGCGGCAACATGTTTCTATTGTTGAAGACGATAGTGTCGTTGTCATCTCTGGTATTCGACGGTGTGGAAAATCTACCTTGTTGCAAGCGATACGTGCAAAAAACAAAGAACAAGACTATTACCTCAATTTTGACGATGAACGCCTAATTCACTTTAAAGTAGAGGATTTCCAACAACTTTTAGAACTTTTTGGTGAGCGCTATGGCAAGCAGACAACCTTTTATTTTGACGAAATTCAAAACATTACAGGTTGGGAGCGTTTTGTAAGACGCCTGCATGACTACGGAAACAAAGTATATATCACTGGATCCAATGCTTCGATGTTGAGTAAAGAATTAGGTACGCATTTAACAGGACGATATCAACAGGTGGAGCTTTACCCATTTTCGTTTTTAGAATATTTGAAACTGAATGAAATTGAACCCAATACATTAGATCATTTCAACACAGACGATAAGGCGTTACTCAAAGCAGCGTTTAATGACTATTTTAAATTAGGTGGATTTCCTGCTTTTTTAAAATCAAAACATTCGGAATACTTAAAATCCCTCTACGAAAGTGTCTTGTATCGTGACGTCATGGTGAGAAACGGTATTACAAACGAACAAGAGTTGTTGGAATTGATGTTTTTTGTAACGAGCAATACTAGTAAATTGGTTTCATATAACAGTTTGGCAAAAGTAATAGGCGTTAAAAATGCAACTACAGCCAAACAATATTTGGGATTCCTGCAAGATGCGTATATGTTGAGCTTGGTGCCAAAATATGATCTTTCGGTCAAAAAGCAGCTGCATAACTCCAAAAAAGTATATGGGATAGACTTAGGCTTAATGCGACAATTGAGTTTTCAACACAGCGAAGACCAAGGACGACTACTCGAAAACCTGGTGTTTTTAGCATTGAAAAGACAATCCAAAACGATCTATTATCACCACAACAAATCGGAATGTGACTTTGTAATCAAAGAAAAAAACAGTATCACTCAAGCGATACAAGTTTGCTGGTCCATGCACGATGACAAAACAAAACAACGTGAAATTAATGGAATACTGGATGCAATGAATACTTATCAGCTCAAAGAAGGACTCATTTTAACCGAAGATGAAAGCGATAGTCTGACGACAAATGGAAAAACAATTAATATAATGCCCGTGTGGTTATGGTTGTTGAGTTAATTAGTCAATTTGGAAATTGATTAATTTGGAAATTGACTAATTAATTTCCAAATTAACTCATTAAACAATTTCCAAATTAACTCATTGAACAATTTCC
>JBBEBO010000210.1:0-32935 GCA_040882265.1 Brumimicrobium sp. | reverse complement strand
AATTAACCCATTGAACAATTTCCAAATTAACTCATTGAACAATTTCCAAATTAACTCATTAAACAATTTCCAAATTAACTCATTGAACAATTTCCAAATTAACTCATTAAACAATTTCCAAATTAACCCATTGAACAATTTCCAAATTAACTCATTGAACAATTTCCAAATTAACCCATTGAACAATTTCCAAATTGACTAATTAACTCATTGAACAATTTCGAAACAAGCCCATCCAAAGACGGACAAAATATATAAAAAAACTCTACCAATGCCTTAGTCGGCACAAATTTACCACAACACAAAATCTATATCTATAACTTTTAACTATATTTACATTTTCTATAGATACAACTAAAACTTTATGAGCTTCAAGTTACCAAAGTCAATAATTCCTAGAACACATTATATTAATGCTGTTGAACCATTCATTGGAAAGGCGATTATCAAAGTTTTTACTGGGCAACGACGAGTTGGTAAAAGTTACTTACTTTATCAACTAATTCAAAAGGTAGATCAATATGATAAAAGCAACATCATTTATATCAATAAAGAAGATTTAGCATTTTCATTTATAAAAACTGCTACCGATCTCAATGATTACATTTTAGAAAATAAAAAAGAGAATTATACGAATTATGTCTTTATAGTTGAAATTCAAGACATATTGAATTTTGAAGAAGCTTTAAGATCACTTTTATTAGATGAAGAACTAGACATTTATTGCACCGGAAGTAATGCTAATTTATTGGCAGGAGACATCGCAGGTAATTTAAGTGGTAGATACATTGAGATACCAGTATATAGCTTATCATACAACGAGTTTCTTATGTTTCATAAGCTGAATGACATAAATGAAAATTTAGAAAAATACCTTAAATATGGAGGTTTGCCTTATTTAATTCATCTTGAGCTCGAAGATGAAATTATATTTGAATACCTCAAAAACATCTACAGCACAATAGTATATAGGGATATTATCAATAGATACAGCGTTAGGAATACACCATTTTTGGAAAAACTAGTTTTATTTCTTGCTTCAAACACGGGCAGCCTATTTTCAGCTAAAAAAATTAGTGATTACCTAAAGTCGCAACAGACAAATGTCCCACCAAATCAAGTACAAATTTATCTTCAGTATTTAGTAAGTGCTTTTATCATAAGTGCTGTCAAAAGATACAATATTCAAGGTAAACGGATTTTTGAAATCGGTGAAAAGTATTATTTCGAGAACCTGGGAATTAGAAATGCGATATGGGGATATCGATTAGAAGATCGTGGCAAAATAATAGAGAATGTGGTATACAATCATCTACTCTATTTAAAATACACTGTAACAATTGGTGCTTTAAAAGACAAAGAAATTGACTTTATCGCAGAGAAAAACGGAGAAAAGATTTATTTTCAAGTAGCTCTCCAGCTAAAAGAAGACAAAACCATCGAAAGAGAATTTGGAAATTTACTGGCAATTAAAGACAATTACCCTAAAAAAGTAATTACCCTAGACGAATTCACAGGTAAATCCGTTCAAGGTATAGAAGTTATACATTTAAGGAACTTTTTAAAAAGTAAATAAAATATCTCTTACATTTAAAACAAAACAACCAAACTCAAAATGCTTATTAGAACAAGCATTTATTTAGTATATTTGCTTATTGTATTAAACAATTATGAATAACTTTCAGGAAAAATTTCAAAGAAAAATTCAAGAAACCTCTCTAGTGTTTGTGAGAAGTCTAATGAACCAAATAACTTGGGAAGCAAGATTAATTGGTATAAAAGGCGCTCGAGGTGTGGGAAAGACCACCTTATTATTGCAGTATATAAAGAAAAATTTACCCTTAAGTGAAGAAACACTCTATATAAGTTTAGATAATATATGGTTTGCAGAAAACAGATTAACGGATCTAACTGATGACTTTGTAAAAAAAGGAGGAAAGTATTTATTGTTGGATGAAGTTCATAAATATCCCAATTGGGCGCAGGAATTAAAAAATATTTACGATGACTATCCTCAACTTAAAATTGTTTTTACGGGTTCGTCTCTTTTGGAAATTTTAAATGCCCGTGCTGACCTTAGTCGAAGAGCGATAATATACAACATGCAGGGGCTGTCTTATAGAGAATACTTAAATTTAATTCTAAAGAAAGATTTACCGATTCTTGACCTAAAAGATATCTTATCGAACCATGTAACTATAGCTCAGAATCTCAATAATCAAATTAAACCACTGCAACATTTTGACAGTTATTTAAAAAACGGATATTACCCTTTTTTTCAGGAGGCACCATCATTATACTTTCAGCGTTTAGAAGAAGTTGTCAATTTAATATTAGAAATAGAATTGCCCTTGCTTCGAAAAGTTGATATTGCTTATGTCAATAAGCTAAAACAGTTGCTACAGATCATTTCTGAATCTGTGCCGTTTATGCCTAACATCAGTAAACTGAGTGAACGCATAGGAATAAATCGCAATACGCTAATAACTTATTTATATTTTCTACAAGAGGCGCATATCATTAAAAATCTGTACAAAGACGCTAAAGGAATAACCCAGCTACAAAAGCCCGATAAAATATTTCTTGAAAACACAAGTTTGCAGTACGTATTCTCCCCTGAAAATGCCGATCCAGGGAATATTCGAGAAACTTTTTTTGTTAACCAGATAGCATACAAACACCTTGCTGAATATACAAAACAGGGAGATATTAAAGTAGATCGGAATACTACTTTTGAAATCGGTGGAGGAAACAAAACGAATAAACAAATAAAACACATAGAAAATAGCTATATCGCTGCCGACGACATAGAATACGGTTTCGAAAATAAAATACCTCTATGGTTATTTGGATTTCTTTATTAATTAGAGGTTAGACATTAGAGGCCTGTCTAGCCGCAAAGGGGTTTGTCCTCAATGATGCTAACCATATTCTAAAAAAAATATAACACCATGCAAATCAACGATTTAAATAACAGGTTATATGAAAATAAATGAAATTCTAAAAAAGTCTAACATCTAACATCTAAGAGCGAAGCGGTTCTAACATCTATTTTTTTTAAAAAAATCCCCATTTTATACAACCCAAACCCAATTCCATTCGTAGTTTAGCAAAAATTACTTAAACTTGCGCTACTCAAATTGGGACTGGCACTAGCGAAGCTGTGGGATGTAAGTTTAGAGTTTAGAGCGTTGAGTTGGTAAAACTCTAAATTCAGAAATCTAAACTCTAAATTTAAATTCTAAACTCTAAATTCATAATTCTAAACTCTAAATTTATATATTTGCCCTTATTTTATGTCAAAATCAATTAAATACATTTTCCTGTTTGCCCTAACCGCAATAGTTCTCTTGACTGGATGCGCAAACCGTAAGAATATGGTTTACTTCCAAAAAGGAGAAAGCGACACGACTGCTCAAGGAGTTGAAAACTATGAAATGAAGTTTCGTAAAGGAGACTTCTTACATATCGATGTGTCTGGCGCTACGCCAGAAGCTGTGGCCATATTTAACCCAATACCTAATGTTAGCTTCAGAGCAAATTATAATGGTAGTTACCAAGTTGATAATCCGCAAGTCGTTGGATATATAGTAGACAATGATGGAAACATCAATTTCCCTGTAATTGGAAAAGTAGAAGTTGCTGGAAAAACAAAATTAGAATTGGAAAAAAATATGGTCGAAATGTTAGAAGGACATATCGATACACCTATTTTAAATATAAGACTCCGTAACTTCAAAGTATCTGTTTTAGGTGATGTTGCCAAACCTGGTACATTTACAGTAGCTAGTGAACGTATAACGCTACCTGAGGCTATTGGTATTGCGGGAGACTTAAATATAACAGCAATGCGAGAAAATATTCTCGTCATTAGAAACAATAGTGGAAAGAAAAAAGAGTATCGAGTTGATTTGACCAGTAATGAACTATTTGATTCTCCAGTATATTATTTACAGCAAAATGATGTTATTTATGTGGAACCCAATCAAGCAAAAATGAATACCTCTAAATATAGCCCGGTATACTCTGTATTAATTTCAGTTACGTCATTAGTTATCACAACTGTTGTATTGATTACAAACAATTAAAATGTACAAAGAAGACCCACAAGAATCCCAAATAAAAGAAGATGACTTTAACATCAAAGAAGTTCTTGGTGTTTACCTTCGTAAATGGCCTTGGTTTATAATAATAACAGGTATTACATTTTTTATAAGTTTCCTTTATGCACGATATACCGCTCCTAAATACGAGGTGCGCTCTAAAATGTTATTTCGTGATGCTAAACCAAATGCAGGAGGTAGAATCACAGAAATGGATATGTTTGAAGATTTCGATCTGTTGAAACAAGGAAGCGATGTTGATGATGAAATCGAAATACTTAAGTCAAGAAGAATTACTTTAAATACAATAAAGAAATTAGATTTACAATTTAATTATAGAACAGTAGGTTCGGTTACAGGATTTACTAAAAAAACAATTTTTAATAATCTTCCTTTTCGGATTAAATTACTCCCCTCTGATACTATAGAACATGTAAAAAACAACACATATACTATTGAAATCATTGATAAAAAGAAATTTAAAGTTATTGAAATAGAGGAAGGGTTCATTGATGAAACTATCCACGAATTTAACAAACCCGTTTTTTTAGGTGAAAATCAATTTATAGTCGAACAAAGTGAAAAATTTAGTGAATCCAGAGAGAAAAGTAGGATTTACGAGTTTGACATTAAATCAATCAACTCTGCAATAACTAATTATAATAATCGGATAAGCTTTGAAAAAGTCGATCAGCTTTCAAACACTGTTCAGATCACATTTGAAGACGATTCTTATAAACGAGGAATTGCATTTGTTAACGAATTAATGATGCAATATAATGATGATGCAGTCCTCGATAGCAGGAAAGTTGCTGGGAATACCGTAGATTTTATAAACGAAAGGATGCAGTACATCTCCAATGAATTAATAGGTATTGAAAAAGAAATAAAACAATTCAAAGACCAGCGTCAATTAGTAGATATTGAATCTGAATCGCATATTCAGCTTATAGATGAATCTGAATTATCAAAAAAAATTATAGAAGCCGAAACACAATTAGAGTTAGCACAGTATGTACTCGATTACATGGAAACCGACACTTCTAAATTCATATTAATCCCATCAAAAATTGGATTAAATGACCAATCAATAATTAGTTCGATTCAAGTCTACAATGATTTACTTTTAGAGCGTCAAAAAGTCTTACAATTTTCTGGTATAAAAAATCCTGTTGTCCTTAATTTAGAAGGTCAAATCATTGATGTAAAAGAGGGTTTAAGAAAGAGTCTGAAAAAATCAGTAGATGTCCAAAAAATTCAGTTGAAATCTTTAAAAAACAAAGAACTCCAAATCCAACGAGATATTGCTAAAATACCGGAATATGAAAGAGTGTTTCGTAGTATCATGCGACAGCAAAAAATTAAAGAATCATTATATATATTTTTATTAGAAAAAAGAGAAGAAGCTGCGATATCCAAAGCTGTTTCAATGAGCAATGGAAAGATCATAGATAAAGCCTATGGCTCTCCTTTACCAGTGAGTCCAAAGAAAAAAATCATCTACTTATTGGGAATTGTTATAGGTGTTTTTCTTACTATTGGAATTATTTATATTAAACAATTGTTTGACACGAAGATACACAGTTTTAAAGATATTGAAGAGGCTAATCTACCTTTAGTTGGCAGCATACCCTTTGATAAAAAAAATGAAAACACAGTGGTTATTGACAAAAAAGCCAATTCTGTAATTGCAGAGTCTTTAAGGCTTTTAAGAACGAATACTCACTTTTTATTAGGTGGTAAACCTAATGAATTAAACACAAGGCTCGGAAAGACAATTTTTGTTACATCAACAATTGCGAAAGAAGGAAAATCTTTTATATCTATCAACTTAGCAATTTCATTCGCTTTAACAGGTAAAAAGACAATTATTGTTGGTTTAGATCTTCGATCTCCAAAACTATTAGATTATTTAGATCTTCCGGATACTAAAGGCATATCTAATTATATCGTAGATCCAGAAATCAAACTAGAAAATATAATCACAACATCTAACTTTAATGAAAATTTAGATTTACTACCATCTGGAGATGTGCCTCCAAACCCAGCAGAAATTTTATTGAGTGACCGCGTAAAAGAAATGTTTGAAACACTAAAGAAAACATACGATTACATCATTGTAGATACTTCTCCTATTGGTGTCGTTACCGATACGTTACTTATCAAAGATTTTGCAGATGCTACACTATACGTAACACGCGCAGAATTCTTAGATAAACGTATGCTGGAAATTCCAAAATCACTCTACAACGAAAAGAAACTCCAAAATATGGCTATAGTCGTTAATGCTACTGAAATGAAACGCTCACAGGGATATGGATACGGTTATGGGTATGGGTATGGATACGGATATGGAGCTGTTGCGATGAAGAAATGGTGGCAGTTTTGGAAAAAATAGTTTGTTTTTACATCAGCTAGTAAGTTTACTCAAGAATATAATTAATAAATTTTGAAGCGTATTATTGGTTATACATTATCATTCCAGAATATTGATATATCACTAAGTTAACACTATTATTAATAGTCGAATTAATTATTTAAAATGGTAAAAAAAATAAAAAAGAAGTTATTTAATATTCTAATAAACCATCCAAGACTTTTTGACGTAATCAATAACTTTAGAAAACAGTTTAAAAAACCTTCTGAAGAGCAGGTTTTTTTAAAAGAAGTGTTTTATAATTTAAAAGCGCCAATTAAATTAATTCAAATTGGTGCAAATGACGGTTTAAGAAGTGATCCTGTTCGAGAGTATATTTTAAAATACAACTGTAATGTAATACTCATAGAAGCTGACCCTATAAACTTTTCTTCTCTAAAAAAGAACTATAAGCATGTCAATAGGAACATTAAATTTTTAAATCGCGGGGTAGTTCATAAAGAAGATGAATCCGTTTCTTTTTATTCTTTTTCTGAACAGGGTAGAAAAATAATTTCTAAGGAGAAACAAGTACAAATAGCACGTAAAGCATCATTTGATAGAGCAAAATTCGAAAATCACTTAAAGGAATTAGGGTATACAGATGCACACGCGCTTGTATCAAAGCAAAATATTGAAACGATTAGTTTGAATGAGCTTTTTCAAAATGAATTTATACCTGATATTATTTTTACTGATACCGAAGGTCTAGATTGGGCTCTTATAAATAGTATTGATTTTTCAAGTTTTAAGCCTAAAGTGATATTTTTTGAAAGTAAATTTAATCCAAAAAATACGTCTAAAGAAGCAGTGTTTAAAAAACTAAAAAATGCTGGATATGTAATACATGAGTTTCAGTTTAATTGTTGTTGCGTTTTAAAAAATTAATTTGAGTCTTAAGCAAAAAACAGTTAAAGGATTATTTTGGGTAGCTCTGGAAAAAGTTGGGTTACACCTAATTCAGTTTGTTGTGCTTATTTTTCTCGCGAGATTATTATCACCTGAAGACTTTGGCCTTTTAGGCATGGTTATGATATTTTACTCATTATCCTCAGTTATCTTAGAAAACATCTTAAATCAAGCTATTTTACGTGAGAAAGAAATTTTACAGAAAGATTTAAATACAGCTTTTAGCTTCAATATTCTTTGTGGTTTTCTTTTATTTATACTAATTTTTTCAATTTCTCCACTGGTAAGTGCATTTTATGAGGATGAACGACTAACTGTACTATTACGAATCTTAAGTTTTGCTGTATTATTTAAAGCAATCGGAATGGTCTTTCGAATATTGCTGATGCACGACCTTAAATTTAAAAAGCAACTTATTCTCGTATTACCTGCTAATCTTATCTCGGGAGTAACTGCAGTGGCCCTTGCTTTTAACGATTTTGGGTTTATCACACTAGCTATCAAAGTTGTGATTTTAGAATTTTTAATGATGTTGTTTTTAATTATCTTTAAAAAACGTAAAGTCCAGCTTCAATTTGACTCAAGTTCTTTTAAAAGGTTGTCAAATTTCGGATTTAACTTAACGGCTTCAAAAATAATAACATCTATGCGCGCTGATAGCTTTAATGTACTCATTGGTAAATTTTTTTCAGCTTCATCATTAGGTTTATTTACACAAGCTCAAAAATTAACACGCTTGTTCTCCACCAATGTCGTACAATCTATACAAGTTGTAACCTATCCTGCCCTTGCTAAGATTCAAGACAATGACAGTAAATTAAAAAGCGCCTACCGAAATATTATAATATTGAATAGTTTAGTTATAGTGCCTCTTATGGCAATTTCCATAGTAGTTGCTGATCCTCTTATTCCCTTCGTATTAGGTACTAAATGGGCTGGTGCCGTGCCAATTTTTCAAATATTATGTATTGGCGGAATGTTTTACAATAATACATTGATTTATCAAAATCTCCTCAAAATAAAGAACAAAATGAGAGTTTACCTCAGATTAGAGCTTATTCAAGTGTTGTTTTTAACAGTAGCACTCATCGTTGGGTTATTTTTTTCTTTAGAAACCTTAGTTATTCTTATGGTTACAGCGCGTCTAATAAACACACTGATTTACATAAATTATACAGGTACATTAATAAACTATAGCTTCAAGAATCAAATAACTGATATAGGTGATATTTTTTTAACATCTATATTTTCCCTTTTTATAACCTATGGGGTTAAAATGCTTTTGGTTGATTACCCAATAAGTAGTATTCAACTTACGATAATACTCACTTTCGTAATGCTTATTTTTTTTATTCTCTTGGGACTTTTATTTCATAGACAAAAATTCATTTTAATTAAATCAATTATAAAAAAAACACCCTAATATTTAATATTTCAAAATGAATAGATCATTAATTATAATTGTTTGTGCTTTTATACCTCCAAGTCATGCTGGGGCTGGAAAGAGAATGTATAATTATTATAAATACCTTAAAGAAAAAGAAGAGAATGTCCTATTAATTACGCATACAACTAATCGCGATGACAAAAACATATTTACTATTCACTCTAAGCGTTTTAAGACGAAATTAAGAAAGCTCTCTTTTTTCTATGTTTTTATTAAGACTTTAATAATTCTTTTTTTTAAAAAGTTCGGAAAAGAAAATAAAAAAGTTGTTTGGCTCACTGGTTCTAATCCTCTAACATTTGCGACTTCTATTATCCTTAAAAATAAAGGTTTTAAAATTATAACTCAAAATACACTTCCAGGTAGTGATGATCCAATATTTAAATATCCAGGAGATATCATGGGGATTAAATATGGCTTAAAGCAATATCAGTATAATAAATCTGACGCAGTTGTTTCAATTAGTCCCAGACTATATAACTTATCAATAAAAAAGCACGATAATGTATTTCTGATTCCAAACCCAGTAGATATCAATAAGTTTTCTTCCAACCTAACACTTGAAGAGAAATTTGGATCAAAAAGAATACTGTCTGTTGGAATGTTAGGTAAACGAAAGGGGACTGATATTTTACTTAAAACAATCTTACTGTTAAATAAAACCCATCCTGAAATTGAATACACTATTGTTGGGCCAGATCAAGGATTAAAGGAACTTTGCACTGCTAAAAATATTGATTACGAAGAAATCATAAACATTAAAAACATTAAATTCATAAACTACGTTGAAGACCCAAGTGACCTATTTAAAACGACAAGCCTTTTTTTTCTTCCTTCTAGGGAGGAAGGTTTTGGTACAGTTTTTATTGAAGCTATGGCAGCAAATGTTCCTGTCGTTGCAAAAGAGATAAAGGGAGTGACAGACTACATTTTTAAAAATAATTATGAGGGAATAATTGACTCAGATGATGAAATTAAATATGCTAATTATATAAAACGCTGCTTTTCGAATATAGATACATATAAGTCTATATATCAGGAAAACAATACAACTATAAGTAAATTCAATAAGATTAATATCTACAATCAATATGATGCTTTAATCAAGGAAGTAATAAATAAATGAGATTTATATTATATTATATTATCCCTTTAAATATTGTATTTGATATTCTTCTTGCTTTTTTCTCAAAAGGAGGTGCTTTGCCTATCATAAGAGCTTCCTTAATGTTAATGATAGTTTTTGTTTTTGTTATACGTAAACCTCAAAACATTAGGAACTTTAGCTTCCTCATCCTCTTTACAATTTACGTCTTAATAAATATACTTTTTAGTTCAAATATGTTGATTTCTGCTTCTAATTCTTTGAAGGTACTAATATCAATGTTATTTTTAATTGTAGGATATGAGTTTTTTAACACGCCATATCGTTTCAAAATCCTATTAAAATCGTTAATTGCTAGTTCAATAATATTGGTTATAAATTTTATTTTAAGTAATATTTTTAATATTGGCATATCTTCCTATACCGAAGACCAAAGTTTTCTTATGGGTAATTTGGGTGATAGTTGGTACTTATTATCATATTGTGTTTTACTTTATCCACTTTTCAATGAATTCCTGAAAATATCAACAATAAAAAAGAATATTGTTGCTCTTATATTTTTTATATTAATGTTGCTTTTAATTATTTCTCTTAAAAGAACAGCAATTTTGACCTTGATTTTTGGGTTATTGATTTATGGATTTTTTAATCTAAAAATAAAACAATTTCTCAAAATAAGTTTGTTTATTGGTTTTGTTAGTGTTGTTACCTACCCTTTTTATGCCCCTATTTTAGAAAAACGTTTTGATGCACGTGAAAAAAGATTTGATGATGATGCCATTGAAGAAGAAGGTCGTTATTTAGAAACTCTTTATGTATGGGATGAAATTCAAGATTTTAATGAGCCTATTAAACAACTTTTTGGTTTAGAGGCATTTTATTCAGCAGGCAATTATGCTAAAGGTAGATTTGGAGAACGAAATCTACACGTAGATTATAATCTAATTGTAAACTCTATTGGAATAGTAGGATTACTAATGTATTTTTTAGTTTTTTACGGAATATATAATTTATACAAAACAGAGTTTAAAAAACTTAAGTTTAAAAAATCAAACAAAATAAAAACCTTGAAAGCAACTTTTTATATGTTATTTTTAACACAGTTTGTAACATCATTTGGTGGAAAAATGATAGGTATATCATTTCGGTTAATCATATTTGTGTTTTTAGGCGCAATAATTAGTTTAATAGGGTATTATGCTTCTCAACAAAACAAAAAAGTGATTAAATCATAGGGTATAACATTTAATTTTTATTCATGAAAAATAATAAATTTAACGGTCCACTATTCATAGTCGGATTGTCAAGAAGTGGTACCAAATTACTACGAGATTTACTTAATAGAAATAATCTTATAAACATACCAGTAATAGAGACTCATTTTATTCCTAATATTTTAAAACAAGAAAACATTAGTTTAGATGAGGTTGAAGACATAATAAAAACAAGTAAATTTCGAGAACGGCAACAAAATATTCCATTTCCGAAAAGAGATGAATTAATGAGTTTCAACAAAATTGAAACAGTTAAAGATTATATTGAAGCCGCTTTAAAATATTACGGAGTTCATGGAAGACAAAAATGGAATGAAGGAGCAATTTGGGGAGATAAAACCCCATTATATCTAAGACATTTAGATATTTTAAAAAATGAGTTCCCTGAAGGAAAAGTGATCCATATTATTCGTGATCCAAGAGATCGAGCTCTGTCAGTAAAAAAAACTTGGAATAAAAGTATGCTAAGGACGACTGAAAAATGGAGGTGTGAACTAGAAAATGCTCAATTCTTTAAAAATGAAACTGACTTCTATTTTGAATTGAGGTACGAAGATCTCTTAGCCTCCCCTAAAACAAAACTTCAAGAAATTTGCGATTTTCTTGGGATTTCTTTTCAGCACAAAATGCTTGAACTTGAAAAATCTTCTGAAAAACATGGTGATAACAAACAAAAGCTAACGGTTAACAGTCAGAATAGCAAGAAGTTTTTAGATTATAATAATTCAATAATAAAACGGATAGAAGAAATAGCATTTCCATATTTAGAAACTTACAATTACGAACCGTTGTATGCAAAAAAACATAAACCTTATCCAAGGTATTTGATGGAATTAAAAAAATATTCGGATTTCATCAATTTTAAAATCAGTAATAAACGTAAAGGGTATTAGCATGAAAGTTCTTTTCGTTTGCAGCAGTTCTCAAGGATATATCGTGCCGTTTATTCTGGATCAAAAACAAATTTTAGAACAAAAAGGGATTAAAGTAAATCTTTTTACTATTAATCAAGGAGGATATTTCGGTTATTTCAAAGCAATTCTAAAGTTAAAAAAACACCTTTCAAAAAACCATTATGATATCGTCCATGCTCATTACGGTCTTAGCGGACTACTTGCTACTTTTCAATCGAAAATTCCTATAGTTGTAACCTATCATGGATCCGATATTCATCAAAAAAAATCACTTAGGTTTTCAAAATTAGCGATCAATAGAGCAAATTATAATATTTTTGTTAGCAACCGCCTCAAAATAATTGCAGGTAATCCTAAAAACAGTAGTGTTATACCTTGTGGAGTTGATTTTAATATCTTTAAGAAAATAGACCAGGAAGAAGCTCGAAAAAATTTTAAGCTTAGTCCTAAAATAAATTATGTGTTATTTTCATCGAGTTTTAATCGTTCAATCAAAAATCCGAAACTTGCAATAGAAGCTATAAAAAAAATAAAAAACACCGAGCTCCTGGAGCTGAAAGGGTATTCAAGAGAACAAGTAGCCCATTTAATGAACGCGGTAGACATTTGTCTACTGACGTCGAAAGATGAAGGTTCTCCTCAGTTTATAAAAGAAGCTGCTGCTTGTGGCAAATGGATTATTTCTACTGATGTTGGAGATATTCGAGAGATTCTGGAAAACTACCCAAAAGTTATATTTATCGAACCAAACATTGATAACATTGCAGATGCTGTTAAACATTTAGCTCAAAATAAAATAGATAACAATTTTAAAGGGTCTAGTCTATCAAAATACGATAATAAAATTATAGTAAACAATTTAATTAACGTATATCACTCATTAATTCAATGATATGAGTCTCTAAGACATGAATATTAAAGTAGCTGCAACCCATGACATAGAACGTATTTTTATATCTTATCATTATTTGAGTAAGACACTAAAAAAATTTAAAAAAAAAGTAATTGGAATGTGTCAAGAAACTAGAGAATGAGTTAAGCATTAAATATTAAATATTTTAGACTTAAGTTTTATGGCTGAAGAGAGAAAAAAACGAGAAGAGGTGATTGAAGAGACTAAAAACATGATGGAATTCTAGTCTTAAACTGGCACACTGATACTTTTCACCCTAAATAGTTTTCTGATCACAAAAAAGATTTTATTCAAATTTTAAAAACGCTTGAAAGTAACGGAGCTGAATAAAAAAACCTTGAGGGTTATTATAAAGAAAGAATTGATCAAAAGAGGTAAACAATCAGTTGATAAGTAAAAAGAAAATGAGAATAGCATTAAATGACGATGTTGATAAAAACAAATGGGAAGAGTTTTTAAATCGAAATTCCTTAGCCTCCCCTTTTCAAACTCCAGCATTTTATCAGTTTATCAATTCACTCGAAAATCACAAAGCTGAAGTAATTGCGGTATCTGACGATCAAAACAAGATGAAAGCTTTAGCCGTAGTAACTATTCATAATGAAAGAGGTATAAAAAAATACTTTTCGAAACGGGGCGTTATATATGGTGGTCCATTATTTACAGATCAATCATCCTCCAAGTACTTAGTGAATCTACTCGCACAGCATTTCAGAAAGCAACTCATATACTTGGAAGTAAGGAATTTTTTTGATTATTCCGAGTTTCATTCGTCTTACATAAAATGGGAGCACAACCAACATTTAAATGTACAGGTAGAGACAACTAATTTCGAAGATATCGATGATTATTTAAAATCACTCAAATACAACAGACGAAGGGAGATCAAACAAAGTATTAAAAATGGTGCTACGTATAGTCAGTGTAGGACAAAGCAAGAAGTTAGAGAAGTCTACGAGATTCTGAGAGAACTATATGAGAAAAGAGTTAAACTCCCCTTGCCGCCTTTTAATTTTTTTGGAGAGATGTTGAATAATGAAAGTTTTGTAGTATTCAAAGTGATACATGACGATAAAATCATTGGAGGAGCTTTTTGTCCTGTTTTAAGAGGTCGCGGTATTTACACAATGTACTATTGTGGAATAAGAAATTATCACAAAAAGATATTTCCTACACATTTAGCGGTGCTTGCTACAATAGACTTTAGTTTTAAAAATCATCTGAAAAAAGTTGATCTTATGGGAGCAGGTAGACCAGATGAAACCTACGGAGTTAGAAAATACAAAGAACAATTTGGTGGAAAGACCGTTCAACACGGCCGGTATCTTCTAATTTTAAAGCCTCTACTTTTTAAATTCGGAAAAGTGGGTTTATCAGTTCTCCGAAAATTAAAATAATCGAGAATCGTATTGAAGAAAAAAAGCACTAAATACTTTTTGAACCGATTGGTCGGGAAACCATTACGTTTTTTACTTTTCTATGTAAATCCTCTAAACTTGTTTGAGAATAAATTTATTAAGCAAATAGATAAAACTAAAAAAATACCCCCAATATTTATTATAGGGGCGCCAAGATCAGGTACTACTCTTTTATACCAACTTCTGGCTTATCATTATAAGACAAGTTACATCACGAATTTTAGTTCAGTCTTTTTAAAATCTCCGGTTACTACAAGCTATTTAACAAGGAAACTATTGACACCGTATAATGATAAAAGCTTATCGAGTGATTATGGTTTAATGAAAGGAATATGGGCACCATCAGAAGCAGGAAAAATATTTAAATATTGGTTCCAAAGAAAGGATGATGATAAGATCAAGAACAGCATTTATGCAATGGGACAGGTATTCAATGCTCCATTTATTGCTAAGAATTTAAGAATCAATTCTGAACTTGAATATATGCATAAGTTATTTCCAGATGCAATATTCATTCATATAAAAAGAGATATATTCTTCAATGTACAATCACTCATACTCGGGATTCAAGAAAATAAAAATGATCTCGTAGGAAATATAACTGTTAATAAACAGAGAGCATCGATTACAGATGGATCAAGGGAACAAGTTTTCGAACAAGTAGTTCATGACATTAATATGATGAATCATTCAATTACTTCCTTTTTAAATTCAGCAAAAGTAAATATGATAAGCATTAACTATGAAGAAGTTTGTAATGATTACGAAAAAGAGCTAAAAAAAATCGAGTCTACGCTTAAAGAAAAACATGTAGCGCTAAAAAGAAAAAATGAATCATTTAATCTTTCGGTAAAAGCATCTCAAAAAATTAAACTAAGCAACGAAGATTGGAAGTTGTTAGAACAAATAATTGAAAAGCAAAATGAACATATTAATTGAAGTAAGACATCCCCATCATGTTCACGTATTTCGACACACGTATTTTGAATTAAATAATCGTGGTCATAACGTTAAAGTTGTTGCTGTTGATAAAGAAATGTCTTATCCATTATTGGAACGATTTAATATTCCCTACGAAAAGGTAGGTAGTAATAAAAAAGGGCTGCTCAATAAACTTTTTACTATTTTGAATTCTACCAGAAAATTAAACAACATCACTAAACGTTTTAAAGCTGATATTCTAGTTGGAAAGGCATCACCGACCTTAGCATTTACCAGTTTCCTGAGACGAAAACCATATATTTTATTTACTGATACAGAAAACGCAAAATTACTTTGGTTGATAATAAAACCCTTTGTAAACACTTTTGTTTCTCCTGACTGTTATGAGAAAAGACTAGGTGAAAACCATATTATGTTTGATGGGTATCTGGAATTGGCTTATCTGCACAACAATCTTTATCAACCGAACCAATCAATTCTAAACGATCTTAATGTTGAATCAGACGATAAATACGTTTTAATACGTTTTGTATCTTGGAATGCAAGTCATGATATTGGTCAGGGTGGTTTTGACAATGAAGATAAAATAAATATGGTTCAGTCTTTATCAAAGCATGCTAAAGTGTTTATTTCATCAGAAAGTAAGCTTCCCGATGAACTTGAACAATATAAGCTAAATATTGAACCTGATAGAATATTTGACATTATGAAATATGCTTCACTCTATATTGGTGAAGGTGCAACGATGGCATCAGAATGTGTAGCATTAGGAACACCCACTATATTTGTGAGCACTCTCGAAACAGGATATACAAATGAACAAAGAAAGAACGGACTTCTATTTCAATTTACTTCATCACAAGGCGTTCTAGAAAAAGCGATTGAACTTATTACTGATACTGATGCAAGAGAACGTTTTGAACAAAAGAGTCAAGAAGCATTTAAAGGGTATATTAATGTTTCTAGTTTCATTACTTGGTTCATTGAAAATCATCCTGAAAGTGCAAAGCGAATGAAAGAAAACCCAGACTATCAATACGAGTTTAAATGAGCGATTTCACCCTTAAAAAATATAGAGAATTACTTCAATCCTTAATTGAAGCAGGATATTCATTTCAAAAATTTGAAGATTTTTTACAATCACCGAAAGACAACATGATAGTTCTACGCCACGATGTAGATTTGCTACCTTTAAATTCTCTGGCTTTTGCAAAATTGCAAGCGGAGAATGATATAAAAGGCGTTTATTACTTTCGCGCTGTACCGCAAAGCTGGGATGACGACATCATCAAAGCCATCCATGAATTAGGTCATGAAATCGGTTATCATTACGAATGTTTAACCACTACTAAAGGTAATCTCGAAAAAGGAATTAAAGATTTTGAAAAGAATTTGAAAGAATTAAGAAAGTTAGCTCAAGTATCTACTATTTGTATGCATGGCAGTCCAATGTCAAAACATGACAGTAAAAATTTATGGAAACATTATGATTATCGTGATTACGGTATTATTGGCGAGCCGTACTTCGATGTTGATTTTAAAGAAGTATTCTACCTCACCGATACGGGTAGAAAATGGGATGGTGATAAAGTAAGTGTTCGAGATCGCGTAGACTCTGGGTTTGATTTGTCTTTTCATAAAACAGATGAAATTATTGCTGCTGCGAAAGCCAATAAACTCCCCAATCAAATTATGTTTACTTTTCATCCGCAACGCTGGAATGACAGTAGAATGCAGTGGACAAAGGAGTTGCTATTGCAAAATGCTAAAAACACCATCAAAAGAATCATTAAAAAATCAAGAACTTCTTAGATTTTGAAAACCTCCAATAACTTAAAAGTTCTTTCCATAGGAAAAGAAAAACGCACTAACAAAACTCCCATGTTTGTTGATCGCGAAATTCAAGCTTTTGAAAAGGGAGCTTTTCCAATTGAAGTCAAAGGTGTTGGTTTAAAAGGAAAAGGGGCATTAGGCTATATCAAATCTTATTTTCAGCTAAGAAAAATAATAAAACAAGAACAACCTGATATTATTCATGCTCATTATTCGTTTTCAGGGGTGGTTTCTATTCTGGCAAGTCCTAAAGGGAATGTAGTCGTAACTTTTTTAGGTTCTGATGTTTTCTTTAAAAAACTTTCAATTAAGCTTGCTAAATGGTTAGTGACTAAAAAAGCTGCACAGATTATCGTTGTTTCAGATCGTATACGTGCAACCTTCTCCCAACGAAATAAGATTACTACAATTCCTCAAGGAATAGATATAGATTTATTTAAACCAATGGATAAAAAAATAGCTGCGGCATCTTTAGGTTGGAGCACAAACAAGATTAATATACTCTTTCCTTCATCACAAAATAGGTATGAAAAAAATTATGCTTTGGCAAAAGAGGTTATTCAAGCGCTAAAATTAAAATACGATATAGATTTCTATTCCCTTGAGGACATTGATCCAAATCAAATCCCAACATATTTTAATGCCGCAGATATTGTTTTACTTACGAGTCGTTGGGAAGGTTCATCCAATGTAACAAAAGAAGCAATGGCGTGTAATACTGTAGTCGTTTCAACGGATGTTGGGGATGCATCAAATTTATTTAAAAATACTTTGGGGTATTATGTCGCCGAGCAATCAGTAGAAAATCTAGTGAAAAAAACTGAAAAAGCCTTTACACTTCTCAAACAACAAAAAGATCCTTCGGGCAGAAAACGCATCCTTGAATTAAAATTAGACGATGTCTCGATCGCTAAGCGAATAATTACAGTGTATGACAAAATCCAAAAAAACTCCAACAAATGAACATCCTAATAACGGGCGTAGCAGGTTTTATCGGTTTTTCATTGACAAAAGTCTTGGCTTCTGATGGACACACCATCCTTGGTATCGATAATCTTTCACCTGTAAAAAACAATGATTCAATAAAAATAGATCGTCTCAATGAGTTAGGAATACATGAAGTCAAAGAAAATCAAGAAACAAAAAGTTCATCGTATAAAAATATTCGGTTTATTAAATTGGACATCAGTCATGAGGATCAACTAGAAAAGATATTTATTGAGCACAATTTCGATGTCGTTATGCATCTCGCAGCAAAAACAGGAGTACGCTCAACACCAGAAGAAAATACAGAATATGTAAAATCAAATGTATTAGGATTTACCAACATCATTGAAAATGTACGTAAATTCAACATTAAAAACTTCTTTTTTGCGAGTAGCAGTAGTGTTTATGGAAATGCTTCGGAAAATAGTTTATCGGTAGAAACTCCTTTAGGTCAACCGCTAAACACCTATGCAGCTACCAAGCAAAGTGATGAACGAATCGCTGAGGCGTATTACCACATGTACAAAACACCATCCGTTGGGTTGCGTTTTTTCACGGTCTATGGTCCATGGTCTCGTACAGATATGGCCATGTACAATTTTACAGAGGCTATTTTTAGTGGAAAAGAAATTCACCTCTTTAATGAAGGTGAAATGTTTAGAGATTTTACTTATATCGACGATGTTATTCACGCTGTTCAGCTACTGTTGAATAAAATGCCAATTCAAGGACATCAAATATTTAATGTGGGAAGTGAACAACCCAAGCAAATTATCGAACTGATCCATTTGCTAGAAAAGGGAACCAATAAGAGAGCAAATCTGATACTTTCACCAAAACCTAAGAGTGATATGGTACATACGTGCTCAAACAATGGTGATTTGAGAGATAAATATAATTTTTCACCGCAAACCGAGTTTAAAGATGGTGTTAATCAATTTTTAAATTGGTACTTTAAGTATAAGGGTGTTGATCCAAACAAAGTACCGACCATTCGGTAATTTATGAAATATCCACAAAAAATACATATTTTCCCTGGAAAACTAAGTGGTACAGTAGTCGTTAGTGGTGCAAAAAACAGTGCCTTGCGCATGCTGGCTGCATCATTATTGACGAAAGAATCAATTACTTTAACCAATTTCCCCACTCACCTACTCGATGTGCAAATTCATATAGATATGTTAAGGCTTTTGGGTAAGGAAGTAGATATTCTTGAAAACAGCGTTATAATAACCGAAAGTAAACCACTTAATACCGAACTAAACTGGAATGAAAGATCAATCCGCAATACACTACTTATTTTAGGCGCCTTAACCGCTCGATTTGGAGAAGCTAAAGTTCCACTTCCAGAAGGGTGTAAACTGGGAGATCGTAAATTCGATTTACATTTTGAGCTAATAACAAAATTAGGAGCAGCGGTTTGGCAGGAAAAAAATCAACTTTTTTCAAAAAGCAATCAAAGTAAGCTTCAGGGAACAACAATTGAATTACATATTCGCTCTACAGGAGCTACAGAAAATGCTTTATTATGCGCTGTACTGGCGGAAGGAAAAACCGAAATTATAAATCCACATTTACGCCCTGAAATTCTAGACCTCATTGAGCTGCTTTCAAAAATGGGAGCTGAAATAAAAGTGAATGGTTCCAGAAGCATTACCATCTTAGGAGTAAGTAGTTTACAAGGTGCAGAGCATGAAGTAATCCCAGATAATGCGGAAGCGATCACTTGGGCAGTTGCTGCGGCAATCACAAATAGTGAAATTAAGATAAAAAACTTTCCAAAGGAACAGTTAGAAGCACCACTCTTACACCTCAGGAAAAGTGGTCTAACGCTTAACTTTCAAGGAAGTGATGCAGTCGTTGGTAAATGTAATATTTCACCAGTGGAAATAGCCACAGGACCTTACCCGGGAATCAATTCCGATATTCAGCCTGTAATGGCACTCTATGGGGCAACAAGTATTGGAACAACGATGGTGACCGATCTCAGGTTTAAAAACAGATACCAATACCTCTACGAGCTTCAAAAAATGGGAATGGAAGGATATGTTGAAGACAACACACTTTATATCGCTACAAGAGGAAGAAAATTATTCGGCGCTGAAGTGGAAGCCACAGACATTAGAACAGGCATCACACTATTACTAGCAGGATTGATCGCCGATAAAAAAACGACAATCAATAATGCCTGGCAAATATTCAGAGGTTATAATAACTTACTTGAAAAGATGGATAAGTTAAATATTAAATATCAAGTAGAATGACAGTAAAAGAATTGCGTCGTTTGATCAAGTCAGACATGCGATACCATGGAGGAACTTCCTTCACCAAAAAATGGTATGTTTACCTGACCAATCCTTCATTTCGATTATTACTGAATTATAGAATTGGGAAATTCTTTAAATCGAAAAAAGGGAAGTTTTGGAATTTTCTAGCAGCCTATTATAAATATAAACAACTGACAAAAAGATCCTGCCATATCTCCTATAAAAACGATATTGGAGAAAATGTTTACTTTCCTCATCCAACAAGCATAATAATTGGTGACGGAGTAGTGATCGAAGGTGACGCAAGAATTTATCAACATGCCATGCTAGGAAGTCATGGAAAAAAAGACGAAGAGCAAGGTTATCCTTACTTCGAGAAGGGGGTTCGGATATATTCCAGTGTAACAGTAGTTGGAGACATAAGAATTGGAAAAAATGCAGTAATTGGTGCAAAATCTCTTGTAAGAAAAAGTGTTGAAGCAAACACTACGGTTTACGGAATTCCAGCAAGAAAAAAAGAAAACTAGGTGAAGCCATTTATTCATAAAACCCTTTACATTTTAAAAAGCAAGGTTCTTGTCATTCTATTCGGTTTGTTTTACTCAATCATTACAGCACGTTTTCTTGGACCTGAGCTTAATGGAGTGTTATCTTCTTTACTGGTTTATTCCTCATTAATGATTGCTATTGGTTCCTTAGGTGTGAGTCCTGCAGTCACTCATTTGATAGGAAAAAAAAAGTTTTCTGATGATAAAATAACTACAGGCGTTGTACAGATTTGGTTTTTTAGTACGATAATCACAACGACTCTCACCTTTCTACTTATTTATTTCACACAACCTGAAACGGCCTCCTATCTAATAGTATTAACTGCACTTATCGTCCCTTTTGCTCTTTTTCATAAGTTCAGTTTGGGTATATTTCTCGGAAAGAATCGAATTAGAGGATTTGGAAACCTTTCATGGATTCCCACTTTATTTCAACTCTTAACGGCTATTTTACTCATTATCTTCTTAGATTTTAAAGTAAGTGGTGCGCTCATCGCTGTTTTAATAGGGTCTTTACTGATTAGCGTTTTACTCCTTTTCTCAAAAAAGATTCAGTTTAAACTTTCATTCCATATTCAAAAAGAGGTTATAAAAAGTCTTCTAAGCCTCGGAATCATCTATGCTTTTGCGTTATTATTTCTCAGTCTGAATTACAAAGTAGATATTATATTACTCGATCATTTATCTACAAATTATGAAACGGGAATCTATACCAAAGGAGCGAAACTAGCAGAATATTTATGGCAAATCCCAATGATTTTTGCCCCAATAGTTGTGGCGGGAAGTGCAACATCGACTAATCAGAAAGAATATTCTCAAAAAATCATGTTATTGTTGAGAGTAACGCTCATTATCGTATTGCTGATCGCTATTTTTATCGCATTACTTTCACATTACATCATTATTGTCCTCTTTGGTGAGTTATTTGTTGAAAGCGCTTTCGTGCTAACAACCCTTTTACCAGGAGTGGTATTACTTACATTGTACAAAGTACTCAATATGGATCTCGTCGGTCAAGGTAAGCCAATGGTTACCATAAAAGCAATGATACCTGCATTAATACTTAATTTAATTTTAAATTGGCTATGGATTCCAGAATTTGGAGCTTTCGGAGCGGCATTAGCTTCAACATTTTCATATGCTTTAGGTGCTGTACTCTTCCTTATATTGTATTTAAAACAAACAAAGTACAAACTATCAGAAGTATTTAACTTCTCAAAGAATGATTTCAAAATAGTTTTGGGATACCTTAAACGATAATTGAGATGAAACAGGTTCACTTTTCTCTTCAAAACTACAACAGCTACGGTATAAAAGCCACCTGTCGTGAAGCTGTATTTCCCGAAAATATTGATGAAATCAAGCATTTTTTAAGTGATACAAGCCCTTTTTTCATTATTGGGAGTGGTAATAATATTATTCTCTCGAAAGCGCATTATGACGAACGCTTTTTAATTTTTAATGATTGTTTTAAGAAATTTGAAATAGAGCAAAATCAAGTATTAAAAGCGCAAGCTGGTTCTGAATTAAAAAAAATAAGTGAATTTTGTGCCGAAAGAGGCTTGTCAGGGTTTGAATCATTCTATGATATTCCTGGCTCAGTTGCTGGTGCTATCGTAATGAACGCAGGTGATGCGAACATGGAAATTAAAGATATTTTGATTCAGGTAACCGTACTCAATAAAGCTACACTTCAAATTGAAACAAAAACAACAGAAGAACTTAATTTATCTTATCGCAATAGCCTTTTCCAAAAAAATAAAGACTGGGTGATCTTAGAAGCATGGTTTCAACTTAAACCGTCAGATGAAAAAAGTGTCAGAAACCACATGCATAAAATAAAAGAGAGTAGATGGATAAAGCAACCCCGAACAATGCCAAATGCCGGAAGTGTATTTAAGCGGCCAAAAGGTTTTTATGCAGGCAAGCTCATCGAAGATTTAGGTTTAAAAGGTTATCAAATTGGTGATGCTGCGATTTCTGAAAAGCATGCTGGATTTATTGTCAACAAAGGAAATGCAACAGGGCAACAAATCGTTGAGTTAATCTATTATATTAGAGAAAAGGTGAGCAATAAATACGGAATAGAATTAGAAATTGAACAAGATATTATTTAAATAAAGTTTGGAGAACAAAAAAAGCATAGGACTAATTATTTGTAACCGAAACTTTGGCGGTCAGGAGTCACGCTACTTAAAAATTGCCTACGCCCTTTTTAAGACAAATTGGAATGTAACAGTTTTTATCAATGAGGACTTGTACTGGAAGATAAAAGAAAAGCATTTGCATATTTGGGATAATGATCTATTCATGGAACGTTTAATGATCGTGAAAATGACGCGCTCCTCCTTAATACAATCATTCTTAAATCTTTTCTTTTTTCACGGGTTCAAAATTGACCCATTTTTATTAAACGCACGAAAAAAAATCCTTCAGACGAATCCTGACATAATTGTTTCTGATAAAGATTTGATCAATTTAAAAACATTGCGGAAGTATTTCAAAAACACAATAATAAAAGATTATACCAGCCCTGAAAGTGTAACGCGGTCTTTTGCTTACAAGGATTATCGTTATTTTGATCAAGTCGATCATTTTTATTTTGTCAGCCCTTCGGTCAAAACAAGATTCTATAAATACTTTAAGAACTATTTGAATAATATAATTGACTCCGATACAACAATTTTTGAAACCCCCTTTTATGCAGGTTCAATAGAAGAGGTGAATTTTGAAGAGAAAACGAACACCATTATTTTTGCACATCAATTTAAGGAACGTAAAAACCCCGAATTATTTGCTGATATTATCATGAAATTTTGCGAGGACAAACGTTATGATTCCTGGAAATTTGGTTTCTATGGGCGTGGTCCGCTTGAAAGCATATTAAAAAGGAAGTTGAAACAGCATATAGATAGTGGACGCGTACATTTTGGATTTGTCTACAATCTTCATGAGAAATTACTCCAATCCAAGATCTTTGTATCACTGATTGAACCAGACAATTTTCCGTCACAAAGTATCATTGAAGCGATGAGTACTGGAAACGCATTATTAGTATTAAACAGTGGAGAAAGTCATCGTTTTATCAAAGAAAATGGAATACTGGTAGAAAAAGACACCGATATAATTTTGGAAAAGTTAATGTCTTTAATTGATGAAGATTTAATGCGCTTAGGTCAAAATTCTCAAGCCTTAGCAAAAGAAAAATTCGCTAAGGAAAAATATTTAGAGGTGTGGACAAAAAATATGGTAGAATAAATGAATATTCTTTTTCACATAAACCATCCTGCACAGTATCATCTGTTTAAACAATCTATTGCTCGTTTTAAAGAGGAGAATCATACCGTTTTAGTCATTGCACGTAACAAAGATGTGCTCACTCAACTTTTGCACAACGACGGAGTAGAATTCATCAACACAACTCATCGAACAGATAGAGAGAGTAATTTATTTTCGCTTTTCATTAATTTTATTCTTCAATACAGAAAAGTAAAGAGGTATGTAAACGATTTTCAACCCGACCTTATGCTCGGAACTTCTTTTACACTTCCTTGGATCAGCAAAAAACTAAAAATCCCATTTTTAAATTTTGTAGAAGATGATGCACAGGTCATTCCACTTTATGCCAAACTAAGTTTTCCATTTTCTACACACATCGTTACTCCGCAAATTTGTCAATTAGGCAAATGGGAAAAGAAAAAGATCGGTTACAACGGCTACCACGAATTGAGCTTCTTACGACCAGAGCAGTTTGTACCATCAAAAAATATCGCTGGAAAGTACATTAATTTAGAGAAAAAGAACTTCTTACTCCGTTTTACAGCATTTAACGCCCACCATGATTATGGAAAAAGAGGGATAGAAGAAAAAACCGCTAAAAAACTCGTTCATTACCTTCAACAATTTGGGAATGTAATCATATCCAGTGAAAAGCGATTAGACTCCGTATTCGATAACTATCGTCTCTCCATCAATCCCAACGACATTCACCATGTAATGGCACATTGTAATTTGGTGATTGGTGATTCTCAAAGTATGGCGATGGAAGCGGCCTGTTTAGGTATTCCTTCTGTCAGATTGAATGATTACGCGGGCAGAATCAGTGTGCTGGAAGAATTAGAAAAAAGATATCACCTTACACACAGTTATTCTATCAATGAGAAAGATGCGTTCTTTGAACAAATCAAATCACTTGTTGAAGATTCAGAAACGCAAAACATTTATCAATCGAGAAAAAATAAAATGCTAGAGGATAAGATAAATGTCAATGCTTTTATTTATTGGTTGGTTAATCATTATCCTCAATCTATAAAAGAAGCAAAAGATCAAAAGTTGATGCAATCAAAGTTTGGAGGAAGCGGTGAAAAACCCACAAATTTCAAACTAAGAAAAGGTAAAAATCAAATGTATATTTGGTTTTTTATTCTGTATTTTTTAACACTGTTTCTACTATATATCATTCCTCTAGAAAATGGTATGCGTTTAAATCGGTACAACTATTCAGGGTTTCGATTAGATCATTTAATTCACGCACTCGTCTTTATTCCTACGGCATTTGTTATAGCTCCAATATTTCTCAGGCAAACACAATTCCGGGTAATTAAAATAATTGCCTTATCCTTCATGATAGCAGCCCTTTTTGAAACCACTCACCTACTCGTCTCCTACCGAGCGTTTACTATAGAGGATCTTCTTTCAAACCTTCTCGGTGTAACAATAGGAAGTGTCCTTTTTCTAGTTTTTAAGAATAAATCGAGATAGGATATCAAAGGTGATCTAGTGTTTTGGATGAAGCTATTAGCGGATTACTAAATGTATTGAAGAGCACCGTTATCCCAACCAAAACAACACTATTTCGTGAGGACTTACGTTTTTCTTTCAAGACATCTTGAAGCACGTTTATACGCTGTATATCCTTTAAGAAGCTTCTCCCCCAATTGAAACGAAATGAAAGGTGATTGCGCTGTGCTAATAGCGGGTCGAAGTAAGTGTCTCCGTAGCTTGCAGAGTGTCTGGATATATCGGGAGGCCCATTATTCCAATCCAAATAACACTATTTCGTGAGGACTTACGTTTTTCTTTCAAGACATCTTGAAGGACGTTTATACGCTGTATAAACCTTCAAGAGGCCTTTTCCCCAAAAAAAAACTCAGCGACCTCTGCGCCTTCTTTGCGTAACTCCGCGGTAAACCTACTGCACGACCAACTTCACCACACTTCCCTCTACATTCAAGAAGTAAATCCCACTATCATGCTTAGAAATATCAATCTCAGTTGAGTTGTTTTTAAACGTTCCTTCCAAAATAACTCTTCCATTGTTGTCCAATACTGCATAAGGCTTATTGATCTCTTCTGAAATAATTGTATATACACCAGTACTTGGGTTTGGATAAACCTCAATTGAAGTTAAGTTATTTTCATCAACGCCAAGAATTAATACATCAATACAATCACTTGTATCAGAGCAATCCAATTTAGTAACAATAACTGCATAACTACCATTTTCTTGTGGTTCGTATGTTTGATTTGTTGCACCAATAATTCCTTCGTTGTTGTTGTCGCAATCGATCCAACGGTAAGAGATTCCTGGTTGAGAATTATTGGAAATTAAGGTCACGCCATCATCATCCACATCTGAAGTTGTTGAAACATCTAAGGTTTCAATCACCACATCTTGGTCTTGAGTAGTTATATTACCGTTTGCATCCTCATAAGTCCATGTGATTGTCATATTATCTGTAATTGGCAGAGAAGCATTATGTGTCCCTACAATACTTCCCTCACAATTATCGGTAGCTGTTGGTGCCGTTAACTCAGTTACTTCACACAGTTCATTTATTTCATCAAGACTAGTTTCGTCTTCAACAGGTGCTTCCTGATCTTCAACAGTTACTTCTTGCTCATGGATTGTTACGTTTCCTGATAAATCAGAAACTGTCCAAGTTACAGTTGTTTGTCCAATAGGAAAGGCCGCAGGTGCATCATTAGTTATATTATCTAACACACAATTATCAGTTATAGTATCACCCAAATCCACCCCTGTAGCTTCGCAAGTCCCACTATCCGCTACAATAGTTAAATCATTAGCAATTACTTCAGGAGCGACATGATCACCAACAAAAATTGTAATTTGGTTTGAACTATCCGAACAAGCACCTTCAGCCCTTACGTAGTATGTCATAGTATCTGATAAACTCGGCGTGGTGTATGATGTTCCTGTAAACACAGAATCTGTAAAATTTGAATCCGTGTACCATACCCATTCATTTGCATCATTTAAGTTTCCTGCAGTAACATCAATTGTTGTAGTTGAATCTTCACAGATGTCATTACTTATCTCTGTTAATGTGGGGACATCTGGAGGAGTACAATTACCACTAAACTTCGATATATATGCTGCATTCCCTGTACCAGTGGAAGTCATTGAAGAAACTGACCCACTTGGATCAAAATCTTTTGTACCATTATAATATCCTGATATAAATACATCCCAATTTGAAGCTACATACATATCATAACCAAATTGTGCTTCATAGAGCATTGCATCCTCAAAACCACCTGCATTATTTAACTTCCATATGTATGAATTGTTTCCGCCATTAGAAGACAAGCTTGAATTTCCTGATCCAGGATCAAAATCAACTGTCTGTCTAATATAACCAGTGGTATAAACATTATTTACATTGTCAAGTTCTAATCCAAATAAATAATCCGATTCAGTTCCTCCAATACCATGAAGCCAACTCATATCTCCCAATTTGTTTAAACTTCCTACAAAAAGATCTTCAACATCTATATTGGATACACCAAAAACACCATTATTAGCAGTAAAATCTAAATCATCATCGTAGTGCCCAGCAAAATAAACTTTATTGTCTGTACCTACTCGTAAACCACGAATTCTTCCCTCACCTACTCCTGCTCCAATTGTGACCCATTCTGGACTTAGAGTATTATCGTACTTTATAACGTAAGGATCGGAATCAGCATCTGTAGCAGTATACTGAAATGAACCTCCTAAATCTAAATCTCCTGTGTAAAAACCTCCGATGTAAATATTTCCATCGATATCTTCATCTATAGCGTAATTAAAAGCATTTCCTGTAGATTCAGTTTGAATATAATCCAACAAATTTCCAGATTGATCCATTCGAAAAGCAAATCCATCCAAACCATTTGCTGCATTTATTGCTATATCATCACCTCCTGGATCAAAAGTAAAGTTACCTGCAAAAATCCCTGAAACTAGTACATTATCTAATTTACTAAAATTAATGTCCAATCCTTGAGATACACTAGAACCTCCAAAATGTTTTACCCATAAAAAGTCACCGTTAGTATCTAATTTTAAAATAAATACATCTCTATCTGATACAGATGTTAATTCTGAAGTACCAGACCCTGAATCAAAATCAACAGTGCCTTCGAAGTATCCTGTAACATAAACATTATCATTATCATCTATAGTAATTGACTCGGCTCTGTTTCTACCAGTACTTGAAAAGTGCCTTCCCCATAGAAAATTTCCATTTGGATCTAATTTAGAGACAAACATATCAGTTTCAGTTGATGGTGCTGTTAACACAAAACCAGCCCCAGCTTCATCCAAATCTATTTCTTCATTAAAATATCCACAATAATAAACATTTCCTGAATCATCACTCGCAACTGATGTTCCGTAATTAGCTCCATTACCACCCGAGGAAATTGACCAATCATAAGTTTGTTGCCCAAACGCAGGAGCAATCATAAACCCAAGAGCTAAAGCACCAGTTAAGGTGAGTTTTTTAAAAAATTTAGTTGTAAAATGTCTCATCATAATAAAATTTAAGATTAGTTTTAATTGCACAATTAATTTAACTGAAAAGAAAGAGATTGTTCACCTCTCTATTAGTCAATTCAGTAGAAAAATATAAATAGATTATTGAAGTTTTTATTTTCATTAATAAGTAGCTCCAAGTAATTTTAAAACACAATTGTTGAGTCAAAAATAATCATTTAAGATTAAAAGCAACAATTATTGGACTATACTTTATGGCCTTGTATATATGAACGCAGGTATTTTAATTATAGTTGCCTGGAGTGAGGTTATGTATGTGTTCAATGAGTGTTTGTCTATTTTAGCCGTGGTGGTTAGTAATTTGAACCATTAAGATTAAGGAAAATTAAGTGTTGGGCGTGGATTTAGTTTGCCACGAATGCACGAATTGTATTATTTGTTGGGTGTAAGTTGGGGGTTTTATACACGAATTGTGGGGAGTTTTGGATCATTAAGGGATTGAGAAAGTTGAGTTCAAGGTTCATAGGGTGTCAACTTTGAACTTTCTAACTTTGAATTATCCAAGCTCAATCAGTAGTTATTAATTTAATTCACTTTTTATTCAAGGTTCAGGGTTGAAAAAGGAGTTAATCCTTGAACTTTAACCACCAAAAATAAATCTTCAATAAATATGTATAATCACACAATTATCCTTATATTTAACGATTACTATGGATATAAACACAATTAAATACGATTCTGTTGATACTATTCTTAAAGGAATTGCACAACGATTAAAAGCTCGAAGGCTTGAAAAAAACTTTACACAAAAGGATTTTGCAAAACGAGCTGGAGTGGGATACGATGCTTATCGAAAATTCGAGAATACAGGGGAGACAAATCTTAGAAACTTAGTTTTATGTGCGATAGCTATAGATAGTGTTGAAGTCTTTGGTGAACTATTTAGTAAAAAATCATATTCGAGCATAGATGAAGTCATAAAGGAAAAAAGTGAATCTAAAAGAAAACGCGCTTCAAAAAAATGAAGAAAATTGAAATCATAGAAGTTTTTATGAACCATCAAAAAGTTGGTAGGATTGCATTAACGTCCGACTACACCTGTGCATTTGAATATGATAAAGACTACCTTCAAAATGGCCGTTCAATTTCCCCTATTCATCTACCTTTAAATAAAGAGGTTTTTATTGCCAAGCGAATACCTTTTAACGGTGGTTTTGGAGTTTTTGACGACAGCTTACCCGACGGTTGGGGAAGTTTAATATTAGACAGATACTTAAAAAGTAAAGGAATTAATCCCAATAAGATAACTCTCCTTCAACGTTTAGCATTGGTAGGTACAAACGGAAGAGGCGCTTTAGAATATCACCCTGATTTTAGTGAAACAAACGATAACGAACTACTTGATTTTGATAAATTGGCGAAAGAAGCTAAACGAATACTTACAACCGAATACGAGGGAGAAAGTCTGGAAAATTTTTATAAATACGGTGGTTCTCCTGGAGGAGCTCGTCCTAAAGTTTTTGTTAAAATTGAGAATAAAGAATGGCTCGTAAAATTTAAATCTACTGAGGACCCAGATAATATTGGTGAGATTGAATACAACTATTCGTTGTTAGCTAAAAAGTGTGGTATTACAATGCCAGAGACACGCTTGTTTGAAGATCGGTATTTTGGTGTAGAGCGATTTGACAGAACACCAGCTGGTAAAATACACACCGTAAGTGCCGCAGGGCTTTTAAATGCGAATTATCGAGAACCTAGTTTAGATTATGAATCCTTGCTTCAATTATGTCATTTTCTAACTAAAAACATGGAAGAAGTAAAGCAACTCTTTAGAATCATGGTTTTTAATGTAACGATTCAAAATCGTGATGATCATGCAAAAAATTTCTCCTTCCAATTGATCAACAACGAATGGAAATTGTCACCCGCCTATGATTTATTACCAAGCAACGGTTTTAATGGGTTTCACACCACTACAGTAAACAACAATGGCAATCCATCGAGAAAAGACCTGATTGCCGTCTCCCAAAATGTGGGAATAAACCCACAACATGCAAATGTAATAATTGACAAAATTGATGATGTAGTTAGAGGTAGGTAGATAATGTAACGTAGTACTGCTTTTAGCCGTGATGGTTAGTGTTTGTTTGTAGGGTGTGAGTTGAGTGGGTTTTATACACTAACTGTGGGGGATTTTGAACCATTAAAATTGAGAAAGTTGAGTTCAAGGTTCATAGGGTGTCAACTTTGAACTTTCTAACTTTGAATTATCCAAGCTCAATCAGTAGTTATTAATTTAATTCACTTTTTATTCAAGGTTCAGGGTTGAAAAAGGAGTTAATCCTTGAACTTTAACCACCAAAAATAAATCTTCAATAAATATGTATAATCACACAATTATCCTTATATTTAACGATTACTATGGATATAAACACAATTAAATACGATTCTGTTGATACTATTCTTAAAGGAATTGCACAACGATTAAAAGCTCGAAGGCTTGAAAAAAACTTTACACAAAAGGATTTTGCAAAACGAGCTGGAGTGGGATACGATGCTTATCGAAAATTCGAGAATACAGGGGAGACAAATCTTAGAAACTTAGTTTTATGTGCGATAGCTATAGATAGTGTTGAAGTCTTTGGTGAACTATTTAGTAAAAAATCATATTCGAGCATAGATGAAGTCATAAAGGAAAAAAGTGAATCTAAAAGAAAACGCGCTTCAAAAAAATGAAGAAAATTGAAATCATAGAAGTTTTTATGAACCATCAAAAAGTTGGTAGGATTGCATTAACGTCCGACTACACCTGTGCATTTGAATATGATAAAGACTACCTTCAAAATGGCCGTTCAATTTCCCCTATTCATCTACCTTTAAATAAAGAGGTTTTTATTGCCAAGCGAATACCTTTTAACGGTGGTTTTGGAGTTTTTGACGACAGCTTACCCGACGGTTGGGGAAGTTTAATATTAGACAGATACTTAAAAAGTAAAGGAATTAATCCCAATAAGATAACTCTCCTTCAACGTTTAGCATTGGTAGGTACAAACGGAAGAGGCGCTTTAGAATATCACCCTGATTTTAGTGAAACAAACGATAACGAACTACTTGATTTTGATAAATTGGCGAAAGAAGCTAAACGAATACTTACAACCGAATACGAGGGAGAAAGTCTGGAAAATTTTTATAAATACGGTGGTTCTCCTGGAGGAGCTCGTCCTAAAGTTTTTGTTAAAATTGAGAATAAAGAATGGCTCGTAAAATTTAAATCTACTGAGGACCCAGATAATATTGGTGAGATTGAATACAACTATTCGTTGTTAGCTAAAAAGTGTGGTATTACAATGCCAGAGACACGCTTGTTTGAAGATCGGTATTTTGGTGTAGAGCGATTTGACAGAACACCAGCTGGTAAAATACACACCGTAAGTGCCGCAGGGCTTTTAAATGCGAATTATCGAGAACCTAGTTTAGATTATGAATCCTTGCTTCAATTATGTCATTTTCTAACTAAAAACATGGAAGAAGTAAAGCAACTCTTTAGAATCATGGTTTTTAATGTAACGATTCAAAATCGTGATGATCATGCAAAAAATTTCTCCTTCCAATTGATCAACAACGAATGGAAATTGTCACCCGCCTATGATTTATTACCAAGCAACGGTTTTAATGGGTTTCACACCACTACAGTAAACAACAATGGCAATCCATCGAGAAAAGACCTGATTGCCGTCTCCCAAAATGTGGGAATAAACCCACAACATGCAAATGTAATAATTGACAAAATTGATGATGTAGTTAGAGGTAGGTAGATAATGTAACGTAGTACTGCTTTTAGCCGTGATGGTTAGTGTTTGTTTGTAGGGTGTGAGTTGAGTGGGTTTCTACACGAAATGTAGGGGGATTTTGAACCATTAATTAAGGGTAATTAAGTGTTGGGCGTAGGATTTGTTTGCCACGAATGCACGAATTTTATTGTTTGTAGGGTTTGAGTTGAGGGTTTTATACACTAACTGTGGGGGGATTTTGAACCATTAATTAAGGGTAATTAAGTGTTGGGCGTAGGATTTGTT
>JBBEBO010000209.1:0-9510 GCA_040882265.1 Brumimicrobium sp. | reverse complement strand
ATAAGGTTTTTATGTTGATAACTTTAGACTAAAAAAAGTATGAGTTTGCCCTGGTTACCAACAAGCCTAAAAGAAATAGAAGCGGTAATTTTGCAGTGAGACATATGGGAAAAATGAACAGCCAGTGCACAAAACAGCACAACTTGTCCCGATTCAGCGGGATTCGCAAACTCCGTCACACGAGCCGATGCATCAGTCTGCAAAAGAGCTATTTTCTTGCCAACACACTGGTGGTAAATTGATATATTTGTGATACATTGAAACAAATTATTAAATGATAAAATAGAGATTGCATTTCATGGAAGAGAATAAGTCACAAATAATAATATATCAAACCGAAAACGGAGAAACAAAATTAGATGTCCGTTTTCAGGATGAAACAGTATGGCTTACTCAAAAACTAATGGCTGAGTTGTTTCAGACAACTTCGCAAAATATTACCATTCACCTTAAAAACATATTTGAAGAAGGAGAGTTAGAGGAAGATGCAACTTGTAAGGATTTCTTACAAGTTCAAAAAGAAGGTAACAGAGAAGTAAAACGTAAGCAAAAATTTTACAACCTTGATGCTATAATTTCTGTTGGTTACCGAATAAAATCACACGTGGCTACAAAATTCCGACAATGGGCTACTCAACATATTAAAGAATATATAGTTAAAGGATTTGTATTGGATGATGAACGTTTAAAGAATCCTGATTTACCTTTCGACTATTTTGAAGAACTTGAAAGACGAATACAGGATATTCGCACATCGGAAAAGCGATTCTACCGAAAAATTACAGATATTTATGCCACAAGTGTTGATTACGACCCGACACTTGATATTAGTATTGATTTTTTCAAAACAGTACAAAATAAATTACATTGGGCAATTACGGGACAGACTGCTGCTGAAATAATCAGCCTAAGGGCCGATAGTTCTAAATATAATATGGGCTTAACTCATTGGAGAGGTGATAAAATTAGAAAAGCAGATGTTTCGATAGCCAAAAATTATTTGAATGAAGAAGAATTAACCTCTTTGAATAATTTAGTAGAACAATACTTGATTTTTGCACAAGGTCAAGCAATGAGAAGAATCCCAATGTACATGAAAGATTGGATTGAAAAACTAAACGGATTTTTAACCCTGAATGACAGAAAAATCTTAAGTAATGCAGGCTCAATATCGCACGCACTAGCAAAAGATAATGTCGAGAAAGAATATGAAAAATATAAAGTCACTCAACAAAAAATGATTTCTGAAAGTGATTTTGAAAAAGTGATAAAAAAAATAGAAGGAAAGAAGAAAAAATAAAGCGCCAACGCTTCACAGTGGAGTGTCTAAATTTATTGTGACAAATGTAGGGTAGAAGTTTCAGTGCGGATAATCAAGTTTTTCAGCCCGCAATCCTCCTCTAACCATATACAGGGAACGAAATGAACAGATATATATCCTATTAAGAACAAACCGACTCAACCGCATACATCAACCTATTTTGAGCCCCCAACTGAGATCCGAATATAGAACGATACAACTTCCCTTCACGCGTAACTAAAAGCCACTGGGGTGTTCCTTCTGAGTTAAACTGGTCATACACTTTATGGTCGTTGTCCAAATAAATAGGGAACGGTAATTCTTTCGTTGTAAAAATGCTTTTTATGGCTTCTTCTGTTATTTGGCTTTTACCAAAATTGGTATGAATACCGATTACCTGAAGATTATCATGTTCTTGATTGTATTTGTGAGCCAATGGAATAGCTCGTCCTGTACAACCCAAACACTGATTGTTATAGATTATTATCAATAGGGGTTTTCCTTTGAATTCTTGAATCAAATCAACCTCATTTGAATTAAAGTCCTGGACTTTTATTAACTGAATAATAGTGTTTTCTGTTGCCATTTTTACTTTGTAAAGATATATTTTTTTAATGTCCTCATGGTTGCTAACAATTTTCAAAACTCACAAATAAACCAATTTCTCAGCTTACTTAAACGCCTGATTAGTTAAGATTTACAATAAAACGCTCAACCAACTACTCAAAAACAGGTTGCCTAGAACAATCTCTAAGTAATTCTACTGACCAACATTTGTGTCCTTTCATATATTTTGAGTTTTAATATCTAAATACAAGTAAAGATATGGTCATCTTATACTTACTTTTATTAAAAAAACCATGGCAAAAATATATTTAGCAGAAAAAAGAGTGAAAAATAAGATGATCAACGAGATCCTAAAGTGTTCTGACAAATTCCGCACTAAACGCGAATTGGAATCAAAAATTTTTAGTGAACTGAAGTACATTTACTACGACTGCAGAAATTCTGTTTTAGAATATTCTAATGATTCGATTTTGCGTAATTAGATTTGTTCTTTGATCAGCTCTTGTATTACACAAAACTTAATGCTAGTCTCACAATTGATAATGCTTAACTTACTTAAAGATTAAAGATAAAACGTGCGTGATGTATGGTCGTATTTAATTGCTGCCAGATGCGCAAAAAAAAGATTTTCATAAACTCTTAGAGTTCATCTTAGAAACAGTAGTGTCTGGATAAATGAAATGAGGGGTCTTAATTTATATTGGACATTAGTCTTTTAGAAATACAAAGGCGTTTTAAAAAAGTGATATAATGTACCCAATATAAGCTGCTAATAAAACAAAACCACTGAAGCGTCCTATTTTCTTTCTAAAAACCATCATGGGGAAGATGATTAAAGAAATACCAATCATCCAAAGAATATCCCAGCTCATTACGTTTGGTTCAATTCCAATTGGTTTTACAATACTTGTTATTCCAAGAACAACCATGATATTAAAAATGTTGCTACCAATTAGGTTACCTACTGAGATATCTGTTTCTTTTTTGTACGCTGCAACACAACTTGTTACTAATTCGGGAACGGAAGTACCAAAAGCAACTACTGTTATTCCAATCACGTGTTTGGACAACCCGCCTCGTTCAGCTAAAGCTTTAGCTCCATCGATTAACCAATTGGCACCGAAATAGAGTCCAACAAGCCCTAACAACAGAAATAATAAATGTTTCCAAATGGAAATCTTCTTTGTTAACACTTCTAAATCATTGGGAATATCAAGTTGAACTTCTTCTTTTTTTCTCGAGTTTCTTATTAAAAAAACGATAAAAGCAACAAGTACTAAAAGTAGTAAAACGCCTTCCCATCTTTCAATATTTAAATTCAACGCAAACAGGTAGAATAAAATGGAAGCCAGCATCATCATTGGCCAGTCAAAACGAATTGTATTTCTTGAAACTGGCATTGGGAAAATCAATACCGTAAGTCCAAGTACTAAAGCCAAGTTGGCGATATTAGAACCAATTACATTTCCGATTGCAATCTCAGGCAAACCATCCGCTGCAGATTGTAAAGAGACAATTAGTTCAGGAGCTGAAGTACCAAATGATACAACTGTCATCCCAATCACAAGTTTAGAAAGTCTTGCTTTTGCAGCAATACCTACGGAGCCACGTACAAGGAAATCACCACCGATGATTAATGCCGCTAAGCCGAGAACAACTAATCCAATTTCAATAATCACTCTTTAGTAGTATTTGAATTTTCTTTAGGTTTTTCTAATTCTTTCTCAATCTTATTTTTTGCGATAGACTCTGGTGGTGTAGCTGGTTTTTTAGGTGAGATTTCAACGTTCTTTTTTAATTCTTCAGTAGAAGCCTCTATTTTGCGGTTAAAATCTTGCAATGGTTTTTCAAACTGTTCTTTGGTTTCATTAATTGTGCGATTAATATTCATTTCATTTCGCATATCAGTACTTGTTTTACGAATTTCATCTTGAATATCCTGACTTGCATTTTTAATTTGACGAATTCCACGCCCCATATTTCTAGCCATACCAGGAATACTCTTTGCACCGAAAAACATCAGTACAAACAGCAAAATCACAACGATTTCAGAGCCAGCGATACTATTTAAAAATAAAATCATCAGTGCAAAGATAGGAGAAATAGATGGATCAATAATGCTTGGGGATAAATTTTATATGAGCAAACGCATTATAAAAACTAAATCTCAAAAAGAGCATGTTTTGTTACGCCTGTCTGCCGCTAGGCACGGATTTTTGGAACAAAAATACGCGCCAAATGTCCGACATAAATTAAGACCCCTCATTTCATACCAATGATGTATTTTATTATATGATTGATAATCAACGCTTAAATAGCTTGGCTCTGCCACACTCAATTTGACGTGAATTCTTATATCAAGTTTGTTTGCTCTACTTAAACAATCAACGTCATTTCAACTTATGCTGTTTTTTAAAAAAGTTAAATCTCGAGGTGACGCGAGGTTCTAGGATTATACTGTAGGGATGAATGACCGTTCGTCCCTAAAAAAATAGACGAATAAGAGATTACCTGACGCTTTGAACAGTATAATTTTGATAAACTTTAACAATTCTACAGCGCTACCATGAAAAGAACACTTATTTTTGAACCAAAATTAGAAAAATGCGTGCATTATATTTAAAAGAAATCAGAAGCTTCCTAAGCTCTATCATTGGATATATTTTCATGCTAATCTTCGTAGTAACCTGCTGGCTATTTCTTTGGATCATCTCAGACTACTACAATCTTCTTGAGGGTGGCGTTGCTGATTTGATACCTTTTTTTAATCTGACCCCCTTGATTTTGTTAATCTTAATTCCAGCAATTACAATGCGTTCATTCGCTGAAGAGAGGAGAACAGGAACAATTGAATTATTATACACTAGACCGCTATCAGATTTAAAGATTTTAACTGCGAAATATCTTGCCGGAGTAACTTTAGTGGTTATTACATTACTCCCAACGATAACATTTTACTTTTCGATGCACTATTTAGGTGACCCCGTTGGAGTTTTAGATGATGGAGCTGCACTTACTTCATATATCGGACTTGTATTATTAGGGGCAACTTTTGTTGCAATCGGCATTTTTTCTAGTGCAATAACTAGCAATCAAATTGTTGCTTTTATTATCGCAATGTTTTTGTGTTGGTTTTTATTTAGTGGACTCTCCCTACTAGGTTCTTACGCCACATTTGCTGGCTTTGACAGAATTATTCAGTATGCAAGTATTGATTTTCATTATGAATCAATTAAAAAAGGAGTATTAATTTTTAGTGATGTCTTTTATTTCATCAGTTTAATATTTTTCTTCCTTTTCGCATCTCACAGTGTATTAACAGCATTAAGAAAGTAAAACAATATGAAGTCAAGATTTTTTAGAAATTTATCTAATACAGCTTTTTATAGCTTAATGACTGCTATTGTTTTAGCTGTAATTATTTTGCTGAATGTTATCGTTTCGTTTTTAGATTTCAGGGTTGACTTTACCCAAGATAAACGATACTCACTTACGGAGTCAACTATTGGTTTTTTAGAAAGTGACTCATTACTTACCGACAAAATACTTTTTAAAATATATTTGGAAGGAGAGTTTCCTGCAGAAATTAAACGGCTTCAAACTGCAGTTAAAGATAAATTAGACGAATTTAAATATTACGCTGGAGACAGAATAGAATATGAGTTCATCAACCCGAATGATGGATCTACGGAAGATCAAGAAGCAATTAAAGAACAACTCTACAATAAAGGTCAGGGTATTCGCCCAGCAGATATTAATTTCAAAAGAAAAGGAGCTTCAAATATTGTAGAGATCTTTCCTGGTGCAGTTGTCGAATATCGTGGCACAACTGTCGATCACATTCGGTTCTTAGAAGGCGGTCAATACCAGCTTAACCAGCAATTAGAAGATCGCGTTCAGAGAGGAATAAATGACCTCGAGTATAAATTCATGCAAGCACTCTCAAAAGCGACCATAAGAAATAAAAAAACACTTGCTTTTGTTCACGGCCATGGAGAGTTAGACGTCCCTTACACGCAAGGTGCGCGTATGAAAATTAAAGATTCTTATATCATAAAAGACATTAATATCAATGGAGCGATTGACGCACTAGAGGGTGTAGATGGAATAATACTAGCCGATCCGAAGGAGAAGTTTAGTGATAAAGATAAATTTATTCTCGACCAATACCTGATGAATGGAGGAAACATAATGCTATTTCACAATCCATTAAATATAAACAACGATACCATTCGCAGGACTGGAAAAGTCCACAGTACAAGAAAAAGAACAGGAATTACAGATCTAGTTTTTGATTATGGCATCAAAATAAATGAAGACTTGGTTATTGATGCTAACTACGACCCTTTTATAATGCCAGGGATTCCAAAAGGATATGTCAACTGGTATTTCTACGTACGTGCACGTGGCACTTCTCATCCAGTTTCCAGTATGGTTGATCCAGTGAAACTTCCTTATGTATCGAGTTTGCAATTTGTAAAAACAAAAAACAAAACTAGGCCATCTGTTGTCCTGACTTCATCGAGTAATTCAAAATCATTTGGAAATGCACCTCTTTTGTCTGTAGCAATGGAAAGCACCTTTGGAGAAAACCCGACTTTCCAGGATAATCCAGAAAATGAAGACAATAAGCTTATGTTAGGAGCAATAATAGAAGGAGAGTTTGAATCTGCATTTAAAAACAGAATTATTTCAACATATTCAGACAACCCTGATGCTCGATTTATAGAAAAATCTAAAGCAAAAGGAAAACTAATGGTTGTAGGAAATGGAACTTTTTTGAAAAACACGTATTATGACTCCGTACCCGTTCCAGAAGAAAATAGATATAAATATTTACCAAGAATGCCCAGAGGGAATGAAATTGATGAATTGTTTGCAGGACGTCCTTTTGGAAATTTTGAATTTTTTGAAAACAGTGTCGATTACATGCTTGGAGAAAGTACTTTGCTTTCCATAAGAAGTAGAACAATCGACCTCCATCCTACAGATAAACTAAAAGTAGAGCAGCATGGTGTTTTCTACAAGTTTATCAATATATTTATTCCTGCATTGTTTATTTTTGTTTTGGCAGGTTTAATATTTTATATACGCCGTTCTAAATACGCTAAAAAATGAAAAAACTTATTATTTTAATACTGGGGTTAGGTGTAGTTATAGCATTAGTCTTTATAGCTTCTGATCTTTCTAAAAATTCTAAAGCTTCTGATTTGAGCTTAATAGATTTTGCTATCCAAGATACATCTAAAGTTGATAAAATAAGTATCTATGATAGTCACGTTGACGAAGAGTTCACAGTGGTTAGAAATGAAAAAGGAATTTGGGAAGATAAAGATGGTAATTGTGTTCAGCAAGAAATTGTAGAAATGATGCTCAAGACAATGCAAAATATCACACTTAAAGGATACGTACCTAGTTCTGCTATGGGCAACATGAAAAAACTCATGATGGCAAAAAACAAGGAGGTCAAAATTTACCAAGATGGTGAGTGGGTAAAAACATGGTACGTTGGACACCCTACTCAAAACCACATGGGAACACACATGCTCCTTGAAACTCCAGATAAAAAAAGTACTAACCCTGTCATTATGGGCATGAAAGGATTTAGTGGAATTTTAGACCCACGTTTTTTTACAGACCCTAGACAATTTGCTTGTACTCAATTATTTTCCTTCAAACGTAAAGATTTAAAAAAAGTAGAAGTTACAAACTACATCTCTCCTCAAGAGAGTTTTAAAATCACCAAAAGAGGAGCTGATTATGAGGTTAATTCAAATTATGAACCGTTAGAGAATGTAAACAAAACAAACTTATTATTTTACTTAAACGGATTTGAAAACATCAACTACAATCAAGCAAATTACACGCTTTCTGAGGATGACATTGACAGTCTGACAAGTAAGACTCCTGATTATAAAGTGAAATTACAATCTACAAAAGACGAACATTACGAACTGGATCTTTACAGAAGATTAGATCCAGAATCATCTTCTGACACGACTGTGTATGACCGCGATTACTTATGGGCTAAAATACCTAGTGGTGAAGTTGTTAGGATGCAGTATTATACGATTGGACCTATAATAAATGGCCAAACTATTTTTGTCGATAACTCCGTTAACAACTAATTTTAAATCCTTGTGCTTTTTTAGATTCAAAGAACTATATTTGTTCTTCAAAATAATAAGTATTAGAAAATGAATTTTGTTGTTTCAAGCTCAAGTTTATTAAAACATTTACAAACCATTAGTGGGGTATTAACAACTAGTAATACCTTACCAATTTTGGATAATTTTTTATTTGAAATTGGAGACGGAAAACTAACTGTTTCAGCATCTGATCTAGAAACAACAATGAAAACAACTTTTGAAGTTGAAGCTAAGGAGAAAGGTAAAATCTGTATTCCAGCTAAACTTTTATTAGATGTTTTGAAAAATCTTCCAGATCAACCACTAGCGTTTACTGTTAATTTAGAAAACTTTAGTATTGAAATTGGTTATACCAATGGTAAGTCTAAAATGGTTGGCTACAACGGAGATGATTTTCCGAAAGCACCAGCACTGAAAAAAACTGAAAATACCGTTGTTACTGGAGAAATCATTTCTGAAGCAATAAACAAAACAATTTTTGCAACAGGGAATGACGATTTAAGACCAGTTATGAGTGGTGTTTATTGTCAATTTTCTTCAGACGATATGATCTTTGTTGCTACTGATGCACATAAACTAGTTCGCTATAGAAGAACAGATTCAAAAGCTTCAGGAAATTCGTCGTTTATACTTCCTAAAAAAGCATTAAATATGCTTAAAAACAACCTTAAGGGAGATGAAGATGTGAAAATTGAATACAATGATTCAAACGCTGTGTTTACATTTAATGAAACGGTTTTAACGTGTCGTTTAATTGATGGAAAGTATCCAAATTACGAAGCAGTTATACCGCAAGAAAATCCAAATGTTTTAACCGTAGACCGCAACTCGATTTTAAGTTCTATCAAACGCGTTTCTATTTTTGCTAACAAAACTACTCATCAAGTGAAACTGAAAATTACTGGTTCAGAATTATCAATTTCTGCAGAAGACATTGATTTTTCTAATGAAGCTAATGAAAGGTTAACTTGTAGTTATGAAGGTGAAGATATGGAAATTGGTTTCAACTCAAGGTTTATCTTAGAGATGTTAAATAATATTGACACCGAAGAAATTAAAATAATGATGAGTCAGCCTAATAGAGCTGGACTTATTCTTCCTGCAACTGCTGAAAATGAGCACGAGGATATTTTAATGTTAGTGATGCCAGTGATGTTAAACCGATAACATTTCTTTTACACTTTAAGAATCCATTTATAGATCTTTTTTTGAAAATCATTAGTGTCCGGATAAACGAAACAAGCCCTCTCGCAATGCTCGAGGTCTCAATTTATATCGGACAATAGTGTTTAAAAATTAAAAAGAAAAAAATATAGCTTATGGATTTAGCATGATTTTTGCTATCTTCGGGTTATGCAATGCTTATTCAATTTTATTTTTACCAAAGCTTTAAATACAGTCAATACTGTAAAGTTTAAATTCATATTTATTTCTGTAGTTTCTATTATTTTATTCTCAAGTTGTGCTACAAATTACACACCTGTGAAGACTTTT
>JBBEBO010000208.1:0-50628 GCA_040882265.1 Brumimicrobium sp. | reverse complement strand
CCTTTGGCGGAGCAGTTTGGCTTTGGAATAGGAAATTCATGAATAATGCAGGTTAGGTTGTTACAAAAAATGCTTGTTGATTATCATTTATAACCGTGGACTAAAACGACTATGTATATGACATAAACACGATCACAACCTATAAACCTTGAAGCGTACTCAACTTGTAATAATGCTCTTTTTTAGCATAAAGTTCATCATGTGTTCCACGCTCAACAATTTTGCCATTTTTAAGCACTAAAATAACATCCGCATTTTTGATTGTGCTTAAGCGGTGGGCGATGACTAAAGATGTTCTGTTTCTCATTAGGTTTTCTAGTGCGTCTTGAACTAATTTTTCGCTCTCTGTATCAAGCGCAGAAGTTGCTTCATCTAAAATCATAATTGGTGGGTTTTTTAATACTGCACGCGCTATACTTACACGTTGTTTTTGACCACCCGAAAGTTTGTTGCCTCGCTCACCAATTAGAGTGTCATACCCCATTTCTAAACCTAAAATAAAGTCGTGTGCGTTTGCTATTTTTGCCGCTTCAATTACAGCTTCTTTGGTAACGTTTTTCATACCAAAACTGATGTTATTAAAAACAGTATCATTGAACAATATCGACTCTTGACTTACAATACCAATTTGTTCTCTTAAGTCGTAAAGCTTTACATTTTTAATATTGACCTCATCAAAAAGTATTTCTCCAGACTTTACATCATAAAACCTTGGCAATAAATCAGCAATTGTTGACTTTCCACTACCTGATTCACCTACCAAGGCTACTGTTTTGCCTTTTGGTAAATCAAAATTGATGTTTTTTAGTACTGGTTCATCTCCATAAGCAAAAGACACGTTTTTAAATACAACAGCCCTTTCAAGCGGGTGAAGTAAAACAGGATTTTCTGGCTCATGAATTTTCTCATTCATATTTAAAATTTCTTCGATGCGTTCTTGCGATGCTCTAGCTTTGCTCAAGTTGGCAGCATTTTTAGCAATGTTTTGTACGGGCACTAAAAGTTGGGAAAAAACAATAATAAATCCAATAAATTCTTTTCCAGTAAAGTTTTGGTCTGCTTGTCCATCTAAAATCATGGATCCTCCGTACCATACAATTAAAATCATTACTACAGCTCCTAAAAACTCATTTAGTGGTGAACTCAAGTCTCTTTTTCTAAATGCTCTCGTAAGCAGTTTTTGATGGTGTAAGTTTATTGCTTTAAATTTTGTTATTGCGTCGCCTGTTGCATTAAACGCTTTAACAATTCTAATTCCACCTAAATACTCATCTAAGAATGAAAACACTACTCCTAATTGCTTTTGTCCTTTACTTGCTGTTCTTTTTAAACTTTTGCCTATTTGTACGATGATTAGAGCTGAAACAGGCAATAAAATAAATGAAAAAAGTGTCAATGCTGGGCTCCAATACACAAGAACAGAAACGGTTATAATAACAGAAATAGGGTCTCTAAATATTAGCTCTAATACCGAAACAACTGCAATTTCAACTTCGTTTACATCGCCATTCATTCGAGACATAAGGTCTCCTTTTTTCTCGTCTGTAAAAAAAGACATCGGAAGTCGCATAGATTTTTTAAAGAGCTGGTTGCGGTAGTCTCTAACAACAGCCATTCTCAATTGAGACTGATGATAAATTGCCATGTATCGAAACAAGCTTTTAAAGAAAAATGCTATAACAACAGAAAAACATACAAACATCAAAGCGTATTTTGGATCATCAACAGCCATGTTTGTCATGAAATAATTGTAATAGTCTTTAGTAAATTCAATCAATGCTGAAAAGCCATTCTCTTCTAAAACGGGTTTTGACATTGCTTCAATTTTGTCTTCACTTGGGAAAATAACTTGTAAAAACGGCACAAAAAGCACCAGAGAAAGTAAGTTGAAAACAACAAACAACAAGTTAAAAAATATCGTTGCTAACGCTCTCCCTTTGTATATAAAGGTTGCTTTAAAAATCGTTTTTAGTTGCTTCATATCTTAGAGACAAAACTACATAAATTTTTTAATCGAAGTTTTCTTAAAAATCAGTTGAAAAGAGAATAAGCGGTATTCTGTTATTTAGTTATAATACTTGGTGAAAAGAGTTTAATGACTCATTTTATTTGATTGATATTATTCACTGAACCCTACTCTTCCTCAGCAAGACTCAAGGCAATTGCTTTGAACATTTTTCCATCTGACTTATAGCACCCGTCTTGTATTAATCGAAAAATTTCTTCTTCTCTTTTATTGTTATACTTTTTTTCTGTGGTGTACGTCTTTGCTTTTGGTAATTTTTGTTGAAGCGCCTTAAAGTCGTCGTTTTTTGTGATATCTATACTAGGGTCTTCAATATTTATTCCCATAAGAATTATTTTATCGTCCAAACACTGAAAGGTTCTTAGGTTTTGAGGAGTTCTGTGTTCTAAAAACATTATCTTTCTCAAGACTCCTTCCCAAACCACATCACTAAACTGTTCAATTATTTTTTCAGCTGTTTCTTTAGATCCCTTCTTCACCTTCACCCATTGATTAGCTGTAATGCCATTAACAACCAAAAAATCAACAAATTCAGATTCTAGTTCTTTTAATTCTTGTGTCGTTAAGCTCCTATACTTCGGCATTTTTTAAGTGTTTTTTTACTTTTTCAAAATATACTTCTCAATCTCTTTTGCAAAAAAATGATGCTCTAAAGCTTGAACTTTTCGTTGAATTTCTTCTTTTTCATCAAATTCATCAACAATCACTTTATGTCGTGCAAGAACTCTTCCTTCATCAAAGTTTTGATTAACGAGGTGAATACTAATCCCCGTTTCTTTTTCTCTTGCTTCTTTTACAGCTTGATGTACGTGTATTCCATACATTCCCTTACCTCCAAATTTTGGCAAAAGTGCTGGATGAACATTTATGATTTTCTCTTCAAAAGCATTAATAAGTTCCGCTGGTATTTTTCTTAAGTATCCAGCTAAAATTATATAATCAACCCCTTGTTTTTGAATCAAGTCAATCAAAAGTTTTCCATTAGCCGCTTCATCATTTGTGATTACTAACTTTTCAATGTTCTCGTTTTTTACTTTTTCTATAACTCCTGCATTCTTATTATTTGAGAGAATAGTAACTACTTTTATTTCGGGATGATTTCGAAAATGCTCAATTAATCGCACAGCATTTGATCCATTTCCTGAGGCAAAAATAGCCAGACGTTGAGTTTTCATGCTACAAAAATATAAATTAGCCTTCAATAAACGCCCTTTAACAAACAATAATACCAGGGCAAACGCATTTAAAATCTAAATCTCGGAGAGAGCGCATTTTGTCACGATTTTTGGAGCAAAAAGTCGCGCCAAAATAAGATATTCCTTATTCTTCTTTAACCACGGGTTAAAACCCGTGGCAAAAGAACCTTTGGTTTTATTAAATCAAACCAAAAGGAGCTTTAAATTCAAATGCTTTTGCCTTGACAATAATACCGCTATTACTAGATTTAATAAAGTTACGTAACAGAAGTAACAATCCAATTATAATGCGTCTTTTTAAACATTCCTCTATTTTTAAATTATTTAAATTTGTACTATGGAAATTGTTGGCACTTTTTTTAAAACGCTTTGGGATCTTACCGTTGAAATGGCTCCTTACCTTTTGCTGGGGTTTTTAATCGCTGGTTTCCTTAATGGGGTTTTTTCAAAAGATTGGCTTCAGAGAAAAATGGGGAAACCCGGCTTGGGAAGCTCTATTAAAGCTGCTCTTTTGGGAATTCCACTGCCTTTGTGTTCTTGTGGCGTCATTCCGACAGGTGTTTCTTTTTACAAACAAGGCGCTTCAAAAGGTGCAACCTCTTCATTTCTAATTTCAACACCGCAAACAGGTGTTGATAGTATTTTAGTTACTTACTCTTTAATGGGCTGGGCTTTTGCTGTCGTTCGACCCATAGTTGCTTTTATTACTGGTGTTTTAGGTGGTGTCTGGGCAGATCAAGACACGAGCGTTTCAAAAAACACAGAAACAGCAACTCTAGCTTATTCAAGTAGTGCAAATGAAACTGCAAAAGAAAAACAACATTGGTTCGACCGGATATTTAAATACGCATTTGTATCCTTTTTACAAGACATTTCTAGGTGGTTAATACTTGGTTTAGTACTGGCTACTTTAATCACAATGTTTGTTCCACAAGCTTTATTTACGGAGTATTTAAGTAGTCCTTGGCTCAACATGTTAATTATTTTAGCCGCAAGTATTCCTCTTTATGTTTGTGCTACAGCTAGTGTTCCTATTGCAGCGGCTTTATTATTGAAAGGGGTTTCTCCTGGCGCAGCACTGGTTTTTCTAATGGCAGGTCCAGCAACAAATGTTGCAACGCTCACGGTACTATGGCAAACTATTGGTAAAAAAACAACACTTAAGTACTTAGCTTCAATTGTAATTGGTGCTTTAGGATTTGGTTTGCTTATTGATTACGCTCTGCCGAAGTCTTGGTTTACTTATTTCACTCCTGAACATACTGGTGCACATGAACATCATATTTTACCCTATTGGTTAATGGTTGGATCTGGCGTGTTAATGATTTACTTAATAACACAAGCTGAAGTTTTAAAACTTATCCCTAAAAAAACGAGAACAATGGAAAATAAAACATCAACAAAATCTTATGTTATAGAAGGTATGACATGCAACCACTGCGTTGCTAACGTTGACAAAAACCTTAAAGCTATTCAAGGCGTAGAAGACGTAGTAGTAAACCTACAAAAAGGTGAGGTTACACTACAAGGTGAAGTAGAAACATCTAAAATTAAAGATGTTATCGAAAGTATTGGTTATTCTTTTAAAGGTGAAAAAAAATAGCTTTATCTTATTTCAGCTCCAGGGTTTAAGTCTTTGTCTGGCGTCATAAAAGAAAGTTCTCCCTTTTCATTTTCTGCCATTAATATCATTCCTTGTGAAACCACACCCTTTAGCTTACGCGGCGGGAGGTTCATTAAAACAGTTACCTTTTTTCCAATAATTTCTTCTGGAGAATAATACTGTGCAATGCCTGATACAACTGTCCGCTTATCTAGACCTGTATCAACGAGTAACTCAAGTAACTTATCCGCTTTCTTTACTTTTTTAGCTTCAACGATTTGTCCTACCCTCAAGTCCATTTTCATAAACTCTTCAAACTGAATCGCCTCTTTTTCTGGCTCAATTTGTACGTTTTGTTCTTCCACTTCTTTTGATTTCTTTAACCTTTCTTGTTCCTTATTCACGAGTTCATCTTCTATTTTTGGAAACAAAATCGTTGGTTTATTCGCCTTCATTCCAGACATTATTAGATCAGGATTTCCAGACATTGACCAATCGATAGAATCAATATTAAGGAAATCTCGTAGCTTCTGTGCCGTTGCTGGTAAAAAAGGATCAAGTAATATAGACAGGCTTCCCGTTATTTGAATAGCAATATTTAAAATTGTTTTTACACGATTTGGCTCCGTTTTTATAAGTTTCCATGGTTCTGTTTCTGCTAGATATTTATTTCCCATTCTTGCAAGACCCATGACTTCAGACTGTGCTTCGCGAATTTTGTATTTATAGAGCAAGTCTTCTATTTTTGCTGGAGTTTCAGCAAGCGCTTTTATTATTTGCTTATCTACTTCTGTTAGCTCCTGTCTTTCTGGAACAACTCCTTCGTAATATTTATTATTTAACACTAACGCGCGATTCACAAAATTTCCTAGAACATCTGCAAGCTCATTGTTTACTCTTGATTGAAACTCATTCCAAGTAAATTCGCTGTCTCTGCTCTCTGGCGCAATTGCTGTAAGTGTATATTTTAACTCGTCTATTTTATCTGGATAGCGATCAATATATTCGTGTAACCAAACCGCCCAGTTACGAGAAGTTGAAAATTTATCTCCTTCCAAGTTTAAAAATTCTGATGCAGGAACGTTGTCTGGTAAATTGAATTCACCGTGCTCTTTCAAAAGGATAGGAAAAATGATCGCATGAAATACAATGTTGTCTTTTCCTATAAAGTGCACTAGTTTACGGTCGCCCGTCCAATAATCTTTCCAGTTTTTGTTATTGTCTTCTGCCCACTTTTTTGTTGCAGAAATATATCCAATTGGTGCATCTAACCATACGTAGAGCACTTTGCCATCTGCTCCTTCAACGGGAACAGGAATTCCCCAGTCTAAATCGCGAGTCATGGCGCGTGGTTTTAAGCCTCCGTCAATCCAACTCATACATTGCCCTAGTACTTGCTTTCTCCACAATGAGGGGTCGTGCTGTTGAACACCGTCCAGCTTTCCTTCTTGAATCCATTGTTTTAACCATTTTTCATGGCGCTCCATCGGTAAAAACCAATGAGAAGTTTCTTTCATTACAGGTCTTTTTCCACTAAGCGTAGAAACTGGATTAATTAATTCGTTGGGGCTTAATGCTGAACCACATTTTTCACATTGATCGCCATAAGCATTGTTATAACTACACTTAGGACATTCTCCTGAAATATATCGATCTGCTAGAAACTGCTGATATTCTTCATCAAAATATTGTTTGCTGCGTTGTTGCGTAAGTTTGTCGTTATCGTTTAATTTTTTAAAAAAGTCTTGAGCAGTTTCCTTGTGAATTTCTGTTGATGTTCTATGGAATATATCAAATGAAATATTAAATTTTTTGAAAGAATCAGAGAGTATGGTATAATATTTATCTACAATTTCTTTGGGAGTTATTCCCTCTTTTTTTGCGCGTAAAGTAATCGCAGCTCCGTGTTCATCACTACCACAAATGAAAGCCACATCGTGTCCTTTGTGACGCAAAAATCGAACAAAAATATCTGCTGGTAAATATACACCTGAAACATGTCCCAGGTGTAGCGGTCCGTTGGCGTATGGAAGCGCTGCTGTTATAGTATATTTTTGTTTTTCCATTACTCTACAGTTTTCAAAAGCACAAAGATAATGGAAAGGAACGATTGATAAACATCCACAGCATCATTCTTCGTTATATTCCTCAAGCCCGTAATCATCTCCTTTTTCTATTGCAGGGACACCTTCAATTAACCATTTAGGAGCTGGTTGATTCTGTAGGTAATGATCAAAAAACTGACGCATTCGAATACTTAAGTCTATGCGGTTTGCATTTTTCATTAAGTTGTGTTCATCTCCGTTATAATTGAGCATCCAAACTGGCTTTCCAAGTCTTTTCATACCAACAAACATTTCAATTCCTTGATACCAAGGTACAGCACCATCTCCATCGTTGTGCATAATTAAGAGTGGTGTTTCGATTTGAGGAATTCCAAATAATGGTGAGTTTTCGATGTAAAGATCTGGTGCTTCCCAAATTGTCTTACCTATTCTACTCTGTGTTTTTTCGTATTGAAACTGTCTATTGTAACCACTTCCCCAACGAATTCCTCCATAAGCTGAAAACATGTTACTTACAGGGGCGCCAGCCATTGCAGCTTTATACCTGTTTGTCATTGTGATTAATTGAGCTGTTTGGTAACCTCCCCACGATTGACCTTGTAGACCCATTCGTGTACTGTCGATGTTTTTATACTTTTTCAACACCTCATCAGTTCCACTCATGATGCAATCATACGCCCCCTTTGCTGGATGACCTTCTCTGTATCGAACGTCGGGAATAAACACAACATAACCCGCAGATGTGTATTCTGTTGGGTAAATTATTGACGCCGTTGGTTTAGGAATATAATGGATGTTATAGCGATCATTGTACAATTCATAGAAATAAACAATCATCGGATATGACTTAGTAGAATCAAAGTCTTCTGGTTTATAAATTAACCCTTCCAGTTCTTTACCCTTGTAAGAAGTCCATTCAATTTTTTCAACTGTTGGCCAAATATAATCTGATTGCTGTGGATTCGTTGTGGAAATTTTTTCTTCATAATCAAAATTCACATTGGTAAGGTACAGGTCTGGATATTCACTTACATTCATTTTTCTATAAATAACTTTTGTGCTTTCCTTCGCCTTTTGAATAGACAATAACTTATGCGGCGTATTCTTTAAAGGAGTTATATGCGAATGATTTCCGTGAATAGTGTAACCATAAATACTTTCGTCCTTCGTATCTTTGTTGTAACCTTGAATATAAACATCATTTAAGTCAATGTAAGTACTATCGTAATTCCATCGACGTAACCGAAGTTCCGTATTTGTTTGTTCTCCCCGTTTTTTTGTTAATGAACGCAGCGTTTTATTTTCAAAATTAAACTCCCAAACATCAAATTCTGAATGTAAAATCAAAGACTTATTAGACTTTGTATATCCAGCAATTCTATAAGCTCCAGCATCATGAGGCATTCCATTTATATCTCGTTGCCAATTGATTGAATCTTTATTTAGACAAGAAACACAAAACACTTCATCTGTATCTGTGTTGATAGAAATATATTCTTTTTCTTTTGGATCAAAGTAGATAAAGTATTTACCATCGGGAGAAAGTCCCATACCATAACTAACATTTGATTTGATGTTAGTAGCCACTCCAGTTTGAAGGTTAATTTTATAATAATCTCTAGGCCAAGGAAAAGTCCAGTTATACGTTTGCTTATATTGTTCGTTTGAAATTCCAGTAGCAAAACTACAATTTCCCTGATCTAACGAAACCACCTTTAAAGTGTCGCTTCCAAGCTGAACAAGTTCATTGCTTTTTAAATGAATAACACTTAAAAAACTTTCCTTTTTGTCTTTTTTTAATTCCTTTTTTTGTTGAGGTTGCAACCTTTTGTCTTTGTAATGCCAAACGTCTAGTTTTGCTTTTTCAGATTCCAAAAGAGAGTCTTCTTCTATTTTTTTAGGTTTTTCTTCAAGTCCAATGTATAATTTAGAATCGTCCAAAGAAAAATAAGGCTTTTGATTTGTACTAAGTCTCAGACTCATATTCAATTCGCTTCTGTTTGTATCAACCAACATAACAGGAAGACTCTCTTTCAAATTCCAATGGTACAGTTCATAGTTTTTGTTTTCTTTTACTGTATCTTTTGAAGCCAAAAAAGCCAACTGTGTTCCTTTTTTACTGAAACTATGATTTTTAACGTCTGTAAAGCTTCCTTCTAAGTTGATTTTTTTGTGCTTCTTCAAGTCTAACATGCTTATCTGAAAACTATCTTTTTTGTCAATCGTTTTTTGCGTTATATAAAATAAGTGACTTCCCTGTTTATTAAATTCATAATCTGTAACGTTTACAATTGAATCTTTTTTAAACGTTTCGGTGTTGTACAGCATCAACTGGTTTCCTTTGCTCTCTGTTTTCTCTTTTTTAGTTTTCTTTTTAAAGAATTGAAACCATTTCTTTTCCTTTATATTTTGTTTTTTTATTGAGTCTGAAATCAAACTATAAGCTAACCACTTTCCTTCTTGAGGAATTTTATAAGAAACAACGTTTGGGATTTTAACCAAGCTGTCTTGTTTAGTAAAATAAATTCCCAGTGAATCTTTTACCCATTTTTCCTTTTTTACTTCATCAAGCTTCAATTTTCTAATTGTATCAAAACCTGGTTTTATCAAAAACGCTAAGATGTCTTCGTAATGACTTATTTGTGCATTGCTTCCTCTTGGAAAGGAGTCTGTTTTACTTTTAGATGAGTTATAGATATATAAAAACCCATCACCTTCGTGTGGATTAATTTCATAACTTATGTAATTCCCATTGCTTGAAATATTTTGGTTCTTCAGTGACCTCCAGTCATTATAGACTGTATGGTCAAGTTGCTTTTTTTGACTGTAGCTCGTATTTGAAATAAAAACAACTAAAGTGAAAAGCATTGTTTTAGTAAATAAATGATCTATCATTATTATTAATGATTTTAGTAAAAATTATTGTTTAAATATAAGTGTTAATCCAACCTTTTTCATATTTTATTCGTCTAAAATAACTAAAGAAGCAAATTACTTTTAATTTTTTATATATTTGCTTTGGAAATTATTATTAATAATAAGTAAAATTTAGATTATGAAAAGAAAAGTTACTCTACTATCTGCATTAACTCTGAGTCTAGGGTTTGCATTTGGTCAATCAGAATATTACAACTTTGGAACCCCAGGACCAATGGGTGAATATCAAGGTCAATTGATAAATGTTACAAAGTATAAGCCTAGTAATGCCAACAAAGCCTTGAACGTTGTTTGGGAAGAAGATTTTACTGGTGCTACAAACGGAACAGCACCAATTGCTTTTTCAACTACTAATGGAGATTATACATTGGATGGTGCTGAAGGAGACTATTGGTCTCAAACAAATGCTGCAAACCCTCCTATAGGCAACCCAACTGGTATGAATGGAAGATACATGAGATGGAATTCTTACGATAATGTAACCAACGAAGCGGCTGGTTTTGCAACTACTGATGTAAATGGTGCAATTAGAACACCAGTTATTGATTTATCAGGATCACCTGATAACAATCTAAAGCTATCATTTATTACCGCATCTATGTTCTGTTGTCACCCTGACGAGTTTCCTTGGGCTATTTCTGTCTCTACAGATGGTGGAACATCGTTTGGAGCTCCTATTTTAATTGATTTCGGTGTTTCAAGAAACGTAAATACAAGCTCTCTCTCCTCTCCTCTTCCATGGACTGTTGACTTGTCTGGAGAGTTAGACGTTGACCCAACTCAAAATGATGAAGTTGTATTAGAGTTTAGATGGGTTGGAGATGTTCAACACGATTACCCTGATGGTGGGTTTCAATTCAACACACATTATTTTTGGGATTTAGATGACTTGAAAATTTATGAAACGCCTCCTTATGACCTTATTGTAGATAAAGCATGGACAGGCGACATTGTTACTGACTTTGAAGTATCTGAAGTGCCAACATCTATTGGAGGTGACTTTGTTGCACAAGCTAAAATCATAAATAATGGTATTCAAACTCCTTCAAATATTGAACTTAAAGTTTCAATAATGGATGGCGCAACCGTTTTAGAAACAGCAACAGGTGGTGTACTAGCAAACAATTTTTCTGGTTCTACTGACACAATTACTTTTGATACAGGTATTGATTTAAGCACAATAGCAACTGGTGATTATGAAGTTGAGTATGAGATATTGTTAGCTGAAACTGATGAAGATGAGACAAATAATATTAAAACTAGATCGTTAAGTATTACTGATAATACATATGCAACATACAACAAAGATATGACTTTAGCTGGAGAAAGTCCTGGTAATTCTTTCTCTCAAACTCAAGGTACATCTACTGAAATGAAGTTTGGAAATGTTTATATGTTTGATGAAGACGTTACACTTCACGGGGTTGAATTGGCTGGTCATCCAGGCTATCAGAATTCACCTACGACAGAAGGTGAGCAATTAGATATTTATATATATGAGCATGATATGTCTAGCTGGCAGTTTAACTTTATTGAAGGACCGTATGAGTTTGAGGTTACTTCAGATAGATTAAGCTCAAATGGCAATAGATCTATTTATAATTTACACCAACCGAAAGAAGGATCTGCAGCTTCAGGTCCATTCACTATGCAAGCAAACACGAATTACGTAATTGCTTTTAGTCATTTTGGTGGTGAAGATACGCATTTCTTTTATTGGGGAACACCTTTCGATGATGATAACTCGGCAAGAATGGAGGGTCCTTTTGCTACAGGGGGTAATGTAGGTTGGTTCGTATATGATGAAGAAGCAAATATGGCATTAAATCTTGATGAATCATTAAATGTTAGCGATGAAGAGTTTGAAAAAAATTCTGTAAAGCTTTATCCTAACCCAACTTCAGAAAGTGCAACTGTTTCTTATAGTTTGAAATCAGAGTCACCTGTTTCTTTAGAAGTACGTGATTTAACTGGTAAGGTTGTATATAAGTCTGAAGAAACCAATCAACTTGCTGGTTCTCATAAAATGAAGATAAATACTTCAAATCTATCAAACGGAATGTACACATATACTTTAGTCTCTAAGGATATAAAAGTTACGAATAAGTTTGTCGTTGGTAAATAAGATTACTTAATACTATATTTATAAGGGAGCTTTAATTAGCTCCCTTTTTTTATTCTATCACCAAAACATTTCACTAAACGAATATTATTAGCTAAAATTTATTTCTTAAAGAAACCTATCCTACCCAACGTAGTGTTGCAGATACGCCCAACAAAATCCTGAGCTTTTGAACCTTAAACCATACGCTACGTAGTCAAAATGTATGGAAATTCAATATTATATTCTTTTTAAACTTTAACATATCTTAAGAAGTACAACAAAACAAATCAAACATTTGATAGTTATATAAGTGTTAGGTTTCATAAGTAGTAGTGTTAGTTAAAAAGGAGAGGACGCCCGTTCTCTCCTTTTTGTTTTTACTTATAAAAAAATTTGTTTTTTTGTTTTTAAAAGCAACAACCTAATTGCTTGTTTTTCAATAATAAAATTACTGCATATTTTGATTTAAAACACATTTAACATTTATTGACATGTTCAATGTAACAAATCTATTTGTTTGGTGTTATATAAACAAGTAGTAGTTAGGTTTCATAAGTAGTAGTGTTAGTTAGCAAAAGAGAGAACGCCCGTTTTCTCTTTTGCTGTTTTATATAGCTAAGTATTTTAATTCACTTTATTACTGCCGGAACTGACAACCCTAAGAGTTGCTCGTCACATGTCCGCAGATAGTTTTTACAAAACCGGTAAAAGCTTGGGTTTAACAGTCAAAGCAAATAATCCTTTATTATATCAAAACCATAACACTACAATTGTTTGTGACCAATTTATTTCGATTATCTTTAAGGAAAATTTTTTTTATCAAACGAATGTCAAGAAATAAACATAAAAACAAAGGGAAAAAAGGAAACGACAAGAAGGGACTACAGTCTGCAATACGCGTGTTTTTTCAAAAATATCCTGAAGATAGTTTTAACTACAAACAAATTAGTGCAAAGCTTAAAATCACAGATGGTAATACCAGAAAACTCGTTTTAAATTTACTAAACAGCCTTAAAAATGAAGGTTTTTTAAATGAATTTCAACGCGGCTCTTTTGTATTGAACCTAGATCATAAAAACAGTTATGTTGGTGTAATAGACGGAACTTCTAGAGGTGCTGGATACGTGATGATTGAAGGTGAAGATAAAGATGTTTTTATCGCTCCAAACAACATGATGAATGCGCTCCATGGAGATAGCGTTGAAATTGAAGTCATCAACAAAAGAAAACAGAAAACGGAAGGTAAGGTTGTTAAAATTGTAGAAAGAAAAACAACACAGTTTGTAGGAACGCTAGAAGTAAAAGATAAATTTGCTTTTTTACTTCCCGACAACAATAAAATGAATGTCGACCTCTATATTCCATTAGAAAAACTGAACGGTGGTAAAGACGGTCAAAAAGTAATCGCTAAAATGACTTCTTGGCCTAAAGGAGTAGACAATCCTTTCGGTGAAGTTTTAGAGGTTTTAGGCAGCCCAGGAAACAACGACACCGAAATGTTGTCGATTCTTCTAAAAAATGAATTTGAAATTAAATTTCCCCAAGCTGTTATTGACGAAGCGGAAGGTGTTGGAATTGAGCTCGACGAAGAAGAAATCAAGCGTCGTAGAGACATGCGTGATGTTACAACATTCACAATTGACCCCTTCGATGCAAAAGATTTTGATGATGCGCTGTCTTTTGAGGTTTTGGAAAATGGTCACTACCAAGTGGGAATTCATATTGCGGATGTAAGTCATTATGTTCGACCGGGAACAGCAATGGATGATGAAGCTTTAAAAAGAGGAAACTCTGTTTATTTAGAAGATCGAGTTATTCCAATGTTACCCGAACAGCTTTCGAATATTGCTTGTTCATTACGCCCAAACGAAGATAAATACACGTTTTCTGGGGTTTTTGAAATTGATGACAACGGAAAAGTCTACGATGAGTGGTTTGGAAAAGCTGTAATTCACAGTGATAAGCGTTTTGCTTATGAAGATGCACAAGAAATCATTGAAGGTAAAAAAAGTAACCCGCTAGAAAAACCAATATTAACGCTTGATAGAATAGCTAAAAAGATCCGTAAAAAACGGCTTGCAAATGGCGCTTTATCCATCGAATCAGTCGAAACCAGCTTTATTTTAAATGAGCAAGGTGATCCAATCGAAGTTGTAAGTAAAACTTCGAAAGATGCGAATAAGCTAATTGAAGAGTTTATGTTGCTCGCCAACAAAAGAGCGGCAATTTTTGGTGGAAAACTTCCAGGAGATAAAGGACATTCTGATACAAACTTTGTGTACCGTTGTCACGACAAACCAGATGCTGAAAAAATCCATACGTTCGGTGTTTTTATTGATAAGTTTGGTTACGAACTGAATTTTAAAAACATGGATGATGTATCCCATAAAATCAATGGTTTATTGGATAAAATTAGAGAAACACCAGAATACGATTTAATTCAATCCATGGCGATTCGCTCAATGGCTAAAGCTTCGTATGAAACGGTGAATATCGGACACTACGGTTTAGCGTTTGAACATTATACGCACTTTACTTCTCCTATTCGTCGTTATGCCGATTTAGTTGTTCACCGAATTATGATGGACAAACTCAATAAAAAACAGGTGAATTATGGAAATAAACTAAATGATATTTGTAAGCACATTTCTGCTCAAGAGCGAAAAGCAATCGATGCAGAACGCGAATCAAATAAGTTCTTCCAAGTTAAATTTATACAAGATAAAGTGGGAGAAATTTACGAAGCAACAGTCTCAGGGTTAGCTGATTTTGGTATGTTTGTTCGCATCGATGAAAACCACTGTGAAGGAATGATTAATATGCAATCCCTTCCGGGAGACCATTATCATTTCGACAACGACAAATTTAAAATTGTAGGTAGAAATAAAGAAAACGTCTATAATTTTGGAGATAAAGTTAAAGTTCAAGTTGTTGGTGTTGATTTGGCTAAGAAGCAGATTGATTTGGAGGTTTATGAGTTTTAGTTTTTTAGTGACGAGTGACGAGTGACATCACCTCGCAAGCGAGGTTTAGTGACTAATTTTAGGGCGTTAAAAAAGATTGGGAAATATACTTCAGCCGAAAAAATTATATAATTTGCTTATCTGAATGTTCTCACGTGTCAATATTCGTCACTAAGTAAGCTCTGCGAACGATATCACTCGTCACTCGTCACTAACCCCCCTTCCATATCCAACAACTCCCAAGCAGTAAAAAACACAAGCTTCGTAACCGTCTCCACTTTTTCGAAATTGATTTTATCCACAGTATCTGTCGATTTATGATAGTCTTCATGCACTCCACTGAAATAAAAAACACTTGGAATACCGTGTTTTGCGAAATTATAGTGGTCTGAACGATAATAATATCGGTTGGGATCATCTGCTGTATTATAAGTGTAATCTAGTTCAAGTCCTACATAGTTATCATTTGCTGCTTGATTGATCTTGTGCAAGTCTGGACTGATCATGTCTGAGCCAATGATATAAACATAGTTAGAGTGATCGTGACGATCGTCCGTTCTGCCAATCATGTCAATATTTAAATCTGCAATTGTTTTTTCTAGCGGGAAAATTGGATTTTCTGAATAGTACTGAGATCCTAAGAGCCCTTTTTCTTCTCCAGAAACAGGCATAATCAACAAGCTTCTCTTTAAGGTGTGACCGTCTTTTTTAGCTAACTGAAAAGCTTTTCCGATTTCAAGCAAAGCCGCTGTACCTGTTGCATTATCATCTGCACCATTAAAAACTTCTCCATCTTCAACTCCTAAGTGATCCATGTGTGCAGTTAACACAAGCACCTCCTCTTTTCGTTCTCCTCCTTCAATAAAGGCGACTACATTTTGCGTATTTAAGTGGCTTGTGTCTGTATTTAACTGAATAGAAGATTTCGGAAGAATAACGGGTTTTTTAATCGGTTTTCCTTTACTCAGTTTACGCTTCCACCTTCCTTCAAAGCCTGCTGCTCTCATTAAACTAGTGTCTGCAATTATTAAAGGTGTGATTGATTTTTTATCCTCTTTCAATAAAGTCATTGATTTATGAAAAGCATAGTCTTCAAAATACATTTTTAACTGTTCATAAAAAGGTGTCATATAAATGATTGCTGCTGCTCCTCGATCAACATGTTTTTTTGTGTTTTTCTGTAAGTTTTCATAATCAAAGTCTTCTCCGTTTGATTGTAGTAAAACGATTTTATCTTCTACGTCAACCTCTTCTGTTACATCATTAGATATATAAACCACTTCTTTATTAGAAAAAGAGACTGTTGATTTTATTCCAAAAAAGAGAAAGTTTTCATAATAGGAAAAAGCATTGTTATTAAGAGTAATTGATCCTGAAGGTGATATTTCAACAACTTTGTAAGGAAAGCGCATATCTCTGTATCCTTCTGGTCCTTCTAATCCGTTTGCTTTAAATTCATTGATTAAGTAATCAGTCGTTTTTAACTGTCCTGTATAACCCGTTGCTCGACCTTCCAAGGAATCAGAGGCCAACACATGGATATGTTTACTCAACGTTTCTTTCTCAATATAGAAAGCATATTGCTCCGCATAGGTTTGGGAAAAACCAGTATTATAAACAAGGGCGGTGATTAGAATTAAAAGCATTTTTTTCATGAGCATGCTATTTTATTTACCCTTCTTTCGTGGCGACCGCCTTCAAAGTCGGTTGTTAAAAAAGCTTCAGCCATTTTAAACGCATTTAATTTGTCTACAAAACGCGCGGGAAGTGATAAAATATTAGCATTGTTGTGTTGTCTTGCCAATTCTGCTAATTCACTATTCCAACACAAAGCACCTCTTATACCTTGGTGTTTATTTACGGTCATGTTTATTCCATTTCCACTTCCACAAATAACTATTCCAAGCGTACCTTCTTTTGATTGAACATGATTAGCAACAGGATGTCCAAAATCTGGATAATCTATACTTTCTGTTGAATGACAACCATAGTCTTCAAAAGAATACCCTAACTTTGAAAAATGTTCGATTATCTCTTGTTTTAGCTCATATCCAGCATGATCTGCGCCAATTGGTATAACAATGTTCTTATCCATTTTTATTTTTTTACAAATTTAACGTTATTAACAAAGAGGATTACTTATAAACAACTAGAGTTTTACACTTTTTATTAAACAGCGTTTTTAAAGGTTTTTTAATAATAAGTTGTTGACATAATAATTTTCCTTTTTGTTAATAGCTGTTCATTCTTTTCAATAACTATGATTTGGATATTTAAATTAATTTTCCAATCAAAATCATAAATTTAATATCAAAGTGAAAGTTATAAATTTTAGAAGGTATTTATACACATACTTATAAGTTCGTATTTACATATTTTTATTTAAAAGTTGTTAGCTAACATATAATTAAGACATTTGTTTATAACTATAACAAACCCTTTAAAAACAACTTTTTATTTAATGATAACTTGTTAATAATACTAGCAAATTTGTTTACATCAAAAAAAGCAAGTAAAAAGAACTTTATTTAATAACTATACTAACACCTTAATAATAATAATAAATTTCTTTAAAAATCTTTTCTTTAAAAATTATTATATTATAAAAAGAGGAACTTTAATTATTTATTTTTTCATTTTTAAATCCATATCTTAGTGGAAGATTTAATGTGTTTTTAAGTTATTTATAAAGCTACCAATAAATTATATCTTATAAAATAATTGATTTGTCGAACTATTTTGTAAATTCATAGTCTATAAAGTAGTGTTAATTAATTAAAACACTTAATTTTGTTGAACATTAGGTTTATATATATATGTCAAAAATTAAAGTTTTAGTAGTTGAGGACGAGTCGATCGTTTCAAAGGATATCCAACATAGTTTAAAAAGACTCGGGTATGTAATAAGTGGTGCTGCAGCCACAGGTGAAAAAGCTATCACTTTAGCATCTGAAGAAAAGCCAAGTATTGTATTGATGGATATTATGCTTAAAGGTGATATGAATGGTATTGAGGCTGCTGAGATAATAAAAAGGGAACACAATATACCCGTAATATTTCTTACAGCTTATGCCGATGAAGCAACACTTGAAAAAGCAAAAATAACCGAACCTTATGGTTATATAATTAAACCTTTTAAGGAGATAGATTTGCATACTTCTATCGAAATGGCGCTTTATAAGCATAAAAAAGAAAAAGAAGTTGAAAAGGAACGCGATTTACTCTACTCATTAGTTGAAGGTAAAGAATCTAGAGAATTTATTTTTGTTAAATCAAATTCTCGTTTGGTGAAGTTAAATACGAAGGATATTTATTTTGTTGAAGCACTTAAAGATTATGTTGTCATTAATACCTTAGATAAACGCTATACTATTCATTCTACAATGAAAGATATAGAAAGAAAACTTGGAGATGATGACTTTATAAGAGTTCATCGCTCGTTTATTGTTAGATTAGATAAAGTTGCAACTATTGAATATCCAAACCTACAGCTCGAAAAAGATAAAAAACTAATTCCAATTGGTGGATCGTATAAGGATCAACTTGTTAAAAAAATTAATCTCGTCTAAATTTTAAACGTGTCTATTTCTTTAGAAAGGAGTTTAAGAAATCATTTTAGAGGTTTTAATCCAGTTGTTGAGTTTTTAAATCATTCAGATTATATTTTTATTGATTTATCTGTAAAAAGTAAATTATTAGATAAAATTGATATTTACCACCCTAAACTTATGGATGATTTTATAAAGAATAATCTAATTCTAAACAAGAAAAAAGTAGCGTATGGCGGTTATTTAGAAAAACGTAACCTCTACGAGAGAAGTGATCATTTTAACAGTGATAATAAGAGAAATATCCACTTGGGTATAGACTTGTGGTGCCCTGTAAATACAAACGTATTATCTCCTTTAAATGCTGAAATTCATAGCTTTAAGAATAATCTAAATTTTGGAGATTATGGACCAACTATTATATTGAAACATAAGTTAGATAATTATTTTTTCTTTACACTTTATGGACATTTATCAGAAGAGAGTATTGATTGTTTATCTGTTGGAGATAAAATAAAAAAAGGGGACATTATAGCTCAGATTGGTGATGATAAAGTAAATGGCAACTATGCACCGCACCTACACTTTCAAATAATTAAAGATTTAGAGCTTAATAAGGGAGATTATCCAGGTGTTTGTAATGAAGACAAACGCTCTTTTTATATGAATAACTGTCCAGATCCCAATCTATTATTAGGATTATAAAGGGTTATTCATTTATTAATTTAACAATAAGATCAGTTGTTTTTTTAACGTATTCATCATAAACATCTCCTGTTCCCGGACCATTAAAACCAGTATGAATTTTTACTACTTCTCCTTTTTTATTAATAAAAATTGATGTTGGAAAAGAGCTTACATCGTTTAACATATTGAAATCACTAGCGGCTTTTGATTTACTAGCTTTGCCTCCTATTAATATTGAATAAGGAACTTCGAGAGCTTTTGTGTAATTATTCACACGTTCAACTTGTTTTTCAAATACAGAAGGGTATTCATACGCAACACCTATAATTTCTAATCCTTGATTGTGATATTTATCATATAAGTCTTTGTAAAAATTTGTTTCATCCATACAATTTGGGCACCACGTACCTAAGATTTGAATTATTGTGATCTTTCCCTGCAAGTCTTTATTTGGATAAAAATAAGGATCATTATCTACTGTAGGAAACTCAAATTTGAAAGTATCTTTTACCAAATAGGTTAATTCATTTGGATCACTTAATCTAAATGTATCATTTTTTTGTGCAACCCAATTGGTTTTCCAATGGCTCCCTGAATAAAAACTTCCTTTTAAGCTATCACCTTTAACCTTAGCTTCAAATAAAAATGCATGTGAACCGTCGAAAGTAGATAGTGTAAGGTTTTGACCACTTAAATAACCGTCTAAAAAACGATAGTCACCTGTTTCAGTCATAAATGTACCTGTAATTCTACCGTTTTTTCTTTGATTAAACTTACCAATTGCAGGGTAAAAATCATCTTTATATGCATTAAAATTTACTTTCCATTTACCGTCTACTGATGAGGTTGTATTAAAACCTTCTTTTGGTTTATTTTTACCCTGTTTTTTAGCAAATAAAGGGATGCGTTTATGATTAGTTCTATCTGGTTGGACAAAATAGCCTTGTATTGTTTTTTCTTCAATTTTTAGTATTAGGTAATTATTATAGGTGTCAAATTCGTAAATTAAGCTATCTCCTTTTATCATTTTATTGGTTAATTTAATAACCTCTTCGTCATTATATATTTGAAAGTCTGTGCTATCTTTATTTATAGATATTAAAAAAGGTAATTGTTTATCTCCATTAAGTTGGAGAAAAGCACTCCAATAATTTTTTAAAGGTGTTTTTTCTTCAGTTAATTTATTATTATCAGTAGTACAAGAGTAAAAAAGAATAAATGACAAAAGAATTAAACATTGTGAAATGAATCTCATAAAAGGATGTTTTTAGACAAAAGTAAAACCTTCATTTAATATTGGTGCAACCTTTTATGTAATATTACAGTCTTAAAGTCGATAAATTTTATGGATGATGAAACGCTGGTAAAGGAATGTGTTTCCGGAAATGCAAAAGCACAACGACTCTTTTTTGATCGTTTTGCCCCAAAAATGTTGGGGGTAATACTGCGATATATTAAAGATAAAGAACGTGCTGATGATGTTTTACAGGATGCATTTATTAAGGTGTTTAAAAACATACATAAGTTTGAACATAATGGTTCTTTAGAAGGTTGGGTGCGACGAATTATTGTAAACACTTCTCTGGATCAAATTAGAAAAAATAAAAAAAGACAGAGTGATATTGAAATAGATGATGATGGTGGTTTTTTTGAATTAGAAGAAAAAAGTAATGCTGAAGAGGTTTTACAAGCAGAAAGTTTAATGAAATTAGTACAAAGTTTACCCGAAGGTTATAGAGCTGTTTTTAACTTATTTGCAATAGAAGGATATAGTCACAAAGAAATTGCGGATCAGTTGGGAATAACTGAAAACACATCAAAATCTCAGTATTCAAGAGCACGAAATGCTTTAAAAGAATTATTAATTAAGTATAAAATTGAGCGATAAAGACTACATAAAAGAATTATTTCAAAAAGAACTAGGTAACTACGAAGCTAAAGTTGACCCTAGTTTGTGGAATGGAATCCAATCGGGACTAGGTGGTGCAAGTGCAGCAGGGGCTGGTGGTATGTCTGTTTTATTGAAAACAATCATTGGAGTAGTTGTTGGATCTGTAGCTATTGTTGGTTCAGTACTTGTGTTTTCGGATAATGAAAAAGAACCTAAAAAAGAAGATAAAGTTGTTCAAAATGTAATAAATGAAGACCCTTCAGATCAAACTCAACCAGAATTAGATGAAAAAGAAGAGCCTAAATCAAACTCAAATAAACATGTAATTTCATCAAAAGATACTGGTTCTGAAAAAAGTGAAACGAAAGATAATGTAGTTAGAGATAAAGACGTTAAAATTAATACAGAAAAAATTGAAATAGACTCTTCAATAACTAGCGAAGAGCCTAAACAACAAAAAGAAGAAGATAAACAAACGGAGAAAACACCAGCTGTGAAAGAAGAGGTTGAACAACTCAAAGAAGAAGAAACGGAGAAACCTCAGCCATTAAACGCAGATGCTATAATAGAAGACCAAAAAAACCAATATGTTAAGTTTAATGTGTTAAGTGATAATGCATCAGCTGTGTCTTGGTCATTTGGTGATGGTGATTTTTCTGATAAAATTAACCCTGAACATTTCTATGATAAAGCAGGTAAATATATTGTTACAGTCACAGTTTATGGTGAAGAAGAATCTATTGAAAAACAACTAGAAGTTATTGTTAATGTGGAAGGTAAAATAACAAAAACACCTAATACATTTACTCCAAATAACGACGGTTCTAATGATGAATTATTTATAGAACATGAAGGACTAGTTGAATTTCAACTTAACGTTTTTAATGAACAACAAGAACTTATATATTCAACAACAGATCCTGATTTTAAATGGATGGGAATTGACAATAAAGGCAAATCAGTCCCTGAGGGAAGTTATGTTTATATCATAATGGCAAAAGACGCCGCAGGAAACGTTATTAATAAATATCAGCGACTCAGTATTCGAAGGTCTATTAACTAGAAGCTTTTATATTCACAACTATTTATAATTTAAATTCGTATTTTTATGAATAGTTTATAAAGCCAGTCGTTTGAAGTTATACCTATTTACATTTTTTAACTTATTTATTCTTTGTGGATTAACTGCCCAAGAAAAGGTAGAATTTATTCCACAAGGTGGCGTTCATATTGGCTTAAAAGAAGTAAAGCTTGTTATTCCAGAAGGTTTTAAAGTTTATTATACTAAAGACGGTACAACACCCAATCGTTTTAGTAATCGAGTAAGAGAAAGCTTAAACATTAATGGAAATATAGCTTTTCGTTTTCTTGTTTATGACGATAAAGGAAATAAAAAACTATTATCTCAATCTTACTTTACAGAAAGAAAGCATTCATTACCAATTGTTTCAATAACTTCAGACCCTGATAATTTCTTTGATTCTATAAAAGGAATTTATGCGAAAGGATGTTGCGCAGATACAGTAGATCCTTATATAGGAGCTAATTTCTGGAAAGACTGGGAGCGACCTATTCATTTTGAGTTTATTGAAAAAGATAATAGACAAGTAATAAACCAACCTGCTGGAATAAAAATATTTGGTGGGTATAGCGTTTCTATGCGTCAAAAATCATTTGCTCTTTTTGCTCGAAAAAAATACGGAGACAATAGATTTAGACATCCTTTATTACCTCGAAGGTCTTTTGATAAATACAAGAACTTTATCCTTAGAAATGCTGGTGGAGACATGATTGCAGCACATATTCGTGATGTTTATGCTACACAATTAGTAAAAGAGACAGGTTTAGCCATTCAAGAATATCGCCCAGTAATTGTGTATATCAATGGTGAGTACTGGGGAAAATATAATTTGAGAGAAAAAATTAATGAACATTATGTAAAAGCGCATTTTGGCTATCCTAAAGACAGTTCAATAATTATGCGTCATAAGAAAGAACCTCAGCACGGTTCAACAAAAGACTATGAAAAGTTTATTTATAAAGTTCCCAAACTCGACCTAACTAAATTGGAGGACTTAAAATACATGGATAGTAAAATAGATATTGGTAATTATTTGCTTTATAATATTTGTGAAATATATACAGGTAATACTGATGCAGGGGGAAATATTAGATACTATAAACATACCTCAGATACTGCTAAATGGAGGTGGATTTTTTATGATTTAGACATGGGTTTAAATTATGAAGGGTCACAAGGGTATAAAAGAAATTCTATAAACGATTTTACTGTTTATAAAGAAGAGGTTTGGCCAAATCCTCCATGGTCAACTCAATTAATAAGAAAACTTCTCGAAAATGATAGTATAAAAGGGTTGTACATTAATCAATTTTCAGATTTATTAAACACCTCTTTTAATTCAAATAGAGCTTTAAACCTAATAGACAGTCTAGAATCAGAAGTTTCGGATGAAATAGACTATCATTTAAAAAGATGGAAAGTTCCAAGAAAAAGGTATGATAAGAGCTTAAACGACCTTAGAATTTTTGCAAAAGAAAGACCCAATACACTAAAAGGGTTTTTAAAAGAAAGGTTTGGCTTAGAAGATAGTCTTATCGTTAAAGTTATAATCCAAAAAGGAGGAACTGTAAAACTTAACACATTGCATTTAAGAGAAAACTTTGTTGGGGAATACTTCAAAGATATTCCGTTACAGTTTGAAGCAAAACCTGAATTTGATTACGACTTTAAAGGATGGAAAAACTTGTCTTTTCAATCAACTAAGGAATATCAGAAATTTAATAGTGACACCATTTATTTAGAGCCGATATTTGAAAAAAGAGCGTGGTCTGATTATAGAGGAAATGTTCAAGTCACAGAAGTTGATGCTACTCAACCCGATGATTCAACCTATAATGACTGGATAGAAATATATAATTTTTCTAACAAACCAATTGACCTTTCTGGGTGGATTTTAAAAGATAATAAAGACGAACATACTTTTACTTTTCCTGAAGGTGTTGTTTTAGACTCAAACGATTTCTTGATTGTAGCTCAAGATACAAATGCGTTTCGAAAAGCTTTTTCTGAAAAAATAGATTGTATTGGAAACCTATCTTTTGGAATACATAAAAGAAAAGACAAAATACGGCTCTATGATTCTGCTTCTAAATTGGTAGATAAGCTTAAGTTAAAAAGTTTTTCCGAGATTGAAAGTGATACTTCTAACTGGACTAAAATAGATTATAGAATAACAAATTTTGATGGAAATAACTGGAAAATGGAAAAACCAAGTCCTGGGTTTAAAAGTTATGCAAACGAAAGGCTGTTGAAACAAGAAGTAGAGGATAGGTATTGGAAATCGGTGTTTTTATACTCAGGAATAAGTGCTGGAGTGTTAGTAGTATTACTTTTTTTGTTTACTTTGTTGAGAAAAAGAAAGTAAGCTGACAAGTACTTACTAGAATTTAAAGTTAATTATTCTACTATGCGTTTTATTTTTTCCATTTTATTGGTTTTTACTTTTTCCTTAGGAGTATCAGCACAATATTTTAAAAAAATTAAACCGTACACAGTAATGATAGGCGGGATGTGGAATATTATTGACGATGATGGAGATCGTTATGAAAACATCTTAAACGTAACTGATACGTGGAACTTAATGCCTTACCCAACATCATTGAATGTAGATATCTATTTCCAAAAAGGAATGAGTTTAGATATGATCGCCAGTTACAACACCTATGATTCCACAAAAACAATTAATGGCTCTAAAGGAAGAGTGGGACAAGTTTTCTCATTTGACGCACATTTTAAATACAGTTTTGCGTTTATAATGGGACAAAAATGGATAGATCCATTTATTTTTATAGGTGGCGGGTATACAGGTCGAGAAGTAATGAATCCCCAAAGCATGTTGAGTGCAAATATTGGAGCTGGATTTAACATAATGATTTGGAGAGGTGTTGGTGTTCAATGGAGAACAACAGGAAAAGTTTCTATGCTTCCTGAAATATATACAGAAAACTATGATTTACTACAGCACCACTTTGGATTGATCTATAAAATTCCAGAGCAACAGAAACGAGGTAGAAGCAATAACTTTCACAAAAGAAAATATAAGTGGGGTCACAAAAACTATCGTTATAAAAAGCCTAAGGGGATGTAGTTACGCTTCACCATACTTGTTGCAAAATTGAAACATGAAAGCCTTGTATAGGCGTCATATCTTTAACCGTGGACTTTATTCCGTATTCACTAGACTTAGTCCATGGCTATAAATGATAACTAACAACCTTTTTTACTTGTATGAATGCGTAGAATTACATAAAAAAACCCTGTATCCTTTTAGAACACAGGGTTTTTTGAGGTCCCGAGCGGATTCGAACCGCTGTAGATGGTTTTGCAGACCACTGCCTAACCGCTCGGCCACAGGACCATTTTGTGGATTGCAAATTTACAAAAAATATTACTCTTTATGCTTAAAAAAGCGTTTTGTTGTGGGTTTTTATTGTAAAAGGATTAAAAAGTCTCCTCAATTATTATCGCAACATCTTCTACGTCACCTCCAATTGGTGGGCAGTGTTTGATGACTTTAACACTTACAGCATGTATGTTGTTGATTTCCTTTTTAAGTTGCTCTATAATTCGGTAGCCTACATGTTCTATAAGTTTAGAACGTATAGCCATCTCGTCTTTTACAACCCTATTGATGGTAACATAGTCTAACGTGTCACAAAGCTCATCAGAATCGAACGATTTTTTAAAATCTGTGGCAATTGAAACATTCACCGTGTAGTGACCTCCGACTTTACCTTCTTCTGGAAGACACCCATGGTATGCGTAAAGTTTTATTCCATTAACTTCAATGGTGTGTTTCATTACTTTACTCTTTTAATTCGTTAACCACCTCAATATTCTTACGTATGCGTTTTAATGTTTCTTCTTTTCCTAATAAAGAGGCAATTTCAAACATACTTGGGCCCATTCCTTTGCCAGTTAGTAATAAACGAAATGCAGGAAGAACAGCACCGATTCCTTTTTCAATTTCCTCTAGGTAACTTTTAAATGAGTTTTCAATTTCTTCTGCGTTGAAAGGGTTGAGTTTATCAATACGAACAGCCCACTCATTCATAATCTCAGTAGTGTCTTCTTTCCACTTTTTTCGCACAGTTTTTTCATCAAAAGAGGTCGGTTCCTCAAAAAAGTAATCACCTTCAGTTAAAATGTCTTTTATAAATGTTGCTCTTTCTTTCATTAATCCGCAAACTGCAGCAAGGTATTCATCAGGATGGGTTAAGTTTGGAGAAAGAGCTTTTAACATTTTTGCTAAAGATTCATTTTTTTCTGCACGCAAATATTGTTGTTGAAACCAGTTTGTTTTATCGGCATCAAACTTTGCCCCAGCTTTACTTACTCTTTCTAAACTGAATGCTTCTATCATTTCCTCAAGTGAAAAAAGCTCTTGTGTTGTTCCCGGGTTCCATCCTAGAAAAGCTAACATATTTATAAAGGCACCTGGCAAGTATCCGTTTTCTCTATATCCAGAATACTTTTCTCCATCTTTTGTCATCCAGTCTGTTGGAAATACAGGAAACCCTAATCGATCACCATCCCTTTTTGAAAGCTTACCGTTACCATCAGGACGCAATAGAAGAGGACAATGAGCAAACGTAGGAGCATCCCACCCAAAACCTTCGTATAACAAAATGTGAAGTGGAGCTGATGGCAACCACTCTTCGCCTCGAATAACATGCGTAATTTTCATTGTATGATCGTCAACGATGTTTGCTAAATGATACGTTGGCATACCATCACTTTTATAAAGCACTTTATCGTCAAGATTGTTAGTGTTTACAACAACCCAACCACGTATAGCATCTTCAAAACGAACATCTTCATTTCTAGGCATTTTAAATCGAATTACATATGGTTCGTCGTTTTTTAACCTTTTTTCTACTTCATCTTTCGGAAGTGTTAAAGAGTTTTTCATCGAAGAACGGGTTACACCATTGTATTGCCAGTTAGGCATTTTCATTTTTTTAGCCTGGTCACGCATTTCATCCAACTCTTCCGATGAATCAAATGCATAGTATGCTTTTCCTTTCGCAACTAATTCATCTGCATAAGGTTTGTACATTTTTTTACGTAGCGACTGTTTGTAAGGACCATACTCTCCACCAACGTTTGCACCTTCGTCTGGTTTAATACCACACCACTTTAAAGCATCTAAAATATATTCTTCAGCTCCTTCTACAAAGCGTTTTTGATCGGTATCTTCTATTCTCAGAATAAATGTACCGTTGTGCTTTTTTGCAAATAGATAATTGTATAATGCTGTTCTAACACCGCCCATGTGCAATGGACCTGTTGGAGACGGAGCAAACCTTACGCGTACGTTATTTTCAGACATAAAAATGAAATTTCTGCAAAGATAATGGATTTCATACCATTTCTAAATTTAAGGAATTATAATTCTCCTTTTCAGTAAACCTATACCCGTTTTAAACCAAATGTTTAATTAAATGTACTGCTGTAATGAAGACATTATACTATTTTAACAGCCTAAAGCGTTATATAGATATCGTTTTTGTTTATATTTATTAGATTAAAGAAACAAGTATTTTTTTATGGGAACTTTTGATGATCTTATTAATCAGGTTGATGCTTTTATAAGAAAGTATTACAAAAACCTTATGATAAGAGGTGTATTGTTATTTTTAGTGATTTTCCTTTCTACCTTCATACTTGTTGCTGGTTTAGAATATATAGGAAGGTTTAACTCTTTTGTGCGAGGTCTATTATTTTTCTCTTTTGTCGCTATTAATATCTATGTTCTTGTTAAGAATTTCATTATCCCTTTGTCAAAACTCTATTCTTTCGGAAAACGAATTGACAGGTATCAAGCGGCAAAAATTATTGGAAGGTTTTTTCCAAACGTAAATGATAGACTTTTAAATACACTGCAGCTTCAAAACGTTGCCCAAAATAACCCTAGAAATGTTGAGTTGTTGAAAGCAAGTGTTTATCAAAACGCTAAAAAACTAAGTGTTTTTTCTTTTACTAGCGCTGTAGACTACACCGAAAACAAACGTTTCTTAAAGTACTTTTTACCTTTATTATTAACTTTTGTTCTTATAGGAATTTTTATTCCAAATATGTTTTCTGATAGTTCAGAACGGTTATTTAATTACAACGCTACTTTTGTAGAAGAAGCCGATTTCGATTTTGAATTATTAAACGATGAACTACTTGTTGAGGAAGGACAATCTGTTGAGCTGAATGTAAAAATTACTCCCAAGCCTGGAAAATCTGTCCCAAACCGTGTTTATGTTGAAAGTTCTGAAGGGAGGTTCCTGATGAAGAAAAGCAGTAGTAACGATGCAACGTATACATTTGATAAAGTTGCAAATGATATTAAATTTAACTTCATTGGAAATGGGTTCCGCTCAAAAGAATACGAACTACAGGTTGCTAAAAGAACTTCTCTTGGTAGACTTTCAGCAAAAATTGAATACCCAAAGTATTTACAGCGTACGAATGACGAAGTTAATAACCCAGGCGACCTTATTATCCCTGAAGGGTCTCAAATAACTTGGAATGGAAACACAAAAAATGCAAAACAGCTCTCTGTTTTAATGAAGGACACTACCTACCTATTTGACGATAATGGGTTTCGTATAAGTGAACGTTTTGTCAAATCTGACGACGTTGTTTTTGTTTTATCTAGTAAACAGCTAAACAAGAACGACTCCTTATTTTATATGGTAGAAGTTGTGAAAGATCAGTATCCAAATATTAGTATAAACAAAGAATCCGACTCTATTAATACTAAAAAGGTTTATTTCAGTGGGAACGTAAGCGATGATTATGGACTTTCTAGGCTGACTTTTACCTATAATATTAAAAAAGAAAATGGTGAAGAGGTTAATGAAACTCAATCTGTTCCTGGCATTTCTGGTAATAAATCCCCTTTTTCAATGGCTTTTGATTTAAGTAAGCTCGGCTTGTCATTAAAAGATGAGGTTACTTATTATTTTACTGTTTATGATAATGACGGTGTTAATGGGTCAAAACCGACACGCTCTAATGTTTTTAAATATGCCGCACCTTCTTCCGATGAATTAAACAAAAAGAGAGAAGAATCGAAAGAAAAGTCTAAAAAAGAGATGGAAGAACTAGCACGTGAAACGCGTGAGTTTAACGAGCAAATGAAGCGCCTTAAAAAAGACGTAATGGATTCAAAGAAATCTTCTTGGCAACAACTTAAGCAAGTTGAGCAACTCAAAGAACAACGAAAATCTTTAGAGCAACGCATGAAGGACTTAAACAAAGAAATGAAAAACTCTTTTGAAGAGAAAACTGAGCTCAGCCCGATGGACGAAGATTTACTTGAAAAACAAAAACTCATTGAAGAAATGATGGATGAGGTTATGGACGATGAGTTAAAAGAACTTTTAGATCAGCTTGAAGAGTTAATGAAGAATCAAGACGACGAAGACATGTTAGAAAAAATGGAGGACGCTGAAATGGATGCTGAAGAAATGGAAAAGCAACTTGATAGAACCATGGACATGTTAAAACAACTTGATGTTGAAGAACGAGTTGAAGATTTACAAAAGTCTCTTGAAGAACTCGCTAAAAAACAAGAAGAACTCAAGAATCAACAAGAAGATGGTTTGGACAATGAAGAAGCCAAGAAAAAGCAAGAAGAGTTAAACAAAGAGTTTGATAAAGCTCAGGATAAACTTGAAGAAATGCTTGAAAAGAATGATGAGTTAAAACGACCAATGGAGTTTGATGGGTTAAAAGATGATGGTGAAGAGGTGTCCGACAAGATGGAAAAAGCTAAAGAAGATTTGGAAAAAAACAATGATAAAAAAGCCGGAGAAAAACAAGAAGACGCTTCAAAGAAAATGCAAGAAATGTCTTCTAAGATGGAAGCTATGATGTCTCAGAGTAAAAAGGAGCAAAACGAAGAAGACATGGATGCTATGCGTGCACTCTTGGAAAACTTAATTCAGCTTAGTTTTGATCAGGAAGAAAATATGGATGATTTTAAAGATGTAAGCATTCACGACCCTTATTTTGTTGAGTTAGGAAAGGCACAACGTTCAATTATTGACAACACTTCTCCAATAGAAGATAGCCTTAGGGCTTTAGCTGATCGCGTTCCTAAGATTGCAAGTTTTATTGAGAAAGAATTAAGTGAAATTAATAAGAATTACCAAAAGATACCGAGTCATATTGGAGAAAGAGAAAAGTCTCAGTTAGGTGTTAAACAACAATTTGTTATGACAAGCTTTAACAACTTAGCCTTATTTTTAAATGAAGCCTTACAGAATATGCAACAAGATATGCAGAGCATGATGTCAGGAGATGGTAGTTGTGACAAACCAGGAAAAGGAAAAAAAGGCCAAGGCAAAGAAGGAGAAATGAAAGGCATTAAAGAGATGCTTAAAAAACAACTCGAACAAATGCAAAAGGGAGACCAGCCTGGAGGAGATAAGCCTGGTGATAAACCAGGAAATAAAGGAAACGGTAAACCTGGAGGTTTAATACCGATGAACTCTAAGCAAGCTGCAAAAATGGCTGCACAACAAGGAGAAATGAGAAAGAAGCTGCAGGATATTAGAGACGAACTCAACAAGGATGGAAAAGGCACGGGTAACGAAATGAATGATCTTCTAAAAGAGCTAGAAGAACAAGAAAAAGACCTCGTTAATAAGAAGTGGGACAACGAGCTTATAGAGCGTCAACAAGAAATTTTAACCCGACTTTTGGAGAGTGAAAAAGCGATGAAGGAAAGAGGTTTAGATAAAGAGAGAGAAAGTAATTCCGGAAAAAATAAAGATTTAGGTAACCAAATTGAATTTTTGGAGTATAAGAAACAGAAAGAAAAACAGATTGAGTTATTACGCACTTTAGATCCGTCATTTAGTAAGTATTATAAGGAAAGAGCAAATCAATATTTCCTTAATATGAACTGATAGTAAAAACTTAATCTTTGTATAAATTATGTTAGATGGAAACAGAGTACAAAGAATTTCAATCAGTATCGTTTGCTTCGAGTATAGACAACTTAAGTCTTGCTGAAACATTAGTTGATGAAGTATGTAAAAAGTGTAGTGTTCATGAAGACAATTATGGAAACATTTTGATTGCTGTAACTGAAGCTGTAAACAATGCTATTAAACACGGCAATAAAAATGATCTTAACAAAGAGGTTTCGATTAGCGTTGTAGAAACAGATAGTGATATTATGTTTAGAATATTAGATCAAGGGCTTGGTTTTGATTTTACAAACCTCCCAGACCCAACGTCTCCAGAAAACATCGAAAAAGAAAGTGGTCGTGGTATATTCTTAATGAAGTCCCTCGCCGACAACGTTGAATTTGAAAACAATGGATCTCAAGTTATACTTACATTTACTCAAGCATAATGATTTATATTGAGGAGATTGACTTTTCTCACAAGGTAGACCAAAACAAACTTAACAATTGGCTACAACGTCTAGCAAAAGAAGAAAACAAAACCCTTGGACCAATATCAATAATACTTGGTAGTGACGACTGGCTTCTCAAGGCTAACAACACCTATCTCAATCATGATTTTTACACCGACATTATAACATTTGACTATTCTGAAGACAACACAATAAGTGGTGATTTACTGATTAGCGTTGAGCGGGTTTATGATAATGCTGATCAATTTAATGTTTCACGTGAAACAGAGTTTAATCGAGTTGTCGTTCACGGTGTTCTTCATCTAGTCGGTTATAAAGATAAATCTGATAAAGATTCTATAGAAATGCGAAAAAAAGAGGACTACTACCTTTCACTGTTGTAATTTTGTTCCACGTGAAACAAGATGATTTATGTTAGAAGAATATGATGTTGTAGTTGTTGGTGCTGGACACGCTGGATGTGAGGCTGCGAACGCTTCTGCTAAACTTGGCGCAAAGACACTGGTGATCACAATGAATATGAATACAATTGCTCAAATGAGTTGTAACCCTGCTATGGGTGGTGTTGCAAAGGGACAAATTTTAAGGGAGATTGACGCACTTGGTGGAGGATCTGCAATTGTGTCTGACTTGAGTGCAATTCAATTTAGAATGTTAAACATGAGTAAGGGACCCGCAATGTGGTCGCCTCGAACTCAAAATGACCGAATGCGCTTCGCTGAAGAGTGGCGATTGCTTTTAGAAAGAAACTCTAATGTTGATTTTTGGCAGGACATGGTTACAGGTCTTGAACTTGATAACGGAAAAGTAACTGGTGTAAAAACAGGTATGGGTTTGGTGATAAAATCAAAAACTGTTGTGCTAACTAGTGGAACGTTTCTCAATGGTGTTATTCATTTAGGTGAAAAGAATTTTGGTGGTGGTAGAGCAGGTGAAAAAGCTTCAACTGGAATTACAGAGGATTTAGTTAAAGCAGGTTTTGAGTCAGGTAGAATGAAAACGGGAACCCCTCCTCGGGTAGATGGAAGAAGCCTTGATTATTCAGAAATGGAAGAACAACCTGGTGACGAAAACCCTTCAAAGTTTAGCTATACTGACACATCTGTTTTAACTAAGCAACGGCCATGCCACATTACTTATACTAATTCAGAAACACATGATATTCTAAGAACAGGCTTTGATCGAAGCCCAATGTTCAATGGAGCAATTCAATCAGCGGGTCCTAGATATTGTCCAAGTATTGAAGATAAAATTTCGCGTTTTGCTGAAAGAGATAGACATCAACTTTTTGTTGAACCTGAAGGATGGAACACTATTGAAATTTATGTCAACGGGTTTAGTACAAGCTTACCAGAAGAAATTCAGTTAGCAGCTTTAAAAACAATTCCCGGGTTTAAGAATGTAAAAATGTTTCGACCTGGTTATGCCATTGAGTATGATTACTTCCCTCCTACTCAATTAAAACATACACTCGAAACAAAGTTAATTGATGGGTTGTTTTTTGCTGGCCAAATTAATGGAACAACTGGATATGAAGAGGCCGCTTGCCAAGGCTTAATGGCTGGAATTAATGCAGCGCGTAAAGTACAAGGTAAAGAAGCTTTCATTTTAAATCGTTCTGATGCTTATATTGGAGTTTTAATTGATGACCTTATTACTAAAGGCACAGAAGAACCGTATCGTATGTTTACTTCTCGCGCTGAGTATAGAATTTTGTTGAGACAAGATAATGCCGATTTAAGACTTTCACCTATTGGACACGCCCTTGGTTTGTTAGATGATAATCAACTCAAATCTGTTAATGAGAAGGTTGATCAAACAAACGCTTTAAAGAAAACTCTTTCTAAAACTGGTGTTAAACCTGAAGAAGCAAATCCTGTTTTAGAACAACTGGACTCTTCTCCGATTAAACAGCAAGTAAAATTATCTGGCTTAATCACACGACCAAATATTACCATGGTTCAGCTTTTGCAAATGAGTAAAGAACTAAGAGTGTTTACTGAAAATTTGAGAACAGACGCTATTGAACAGGCTGAAATACAACTAAAATATGAAGGGTATATTTCTCGTGAACAAGATGTTGCTGATAAGTTAACACGTTTAGACAATGTTAAAGTTCCAAATGATATGGATTTCTCTAAGCTTGAAAGCTTAAGTTCAGAAGCTGTTGAAAAGTTAAACGAAATTAAGCCATCAACTATTGGTCAAGCGTCTAGAATTAGTGGAGTTAGCCCAAGTGATGTAAATGTATTATTGATTTATTTAGGAAGATAGTTTCACGTGAAACAACCAACGATTAATATTTGTAAATTATGAAGACCAATAAAAAATGTCTTGTTTGTGAGTTTGAGGAATTCGAACATTTTATGGATGTCAAAGACCACATGATTACAAAAGAAACGTTTAAAATTGTTAAATGTTCAAATTGTGGTTTTCATTTTACAAACCCAATTCCTGATGCCAACGATATAGGTGCTTACTATAAATCGGAAGAATATATTTCTCATAGTTCTTCAAAAAAAGGGGTGATTAACTTTTTATACAACATTGTAAGGAATCATACTTTAAAACAAAAAGTAAAGTGGTTAAGGAATGCAAAAGTTGGAAACAAACTTTTAGATGTTGGCTCTGGTACGGGTCATTTTTTAAGAACTGCAAAAAACAATGGATTTGAAGGGTTTGGTATTGAGCCCGACGAAGACGCAAGAACTTTTGCTCATAAAGAACATCATGTAAGAAGCTGCGATCAAAAAGAGCTGTACAATGTCGATTCAAAAAGCATTGATGTTATTACAATGTGGCATGTACTTGAACATGTTTATGATTTAGAAAAAGATGTCAACGAAATGAAACGGATCTTAAAAGAATCAGGCAAACTTTTTATAGCTGTTCCAAACCTTGAAAGTTATGATGCCAACTATTACAAACAGTTTTGGGCTGCTTATGATGTTCCACGTCACCTCTATCATTTTAGAAAAGTTGATGTTGAGTCCTTTTTTCTGAGAATGGGTTTTGAGTTGGAAAAAGTTATTCCAATGCGCTTTGATTCTTATTACGTTTCAATGCTCTCAGAAAAATATAAAAAACGGTTTAAACTGTTTGGCTTCGTTATAGGTTTTATTTCAAATCGTAAAGCTAAAAAACACGGTTATTCAAGTCAAGTGTATGTGATTAGAAAAAAGTAGGTAACTATTGCTCTAACTTTTATTGTATAGGCTATTTAAACGCTCATTTTTGAACTAAATTTAATTCTTGTAGGGATTGCCTCTCAAAATCCGAGAACGTCTAAAATTTCAAGTGAAATATTTAACAAAAACATAGGTGTTTGTTATTTTGGCTCAATCCAATCTCCGTTTTCTTTAATCAACTCAATCAATGCATCCACAGCTTCAACTTCGGGTATGTTTTTTTTAACCACAACTTTTTCTTTGTAGAGGTGAATTTTTCCTGGACGCGTTCCAACATATCCATAATCTGCATCTGCCATTTCACCAGGGCCATTTACAATACATCCCATAATTCCAATTTTTAGTCCTTTTAAATGGGCTGTGCTTTTTCTAATTTTTGCTGTTGTTTCTTGGAGATCAAACAATGTTCTACCACAAGAAGGACAGGAAATATACTCCGTTTTTGATATGCGAGTACGTGTAGCTTGAAGAATTCCAAAACTGGTAGAGTTTATAAGCTGAAGCGGTAAACGGGTCTTATTTGTTAACCAAACCCCATCACCAAACCCGTCAATAAACGAAGTGCCTAGTTTTGTCGACTGCCAAAGTTGAAACGATTCTGGATCATCCGTTGAAGTATGGTGTTTTAAAACAAGAGGTAAGTCAATATTGTGCTTATCAAGCGCTGAATAAAACCTTCTAACAATCTGTGTATAGTTTTGATAATCAGAGGTTAAAATCAAAACAACAGGCTCTTCATTTTTCAGCTTTTCAACGTTTGTGTTTTCAATTTTCCATTCTAAAAAGTTCAATTGGTCATGTGCAAAGCCATCTTTAGGTATGCTTTTGTAGAGCGGATAAAAGTGTTTTTTATCTGAATATTTCTTTTTCCACTTTTCAAAATTAGAAACTACACCCAACATCCCAGGTACTTCAAAATTTATGTCTTGATTTCCTGTAAAAACATAATCTGCAGCTAAGTCTTGAGTAGTCCATTTGTCTAATGTTTTAGAGTAGTTATATCCAAAACCAAAAAAATTAGCCTGGTTTATGCTTTCATTTTCGCTTAAATCGGCAAAAACAATTGGAGCGTTTTGACCGCCAATATTTAAAACCTCTTTTGAATATCTTCTTGCATACTCAAATGGGTTATAGGGCAACTTAATACCTTTTTCGTCAATAGCGTAAAGGTTCGTTAGTTGGCTGTATTGTTCAATTAATTTCTGAGCAACTGGTATTTCTGCTTCGGGTGCTTCTGTTAAGGAAACGCGTACAGTATCTCCAAGACCATCTTCAAGTAATGCGCCTATTCCTACCGCAGACTTTATTCTACCGTCTTCACCATCGCCAGCCTCTGTAACTCCTAGGTGTAGTGGATAAGCCATGTTTTTTTCGAGCATACGTGCGACCAAATAGCGGTACGCTTGAACCATAACAAGTGTATTACTTGCTTTCATAGAGATTACGATCTCGTGAAAATCGTGTTTTCGACAGATATGTAAAAACTCCATTGCGGATTCTACCATTCCTTCAGGAGTATCGCCAAAACGACTTAAAATACGATCTGATAAAGAACCGTGATTTGTGCCAATACGCATCGCTGTTCCTTGTTCCTTACAAAGCAAAACTAAAGGGGTGAACTTTTCTTCAATTCTGTTTAATTCAGCTTGGTAGGATTCATCGGTGTATTCTATGTTTTCAAACTTTTTCTTATCCGCATAATTCCCTGGGTTAACGCGTACTTTTTCAACTATTTTTGCTGCAATTTCTGCTGCGTTTGGCGTAAAATGAATGTCTGCAACCAGAGGAGTTGTATATCCTCGTCGGACCAATTCATCTTTTATTGCTTGAAGGTTCTCTGCTTCTTTTTTAGAAGGAGCTGTAAGCCGAACAAGTTCACACCCAACATCGATCATGCGAATAGCTTCAGCGACTGAGTTTTCAGTATCCATCGTGTCAAAAGTCGTCATGGATTGCACACGAATTGGATTGTCTCCTCCTAGTTTTAAATTACCGATAGTAACCTCTCGTGTGGATAACCGTGAACGCTTAAAGGGGTCGTTGCAATAGTTCATTTTTAACTTCATTTTTGCTATAGCAAAAGTACAACTCTTGCGAGGATCCCCAACACCTTGGGGGTTAATTTTTATTTTAATGTGCTAAACCTTAGCGAAGCTATAATTGTTAGTACATCGAGGAAAACTGTCATTTAGTCATCAGCTGAACAATAACGGATCAGTCTCAAAAACTGGGGAGAAACTTTAATTGATTTATACCTTACTTATTTCCAAAGGAGTCCGTTGGGAGTTATGTCTAAATATTGAGTTTATTTCAGGGATGTGTTTGCAATGAATAGCGCCGCGCATGAACCCGTGTGGTTTCTCGAGCTATCGCTTTTCGAAATGACGCTGGTTCGAGAGGGAGGGTGTCGTTTCGCCATCGGCGAAACGTGATGATTACCCAATAGAAAATTCGAATCCATTCTCCATCTTCGGTAAATCCAGCGGTGCAAACCAGTTCGTCATACTTGCCTGAGATAGCAGGATATGTTTTAACGGTGATTAATACTTTGTTTTTAGCCAAAGGTGAAAATCATACCAATCATTGCAATTGATCTAGTAGCAAGTCTTGTGGGTCGAATCCCTCGAGTAGAAAATCCAAAAACAAACCAGAGGTGCGGATAGTTCGTTTGAATAATAGCTTTCAATTTAGAGCCGATAATGGACATTCGTATAGCGTTTACTACACCGAGTAGCCAGCAAACAATGAACAGTAAGGCGAAAAAGAGACTCATTTATCAGACTTTAAATAACTCCTTCTCGTATCTGCCGTAGCCAGAATAGATAGTAAGAAATGAACGCGAAACAAATCTGTGGAAAAATCTTCACCTGAATGAACAGCCAGCATGGCTTTTGCAGCATTTATTGGGTTTACACCTCCCAATTCGTTCGCTTTTTTCACTAATTCAACTTGATTTTGCATATAGTTACTATTCTCAAAAATGAAAGAGTCAACAGCAGGATTGTCTAAAATGCAAGCGCGTAAGTTTCCGTGAAAATGATAATTTGATGCTATTGAATCCATCAGTGGAGTATAGTTAATACGTGGTACGTCTGCGCCATTAGCAATAGAACGATAATAGGTTTTAATTCCCGTGCTGTCGGCTGAGACGATTGCTTTTTGTTTGATCAATTCATATTCAATAGAATCTAAGGCTTCCTTCAAATCAATTTTGTGTTGGGTATAGTGTTTTTCTATACACTCAAAGATGACTGTATCGACTTTGTCCATTTGTTGGCTCAGCACAGGTAATGAAATACTGAGTAAGATGAGAGAAAATAGTATCTTTTTCATTTGGAGTAAAGATAATGAATATGAAATAAATGGTTGAAACCATTATTAGTGTTGCCTTTGAGTCTTTTGGTGCGGGTTTAAACCCGCACCAAAAGTTGAGAGGGTGTTTTCCTAACCGTTTTAACGGTTTACTCCAATAGAAATGAGGCCTATAGAATTCACAAATATTTTGGAAACAATCGCTTTAGAATAACGCCAATCAGCAATAATAAAAGAAAAGCATAGATGACTTGAGCAGTTTCTGAAAAGAACCAATAACGAGAATACTTTATTTCATTTGGTAATCGGTCGATAATTGTGAATATGCTCAAATAGGAGAGTGTGAGTAAAATGCACTCCATTATGATATACAGCGGCTTTAATAAAACCTTTGAACTTATTTTTAATGAATACAACACCCAAATGAAAAGTAGGTTGGGACCAGAAAACACTACTACTGCCATTATCAGTTTGAATTTGAATAATCTGAAGCTAAATAAAACAGACTCGGTCAAAGAAATGATTATAGGTGTAAGCACTAACACCAATATACTATGAAGTATCAGTTTTTCTATTATTGGGGCCTTGTTGCTCATGTTGTTATAAGGTATTCTAAACTAAAAAGCGGAAAGGAGCAACCAAAGCTACTCCTTCCCGGGCACGAGTTCAGCTGTGCCTCACTCGTATTAATTTTAATGTGCTACTAAAGTATTAAAATTCGTCCACTCACCTAAATCTACTCCTTAACAAATCGCACCACCTCGCGTTTATCTTTGAACATTACATGAACTAAATAAATACCTGAAGGTATGTCGTTTACGTTAACATATTCTTTATTTGAAGTTACACCAGTTGATTTTACAAGCTTGCCTTGAATAGAGTAAATAGCAACATGTTTGATTTCTTCTTCAGCTTCGATAATTATCGTTTTATTAGCTGGATTTGGATATAGCTTTATTTTCTTCTCATTAATGAATTGCTCGTTCTGTATACTAGCATAAGATTTATAGTTACAAGTTGCTATATTAGTAGTAATAGGAGCGTTGAAATCAAAGAAGATGTTCACAAAATTATCGATTGCAGATCCACCAGAAATATTGCTATTTGGATTGATCTTAAATTTAAAATAACCAATGGATTCATCAAAACTCGTTGTGCTATCTACCAAGAATATTTCAGGGAAAAGAATAGTTAGCTTTCTTGTATCATAATCAATGCTATAGGTTTGATAATGACTTGATGCTATAAATTGAAATGTATTCAAGTTTAACTTTGGATCTAAAACATCTTCTAATCTAATATTGATGGCAGGAGCATTACCTGTGTTTTGAAAATAAACGATATAGGTCAAAGGATCATTAAAATAGGGTTCAACTTCCGAAGGAGACACTTCTTTTTTATTCGGATCGTATGAATTTACAACAGGGTAAGTATAGTCAGAAGAATCGTTATACGTGTAAATTTGTCCTGCTGTTTGGGTTGATACAAATGTTTGGATATTAAATGAATCAGTAACTGATGCCGTTGTATCTGTGGTAATTGATAATTTGATGGAATCCATAGCGAATGTCCCAAAGTCGGGAACAGTGTATACAGCTGTTGAATCATTCAGTAGATTTGGAGTACCATTAAAAATGATGGTATCTACAGGTCCCGAAATAGTAACTGTAATTTCGCCATCTATACCAGTTGCACAGCTAATGTCGGAAGTATTCGTAACGTCACCTGCTAAGATTTGAACCTGATGGGTTTGCCCAGGAAACACTAATCCAGTTGGAATAGGGTTTTGCGTTCCCAAATCGAAACCATTGCATATAACTCCAAAGTCATTGTTCTCGCTCACTGGTGATGCTTGAGTCGTTGTTACTGTAAAATTAAAACCAATAGGACAAACAGGAACGATGCTTGGGCTCAAACTAGAAGTGTCTATACTTACGGTATATGTTCCTGGTTCTCGAGTAAACATGTATCCTCCTTGAATATTAGTAATTGTCCTTGCAATCGTATCCCCAGGGCTGTTCATTAAAACAAGTGGAATATTCTTAGCACCAAAAAGATCGTCAGTACAATTGTTTGCGGTGTCTTTAAATACTCTCCCCATAATACCTTTTGCCGCTGGACAATTATTAGGATTAGAAACTGTATCGTTAGCTTCACATAGCGGATAGGTTAGGCCATTTGTCATTGTTGATAGATATGCAGGTACGCACGTAATTGGATTCCCGTCAAATTCAAACTCATAAAGAGATGGTGGGACTGCGGGTAAACAAGTTATGTTATTATATACACAATTTACGGTTTGAATGTAGTTAGGAAGAGTGGGGAGTTCAGTTAAGTTATTCCAACCAATATAAAGATTACTTAAATTGGTAGGAAGAGAATCTAACGAGTTAATGCTATTGTCTGCACAGTTCAAAATTCCAATTGTATTAGGGAATGGAGGTGGAGTCGAAACACTACAACCTTGAAAATTCAACTGATAAAGTTCAGTTGGTAAAGTAGGAAGTGAGGTAATATTAACATTTCCATTACACCTCAACAGAGTCATTTTTGGAGGTAATGCTGGTAAAGAAAGTAAATCACCATGGCCACAATTTAACGATTGCAATGAGTCAGGTAATGTAGGGAGCGTATGTAAGTTGTCATTTTGGCCACAACTCAAATACCTTATGGTGTTTGGCAATACTGGAAGTGAGGTCAAAGGTGGATTGTCTGTTACATGAAGTACTTCCAAACCAAGTGGTAGCGTAGGAATATTTGGTATTTGATTACCATTCACAATAAGCTCAATCAACGTACTTGGTACAGAAGGAAGGTTTGTTACATGGTTATTAGCAACATCTAAAACTTCTAAATTTTCGAAAGCTTCCACGCCAGTTAAATCATTAATGAAAGTTGGCGGATTGATTTCTAAAACTGTTTCACTTGAGATAGAAGGATGATTAGCATCAATAAAGAAATCACCATTGATTACTGTGTCAGCATCTGGATATTCTTGAGACAGATAGGATTGGAATTGCGTATCGGGCACTAAAACGAAATTTTGTGCTTTTAATTGAATATTCGCAAAGAAAATATATAAAGCAATTAGAATCAGATTTTTCATAGTATTCAGTTTGGTTTTCAAAGTTAAGGATATTGAATTATATAACTAGCAAAATAAGTGGATATATAGACGTATTTCATTTGAAGTAAAGATAATCAATAAGTCACAAACACCTCAATCCATTTAAAATCATTACATTTAGGATAAATTAAAACTATAAAACGTATGAAAAAATTAATCAATGGAGTGTTGGCATTCTCGTTCCTTATGGTATCGGGACTTGCACTTACAAGTATGGCGTTTAATGATGGTGAAGGAGGACGTATTAAAGTTTACATCGTAAACGACTGTAGTTCTGATGTGAAATACAAGGTAGCATCACCAGGTAGTTCAACGCATTACACTGCTGATGATGGTACAAAGTCACCAAAGTCATTTTTAGAAGGTACGAAGATCTATAATTCAGACGGCAAAATGGTTCACGAAGTGAGCTCTTCTTCAGAAGGAGAGGAAGTTGTTGTTTGTGACTAATGGTTGCGAAATCGTTACACCATAGAATTTATTGGAACATGGGATGTAATTAATAATCCTAATTTTAAAGTGGTCGAATTCGACCACTTTAAATCACAAGCGGGTTTTACATAGTTTTGAAATGCGTCAGGAATTATTTTTGAGCGAATTTACATTAATACCCAATCATCTGCATGCGATTATTGGTTTGGAAACAGGCAATATCCATTGGGAGAAGATAGTTTTCCAAGGTACTACAGCGATTGCTGACAACAGAAGTAAATTAAAAAGAAATTTCAATCTTTGAGCATAAAATGAAAACAAGAGATCACTTATCAATAATATTTTTAGAGTTTCGCTCTGAAATGGGCAGAAATCCAAAGTTGGGAGAGTTTTTCAACTTGCTTTATTATACTTTTAAGAATCAAGACTGCCTCAGTGACGTTAGTGCTATAAAGGTCAGGTTGCTGGAGAAGGAGCTAAATTTTTCCCAAACTAATTTTGACTTTCATCCAGATTTGTACGATTTAAATGATAATATTTTTTCCCTTTTTAGTGTTTTTATAGGAGATTTGCTTGGTAAATATGAAAATGAAAATGAAGAAATCCGCATTTTAACTTGTATATTAGATGAGATAAAGAATGAATTTAATAATTTAGAGGGAGTCGATTTTTCCGATTTTGACAAGCACGAATTAAATAAGGCGGAAGTGAGTTTTGATTATGGTTAAAAGAAGAGTTGCGCAACCAGGGGACGTATACAAGATACCCGTTTCCGGAAAATTTGTACTCGCGATCGTTGTGTCCAAAAATAGTTTTGGTACGGCATTTGCGTTTGTTGATAAGGTTTTTAATGACGTTCCTGATCGATTGGACAGGGAAACACCTTTGCTAAAACATCCTATTTATAGCGATGAGAAGTTGCTTAGAGACGGCCAGTGGATTTTTGTTTTCAATGATGAATCCATTCTTGAAAAGGCGAATACACAACCAGAGATTTATCACTCGCCAGATATGGATCCCGAATATGGCCCATACGGTTTAGCGGAAGCGCCAAATGGAAAGTTACGCAAAATCTCGAAAGAAGAAGCTGATGAAGTCGGATTGTTAGTAGGTGGCTATCACCAAGCTATGATGCCGGATGAAATTGAACAATCAGTTGTCAGAGACATTGTTGGCAGTTAATCGACTATTGACTTTGGAGTAATTTTATGGAATCGATAGGTGGATGGATGATCCGAACGATCACGTCAAACCAAACGATTCAAACGATTCGGTGGTAACAAATTGAAAATCATCCAAAAGCTATATTTTAGACTAATTTTTAGAAGAGTTATTCAGAGGATGGTTTTTTCTCCTCCCCATCAAAATCTCTCTCCCCCAAAACCTTCACAAAATGCTCCTTATACAATACTTCTTTTTCCATCAATTCCTTTGCAATTTCATGAATCTTATCCAAATGACTTTCCAATAACTCACGTGTGCGTTCGTAACATTCATTGATGAATTTTCTTGCTTCTTTGTCAATCATATTAGCCGTCTCTTCTGAATACGGTTGGCGCATGCTGTATTCGTTTTGAAGGTCTTTGAACGAGAACGGACCGATTTCCTTGTTCATTCCGTATAACGCAATTATCGCATAAGCTATTTGAGTTGTTCTTTCTAAGTCGTTTTGAGCTCCTGAGGAAACGTCATTAAATATAATTTCTTCAATAACACGACCACCGAGTGTCATGCAGATAGTATCGCGCAACTCATTTAGCGTGTACAGGTATTGTTCTTTTGGTAAATATTGCGCAAAACCTAAGGCTGCTTCACCACGAGGTATAATGGAAACTTTTAAAAGTGGATGCGCGTGTTCCAAAAGCCAGCCTGTAACAGCGTGTCCTGTTTCGTGATAAGCGATGATCTTTTTCTCTTTTGGGCTAATCAATTTATTCTTTTTCTCTAACCCACCAATCACACGGTCAATGGCAGAAATAAAGTCTTCCATTTCAACCACAGATTTTTGCTTTCTTGCAGCATGAAGTGCAGCTTCATTACACACATTGGCGATTTCTGCACCGGCAAATCCTGGTGTTTGTTCTGCCAGTTTCATAGGATTGATATCCTCACCTAAGGTCAGTTTTTTCAAGTGAACTTTAAAAATTTGTTCGCGACCAACTTTATCTGGTTTGTCAATTTGAATTTGTCTGTCAAAACGTCCCGGTCTGAGCAAGGCACTGTCTAATAAATCAGGGCGGTTTGTCGCAGCGAGAATAATGACTGTTTTATCCGTACTAAACCCGTCCATTTCAACCAACAATTGATTGAGTGTATTTTCTCTTTCATCGTTGGTTTGCGTATTCGAACGACCTCGAGAACGACCAATTGCTTCAATTTCATCGATAAAAATGATACACGGCGCTTTTTCACGGCCCTTTTTGAATAAATCCCGAACACGAGCAGCTCCCACACCGACAAACATTTCAACGAAATCAGAACCAGAAATACTAAAAAACGGAACGCCAGCTTCACCTGCCATTGCTTTTGCCATCAATGTTTTTCCTGTACCGGGAGGTCCTGTTAGAAGTACACCTTTTGGAATTTTCGCTCCAAGCTTTTTGTATCGTTCAGGTTTTTTTAGAAAGTCGACCACTTCCATGATTTCTTCTTTTGCTTCGTCTAAACCTGCAACATCGTTAAAGTTGACGTCAATCTTATCTTTGCCTTCAATCAATCGCGCATTTGATTTTCCTGTGTTCATAAACGGATTTCCTCCGCCTCCTCCCATTTTGGAAGACATTCTCCGCATGATAAACATCCAGATCGCAATAATGATTATAATAGGCAACACCCATGAAAGTATATTAGAAAACCAATCTTCACGAGTTTCAAAACGGGGACTAATTTTTTCGCTAGCATCTAAATCCGCTTGTGCTTCTTCGAGTTGTTGTTGAAAATAATCGACAGAACCAATGGAGAAAGTATATTGCGGACCTTTTTTATTGTCTGTAACTTCCTTGTGTTCTTCGGTTTCAAGCGCCGATGATTTGAGAAACACTTCTACATTTTTTTCGTTGATGACAATCACCTTTGCTACTTCGCCATCTTGGAGCATTTCAGTTTTAAACTGGTTCCAATCAATTTCCTTGGGCTGACCATATTCTGAAAAGTAAGTCACGCCAAAAAATATTAGCATTATGGCGATGTAAATCCAAAAAATATTGAAGCGCGGAAAACCTCCTTTTCCTGAATTAAATTTGTTTTTCTTTTTGTCTGTCATAACGATAGAAATGTAATGAATGCAAATCTATTGATAATTTGATGCATAGAAACTGATAAAACTTTGTTTTTTGCAATGAATTGATATATGTTGGGGGAATAAATAAATGTAGGGATGCACGACCGTGCATCCCTACATTTATTTATCCGTGCCTTACATTATTTATCCCTTCTCCACCTTAATCGGATCCACAATACTAATCGGCTTTTTATTATTTGATTTAAACATCAGCTTCTCTGAACGCCCTTTCTTGAAAATCTTATTGCTATTTTCCAATCCTTTGCGTAATGCTTTTTGCTCTTCTTCAGGCAAGTGGATGATCTCTTGACAATCCGTTGAGCAGCAAACATCGTATTTGGATTTACATTTTTCGCATTGGATAAACAATAAATGACAGGCGTCATTAACACAATTGGTATGCGTATCACAAGGATCTCCACATTGGTGACAAACAGAAATGATTTCCTCAGAAATACGCTCACCGCGTCGTTCGTCAAATACAAAGTTCTTTCCGATAAATTTATTTTCCAGTCCATTTGAATCACAGTCACGAGCATATTTGATGATTCCTCCTTCTAATTGGTGCACTTTTTTAAAGCCGCGGTGTTTGTACCAAGCAGATGCTTTTTCACAGCGAATTCCTCCTGTGCAGTACATAACGATGTTTTTATCTTCGTTGCCTTTGAGATAAGCTTCTTCAATGATGGGGAGTGATTCTCTGAATGTATCTACATCAGGTGTGATCGCTCCTTTGAAATGACCAACTTCAGTTTCGTAATGATTTCGCATATCAATCAAAATCGTGTTTGGATCATCTACAATTTGGTTGAATTCTTCCGCTTTTAAGTGCTTTCCTTTGTTGGTAACATCAAAAGTGGTGTCATTCAAGCCATCGGCAAGAATCTTTTTACGGATTTTGATTTTTAATTTTAAGAAAGGAAACTCAGCCTCCGATTCATCGACGGCAAGATTCAAACGAATGCCATCTAAAAATGAAATTTGGTAAAGCTCTTTTTTGAACTGTTCAAATTTGTCCGCAGGAACACCCATTTGAGCGTTAATGCCTTCCGTTGCGACATAAATTCGACCTACGATTCCGAGATTGGACCACATTTGAAACAAGTGATCTCTAAAAACTTGAGGATTAGGAATAGAAGCATATTGATAAAAAGAAACCGTCACGAATTTTGTACCGCGTTCTTTTAACTTCTCTACTAACTCCTCTTTACTCAATGTATTCCACAGTTGCATGCTATGTATTTTTTGATTAAAGATGCCGCAAAGATAAGGAAATTAGATTTAATTTTGGTTTTTTGATGTTATTCTGTAGGGATGCACGGCCGTGCATCCCTACAGAATAACCATCCCTACAGAATAATCGTCCCTACATAATCATACAATTCTAGATGTCCCTATCAAAAAAATGACTTTTATAATATTCAAAATCCACCGTAACAATTGTTACAGTACATAATTAGATCAGTCATTAAATTAGAGGAAAATACTTACACTATGAAAGAACATTACAGCACATTAGTTATCGGTGGAGGAACAGGAGGAATTATGATGGCTTCTCAACTCATCGAAAGAGGACTAGAAAAAGACATAGCGATTATTGAGCCGTCCCTGCATCATTACTACCAACCTGCTTGGACTTTAGTGGGCGCTGGGACTTATGATTTTGAAAAAACAAAGCGTCCAATGAGTAGCGTTATGCCAAAGGACGCGGATTGGATTCAGCAAAAGGTAACGAAAATAATTCCAGAGGAAAATAAAGTTGTCTTAGACACAGAGAAGTCGATTACGTATGATTACTTAATTGTTTCCCCTGGTTTAAAACACGATTATTCTTTAGTGCCAGGACTTAAAGAAGTAATGGAAGATCCAAATTCAGGAGTGGGTAGTGTTTATACCGATCCAGAAAAAGTGTGGAAGAATATTAACGATTTCAAAGGCGGAGTCGCTTTATTTACCCAACCAACAACGCCCATCAAATGTGGAGGTGCACCACAAAAAATTATGTATTTGGCCGAAGCAGCTTTTAAAAAGCAAGGCAAAAGGGATAAATCGAAAGTTGTATTTGCCACGAATGGGGGTGTGATTTTCGGTATCAAGCCCGTAAAAGATACCTTGATGAAGGTGGTGAATCGTAAAAACATCAACCTTAAGTTTGGTCATAATTTGGTGGAGATTGATCCAAAAGAAAAGATTGCTTGGTATAAATTAGGCGACAATAAAGGAGAACACAATGACCTCGGTATAGAAACACTGGAAAAAGACGGCTTGGTTGGGATTAAATATGATTTCATGCACACGGCTCCACCATCTGTGGCGCCAGACTTTGTAAAAGAAGCGGGTCTCACTAATGACGGAGGTTGGATGGATGTCGACCAGTATTCTTTGCAACATAAAAAATTCAAGAATGTATTTGGTATTGGAGACGTTGCAGCACTCCCAACGGCTAAAACAGGTGCAGCGATTCGTAAACAAGTGCCTGTGGTGATTGATAATCTTGAAAAACTCAAAAAAGGAAATGAGAATTTTGATAAAAAATACAATGGTTATTCTTCTTGTCCGTTAGTTACTGATTATGGTAAAATGGTATTAGCTGAATTTGATTATGAAGGAAACTTTACACCAGATCCAAAATTAAAGTGGATGCTTGTATTTGATTCTTCAAAAGAACATTGGAGATTATGGATGTTGAAAAAATATGGTTTACCTTACCTTTATTGGAATAAAATGATGAAGGGTAAGGATGTTTAAAACATTTTAAGTAGATAAGTTTGAACCACTTTAGTTAAAAAGTTGAAGCGTTTTTTTCTTTGTGAGCTTTGCGCCTTCTTGGTGTTCTTTGCGGTTAATTATTAAGTGCTTTTATCATTCATAAATAGTCAAAACCAATTTCCGCGAACCCCCATTATTCCGAAACTCACACAAATAAATCCCTTGCCAAGTTCCTAAATTCAATTTACCATCTGTAATGGGAATATTAATCGATGAGCCCACCATAGATGATTTAATATGCGCAGGCATATCATCAGAACCTTCGAAAGTGTGTTCGTAGAAAGGTTCATTTTCTTTGACAATATGATTGAACGAAGGTTCTATATCCGTTCTAACAGTCGGATCTGCGTTTTCATTGATTGTTAAACCTGCAGAAGTATGTTGGATAAACACATTTAGTATTCCCTTTTCTGGAAGCTCTATTTGCTGTTGGATCAGATCAGTGATGAGGTGAAACCCTCTCGAAAAAGCGGGTAATGTTATAGATTGTTGCGTAATCATTTGACTAAATTATATTTTAAATCAGTATTGTCTGATATATTGTAGGGACGAACGGCCATTCGTCCCTACAATCTAACATCTAACATCTCCTATTATCTAATACTCCGTCTTCTCTTCAAATTCATCCCATTTCCTGAACGCTTGTAATGCTTCATCACGCATAAATTGATTCGTTTTAAGTTTGCGCTTTTCGTAGGGCAAATCTAGCTCATCATAAATAAAAGCATCGTCAAAACCGATGTCGGCAGCGTCTTTTTTGTTATTGGCAAAATACAATTCATCCAAATGAGCCCAATAAATAGCACCTAAACACATTGGACAAGGCTCGCACGAAGAATAGATCACACATCCTTCCAAATCGAAAGTAGACAGTGCTTTACAAGCTTTGCGGATTGTATTTACTTCTGCATGCGCTGTAGGATCATTATCGATTGTAACACTGTTTCCACTTTCCGCAATAATTTCTCCGTCTTTCACAATTACCGCTCCAAATGGACCGCCACCTTTTTCGATATTCTCAAGGGATAATTGAATAGCTTTCGCCATGAATTCTTTATGCATATGAATTTTTATTATTTATTTCAAATAAACAAAGATATGATTATTTTTAGCCTCATGCCAGATTTTGATATATGGAGCTTTGTCGCAGGATTGGGAATCTTTCTTTTAGGGATTTCACAGATGGAAGGTGGACTTAAAAACCTGGCGGGCAAATCATTTCGTCATTTTATTCGAACGCAAACGCAAAACCCGATCAAAGCAATATTGGTCGGGGTTTTTATTACGGCAATTCTTCAAAGTAGCAGCGTTGTCAGCCTGATGGTTTTGGCTTTTGTGGGTGCGGGAATTATTCCTTTGAGAAATGCGATTGCTATTATTTTGGGAACCAATATCGGTACGACAATTACGGGCTGGATTGTCGCTTCAATCGGTTTTAAATTTCCAATTGATACGTTCGCCTTGCCTTTTTTAGGAATCGGAGGAATACTGATCACATTTTTGAGTTCTCGCGTTTTTTTCTCTGAAATTGGTCGGTTATTAGTAGGTTTTGGAGCATTGTTTCTCGGACTCGATTTAATGAAAACAGCAATTGATGTCGCTTCAATAGAAACATCCTTCCTCGGTGATCTTAATGTTTTACCACAATTATTCTTCCCTATTGGTGTAATCATGACAGCCGTTATTCAGTCGAGTTCTGCAACGATGGCGATCACATTAAGTGCTTTGTATGCTGGGGTCATTCCCATTGAAGTGGCAGCGGCTATTGTTATTGGTAGTGATCTGGGAACAACAACGACTGTTTTACTCGGCGGATTGAAAGGAAATCACGTCAAGCGACAAGTGGCTTACGGTCATGTTGGATTTAATGTAATTGCTGGAACCGTTGCGTTGTTCTTGCTTTATCCGCTTTTGTACTTTGTACAGGACATTCTTACCGTTGAAGACCCTCTTTTTCAACTCGTAGTATTTCACAGTAGTTTTAATCTTCTTGGTGTGCTTATCGTTCTGCCGTTTCTTGGAAAATTTACACGTCAAATGGAACGAATGGTCAAACCAAAGAAGGAAACACTTTCACCATTGCTTTCAACTGTTCCAACTGAAATAACTGAAGGCGCAATAGAAGCGATACGACAAGAAGGGCAAGATTTACTGGAGCGCGTTAAAACGTTTCGATATGAAGCATTCAAAGTAGATCAAAGAGGAATTACCGAGACGATGTTTGCCAAACGCTCCTCTTCACTATTGGAACAATACCGAAAAATTCAATTAAAAGAGGGCGAGATAATTTCTTACTTTTTAAAAGTTCAACGCCAAGAAATTGGTGAAGAAAATTCAATGAAGCTTCAACAATATATTAGTGCTATAAAAAACATGACGCTCGCTGCAAAAAGTATTAAAAGTGTAATGCACACTATTAAAACATTAAAAGAGGGTGAAGCTACTCAAGAAATAGCTCTAAAAGAGAACATTCAACGTCAATTCACGTTATTTTATGAGTCTTTGGAAAAACATGAACCCAGTGTTGAACTTGACTTATTGATTAATAAACAATACAGAGAAAACGTAAATGCTATTTATGAAATGGTTGAGAAAAAAGTATTGCGCAAAGATGAGTTGACATCATTTTTACATCTGAATAGTCAAATTAGAGAATATAAAAATCATTTTTTAACGGCGTGGAAGTGTTTTGGTGAGAAGGATCTTGATGGGTGATGGTGTAAATGCTAAACAAGAGCAGTGTGAAAGGCGCCCTAATTGATGTGTAGGGCAAACGCATTTGAATTTAAAGCTCCTTTTGGTTTGATTTAATAAAACCAAAGGTTCTTTTGCCACGGGGATTAGCCCGTGGTTAGAGAAAGAATAAGGAATATCATATTTTGGCGCGACTTTTTGCTCCAAAAATCGTGACAAAATACGCTCTTTCCGAGATTTAGATTTTAAATGCGTTTGCCCTGAATTGATGTGTTTTATAAATATATTTAACCTGCATTATTCATGAATTTCCTATTCCAAAGCCAAACTGCCTGCTAC
>JBBEBO010000207.1:8201-9660 GCA_040882265.1 Brumimicrobium sp. | reverse complement strand
AAAAATAAACCACTATGGACTGAAAGGGCCATAGGCTTAGGTGAGAATAAAATTCTACAATTAACATAAAGAATTAGACAATAGATGTTAGACACAAGACAAAACTGTCTAAAATCTATTATCTGATGTCTGAAGAGATTTTTAAAAGCTACAGAGCAAACTCATACTTTTGGTTCTACCACGAATTTAATGGGTAATTCATATCTTAACATCTAAATTATCTGTACTTCAACGAAGCTCAGTAAACATAGGTACTTACAGTTTTCAACCCCAGTATTTATGATAGGGAAGAAGAAAACTACACCAATAAAAAAAGTCCTTCACCTGAGGGACGACCCATGAAACGTAAGCAACATGAATTATAGTGAACAGACATTCCATTATCGAAACGTATACCTTATCAAAATCCGTACATATCAATAGTAAACAATACGCTATATATCGTACCTATGGTTGCTGAGTGCAATCGAAGTACAGCACTCACGGTTTGGGATTCAATTTTTAATCACTGGCATGAAAGCCAGCGCTAAAAATTGTAAGTACCTACAGCTCTTCTGACTGTTTAGAGCATATAAGTGCATTTTGAGTGTTCGTTAGTATGAACAGCCAAGTCTCATAATCCTAATATGCGGTCAAGTTCAAATATTTAGTCTACCTAAATAAAAAAGTATGAGTTTGCCCTAACTTAATTTTTGAACCATTAAACGGAATCATTCTAAACAAATAAAACAATTTAGTAAATCATTTGTACCTTTGTATAAAATAGTGGTTATGTCAAAAATTCCAGTTACAGTTTACGCAGAAATGACGCCAAATCCGGCGACGATGAAGTTTGTTGCGAATAATTATTTAATTGACCCTTCAACTTCGGTTGAATTCACTTCTCAAGCAGACGCAAAAGGTTTTTCTCCGCTCGCTGACGAATTATTCAATTTTCCATTCGTGAAAGGAGTGTTTATTGCTTCTAACTTCGTTTCTGTGACTAAGAATGAAGCATTGTCTTGGGATTTTGTTGCGCAAGAATTGAGAGATTTTATTCGAAACTACATTTCGGATGGAAAAGAAATTCTTATCCGTATGCCCGAAGAAAAACCACAAGCAAAAGAGGAAAACGACAAATCTGTAGATACAAAATCTTTCACTCCTTCAGAATTTGACGATGCGATCAAAGGATTGTTGGACGAATACGTAAAACCTGCCGTAGAAGGTGATGGTGGTGCAATAGAATTTAGACACTTCAACGATGGAATTGTTACTGTTTTGCTAAAAGGAGCCTGTTCTGGATGTCCTTCATCTACCGCTACGTTGAAAGGCGGAATTGAGCAGCTTTTGATGCAACACATTCCTGAAGTAAAGGAAGTGGTTGCTGAGGAAGGATGATTTTAGTGACGGATTTTAGTGACCAGTGACAGAGTGACGACAAGCCTTGGTAGGCTTTTAGTGACGAATTGTTGGGCGT
>JBBEBO010000207.1:0-8101 GCA_040882265.1 Brumimicrobium sp. | reverse complement strand
AGTGACAGAGTGACGACAAGCCTTGGTAGGCTTTTAGTGACGAATTGTTGGGCGTGTATAGGGGTGGATTATTTTAGCCTAGCTAGTATATTGATTCTTTAACTCGAAAAGATGCCCGAATTGCGTTGAGGCGCAAAGCTCGGTTCTTTCAGCACCTTTTAGCATTCAGTATAAACAGAATCACTTATCCCTCACGCCCTAAAATTCGTCACTAAGAATGGCTCGCCATTCGATGTCACTCGTCACTTGTTACTTTTTAATTACTAAAAAACAACTATTTACATTAGAACAAAACGGAGATTGAAAGGCAATGATATTACGGGATTTACTTCGGTGCTCTTTTGTAAAGGATTAAGCCTAATACTCCAAAGATAATGTTGGGTAGCCAAACAGCTATATAACTTGGGAAGCCTACGTTTTCTGCTGCTACAGATGTTACTTTCATAGCAAAGATGTAGATAAAGCATAAAAAGAGTCCAACTGCGATATTTGCACCGATTCCGCCTCTTGATTTCCTAGAGGAAACTGCCAGTCCAATTAAAGTTAAAACATAAGTTGCAAAAGGAAAAGACGTTCTCTGATAAAGTTCGATTTCATAAGTGGCGATGTGTGGCGACCCTTTCTTTTTTTCGTTTTCGATAAATTCTTTTAGTTGATCATATCCCATTGTCATCACAACCGTTTCCCTTAAAGCCATTTCTTTAAGCTGGAAGGGGAAAACGGTATCAATTGAATGCCCCCTATTTGGTGGCAAAATAAGGCTATCATTGGGATGTTTCACATAACGTATAAAGTAATCTTTAATTTCCCAATTATTGGTTGAATCTGTATTAATTACTTCTTTCGCTTTTAAAATTGAAATTACGTTGTCATCATCGTCGCGTTGTTCCAATACAAAACCTAGTGCTCTATTTTTGTCAGCCCTATAGGAGTCAAAATAGACGATTCTATTGCCAGGAAACTCTGCGTAATAATTTGAAACAGTTCTAGTATTTCTATAGTAGTCTTCCTCAAAGTGCAATCTTTGTTTATTCGATGCTGGAAGTACAAGGTGATTCAATGCTAAAGAAATAAGCATTAAAATTGTTGCACCAATCATATATGGTCTCAAGATCCTACGGAAAGGTCTTCCGCTGTTAATCATTGGAATAATCTCAGTGTTTTGAGCCATTTTAGCTGTAAACCAAATAACCGACACAAAAACAATGAGGGGAGAAAACAGATTGCCAAAATAAACTACAAAATTCAGGTAATAATCAAGTAGAATTGACTTTAATGGCGCTTGACGATCAATAAATTCACCTAACCTTTCTGCGATATCGAAAACGACAGCAAGAAGCATAATCACTCCCAACATAAAGAAGAAAGTGACTAAAAACTTTTTAATGATATATCGATCTAAAATCTTAAGCATCCACTATAACCGTTGACTCATTTTATTTACCATAATGTTTTTCCAATCTGTAAAAGTACCTTCAAGAATTTTCGTTCTAGCTTCCTTCATTAACGCAAGATAAAATGCTAAATTATGAATTGTAGCAATTTGAATTCCTAAATTTTCATTAGTACGGATTAAATGTCTTAAATATGCTTTAGTATAATAATGGTCTACAGAAGAAGTTCCATTAGGATCCAACGGAGAAAAGTCTTTTTCCCATTTTTTATTCTTGATGTTAATAATACCTTCACTTGTAAAAATCATTCCATGCCTTGCGTTTCTTGAAGGCATAACACAGTCGAACATGTCTATACCAAGTGCAATACACTCTAGCAAATTAATGGGTGTACCAACTCCCATTAAATACCTTGGTTTTTCCGTGGGTAGTATTTCACAAACTAGTTCGGTCATTTCGTATAATTCTTCAGCTGGTTCGCCTACAGACAAGCCTCCGATTGCATTTCCAACTGCATCTGCATTAGCGATTGTATCAGCTGATTCTTTTCTCAAATCTTTATACACACTTCCCTGCACAATGGGGAATAATGCTTGATTATAACCGTATTTCGATTCAGAGTTATCCATTTGATCTATGCATCTTTTTAGCCATCGATGCGTCATGTGCATTGATTTTTTAGCATATTGATAATCGCACGGATAAGGCGTACATTCATCAAAAGCCATTATGATATCTGCACCAATTGAACGCTGTATATCTATTGCCCTTTCAGGCGTAAAGAAATGATAAGAACCATCAACGTGAGATTGAAATTTCACACCTTCTTCAGTGATTTTTCGGCTGCCAGACATAGAATACACTTGGTAACCTCCACTATCAGTTAAAATAGGACGTTTCCAATTAATAAATTCGTGAAGTCCACCTGCGGCTTCTAAAACTTCTAAACCTGGACGAAGATAAAGGTGATAAGTATTCCCTAAAATTATCTGAGCATTGATTTCGTTTTCAATTTCATATTGGTGAACTCCTTTCACAGAGCCTACTGTTCCAACAGGCATAAATATTGGGGTTTCAATCACACCGTGGTCTGTGTGGAATTTACCAGCTCTTGCGCTGGACTTCTTATCTGATGTAATTAACTCAAAGTGCATAAATATGTTGAAAAATAAAGAGTACAAAGATAATTGTATTTCGTGAAGAGTGCCATATTTGTAAAAAACTATACGAATGGAACTTTTTCCGAATGTTAATGAAGTTTTGCCTTTTGTTCTTACACTCGTGTTGGGAGGACTAATAGTTATCCAATTATTTTGGGTTTTCTTTTTTTACGCAAGAGTTGCATTTCACAAACACAAGACCACAGATTTTAACCCGCCTGTCTCAATAATTATTGCTGCAAGGAATGAAGAAGATAATTTATTTGAATTTTTACCTTATATTTTAGAACAAGATTATCCAGAATTTGAAGTTATCGTTGTCAACCATCAATCTGTTGATGATTCCACTCATATTTTAAAGGCATTTAAAAGAAAATACGAACATTTAAAAGTGATTGAAATTACAAGAAATCAACACTTAACAAGTGGAAAAAAACTACCACTTACGATTGCTATAAAAGGCGCAAAATATGAACACCTTCTCTTTACGGATGCAGATTGTAAACCAAGTTCAAGAAAATGGATTGAAATTATGGCAAATCAGTTCATTGATAAAAAACAATTGGTTCTTGGATATGCTCCTTACGAAGAAAAGCCTGGTTTTTTAAATAGTTTAATACGATTTGATACAGCACAAATTGGAATCAGCTATCTTTCATATGCAAAAGCAGGTTTACCTTATATGGGAGTTGGTAGAAATATTGGTTACACAAAATCGCTTTTCCTCGAAAACAAAGGATTTAAAAGTCACTACGCCATTCAATCTGGAGATGATGATTTATTCGTGCAAGAAACTGCAAAAAACAAAAATTATGCTGTGTGTATTTCTTCACATGCATTTTGTTTATCAGCACCAAAAGAAAACTGGGCAGACTGGATAAAACAAAAGTCCAGACACTTCACTACTGCCCCTCGATATGGAGTTATTAAAAAACTATTGTTAGGAATATATCCATTGACATTGATTTTACTATACGCATCTTTTATTACTTTGTTAGTTAATAATTGGTTGTGTTGGATTTCGGTGGGCGCATTTGCGTTAGTGTTAATTTTAAAGTGGATCACTCACGGGTTAGCATTAAAGCAAATAAATGAAAAGTCATTTGTATGGTCTTTTCTATTATGGGATATATTTTATGCAATAATAACACCGATAATTTACTACACTACAGAGAATTCAACAGCTGCAAAATGGAAGTAGGGAAAAACCTATCAGACAAAGGGAAGAAAGATTTAAAAATTGTTGAACGTGCTAGAAAGGGAGACCAAGCAGCATACGCACAATTAATGGAACGATATAGGGAACCCGTTTACTTTATGCTCCTTAAAATGGTGAAAAACACAGATGATGCTGAAGATCTGACAATTGAAGCATTTGGAAAAGCATTTAACCGACTACAGCAATATTCTCCTAGTTATGCTTTTAGTACATGGTTATTTAAAATCGCTTCTAACAATTGCATTGACTTTATAAGAAAAAAACGTGTACATCTCACATCAATGGATCATGCCTACTCGAATGAGAATGGTGATAGCGTCAAAATTGATGTAGATTCTGGAACGATGGATCCCGAAGAAGTAATTATCAAGCAACAGAAGGTTAAAATGATGCGCAAAGTGGTAAGTGAGCTGAAACCGAGATACAGAGAACTCATTGAAAAACGATATTTTGAAGAATTATCCTACGAAGAAATAGCAGATGAAATGGAGCTCCCTCTTGGAACCGTAAAAGCCCAACTTTTTAGAGCAAGAGAATTTTTAGCAAACCTTATGAAAAACACAAAAGACAGTATTTGATTCTAGAAATTCATTAAAAGAAATCCGAATGGAATCTTTACTTTTGTTTCATGGAAATAATCGATAAATACTTCCCGAAGTTAAGTGATATTCAAAGAAACCAGCTTGCTCAACTCGACTCACTTTATAAAGAGTGGAATGAGCAAATAAATGTCATAAGTCGAAAGGACATGGAGCATTTCTATGAGCGACATGTACTCCACTCTATGTCAATTTCAAAAATCATTTCCTTTAAAGATGGGACAGAAATTCTTGATGTAGGAACAGGTGGTGGTTTCCCAGGGATTCCATTAGCAATTTTATTTCCAAACTGCAATTTCCATTTGGTGGATTCAATTGGGAAAAAAATTAAGGTAGTACAAGCTGTAATAGATGCTTTAGAGCTAAAGAATATAAAAGCTACTCATGAAAGAGCTGAAAATGTTAAAGCACAATATGATTTTGTTGTTAGTCGAGCAGTAACTAAAATGCCTTTATTCTTAACTTGGGTTCGAAAAAGAATAAAGAAAAAGCACAAAAATGGGTTGCCTAATGGCATTCTATATTTAAAAGGTGGCGATCTTACGGAAGAGATGAAACCTATACAAACTTTTTACGAATATTATGAACTCCCAGATTATTTTAAAGAACCATTTTTTGAAACTAAAAAAATTGTTTACGTTCAAGTCTAAACTTTAGCAATAAAAAAAGCAGCCTCATAATAAAGCTGCTTTTAGATTATTTTAAAAAGTTGTTTCTACAAATCATCAGGTATAGAAACGCGTTTTAAGTTTTTCTTCTTTGGTTTTAATTTCTCAATAAAGACCACTTTCAATTTTTCACCATCTACATTAGTTATTAACTCTGATATTCCATTTTCAATAGTTGGTTTTTGCTTTGCTTCATTGTAAAACTTTTTATCGTATAATTCAGAAGAATTGTCATCGTAATAGTAGAAAATAGAAGTAATATAACCATCTTCGACACGAACCTTTGCTTTTACACAGTAAACTTCATCTTCTTCAAAGAACGAAATTATTACATTTCTATGGATGTCATCGGAAACTGAATAAGACCCTCTTTCCAAGAATGCGTTTTCTAATCGTTCATAACAATTCTCTTTTTGAGCATACAAAGAGGTGAAACTTAGTATAGTTACAGTAGCTAAAAATAATATTTTTTTCATTTTTATTGTGTTTATAGAGCTAACTCTAGTTTTCAAATATAGTAAACTTGTATAAAAAATACAGAGGTTTATATTTTTATTTTTTTAATTTTGGTAACCAATTACAGCGACATGAAGCAAATAGCAGACCATTTTAATGAAGCATTAACTGTTTTACAAAAATTTAACACCCCTGAAAACCATAAAGTAATTGAAAATGCTGGTCAGATTTTAGTGACAAGTTTAATTAATAAAGGGAAAATTTTAAGTTGTGGAAACGGTGGCTCTATGTGTGATGCAATGCATTTTGCTGAAGAACTAACAGGAAGGTACCGAAATGATCGACCTGCAATTGGTGCAATTTCAATTTCTGACCCGTCTCACTTATCTTGTGTTTCTAATGATTATGGGTATGAGTACGTTTTTTCCAGATATTTAGAGGGAGTAGGAAGAGCTGGCGATGTTCTTTTGGCAATTTCTACAAGTGGGAACTCACAAAATGTAATTAATGCGATTAAAAAAGCAAAAGAATTAGGCATTAAAGTAATCGGATTAACAGGAAAGTCAGGTGGAAAAATGGCTGAGTTGTGTGATGTCGAAATACGCGCTCCACACTCAGAATATGCAGATCGTGCTCAAGAAATTCACATCAAAGTAATTCATTCCCTTATTGATTATGTTGAGCGTCACCTTTGATTAGTGACATTTAGTGACTAGTGACAAAATGACGACAAGCCTTGTTAGGCTTTTAGTGACGAATTAACGAATTAGTCGGCACTGTGTGTAGAGCTCGGAATGGGTTTCATCTAATACAAATAATACGATTAGTCACTAAGTGAGCCAGCGAACGCCGTAACTGGTCACTAGTCACTATTTATTAATATTTCTCAGTAAAAATTTGGATAATAATCATCTTTTTCACTAACTTAATGGTATTAGTAACCTAAAAACCTGTATTTAAATGTTAGTAAAAACCTTTGGCAGTGCCGTATTTGGCATAGAAGCCACCACCATCACAATCGAAGTTAATATCGACAAAGGAGTTAGTTTTATTTTAGTAGGATTGCCCGATAGCGCTGTTAAAGAAAGTCAGCAAAGAATAAAAGCTGCTTTGACAAATAATGGATTTAAATATCCAATGAAAGAAATTACTATCAATATGGCTCCAGCTGATATTCGCAAAGAAGGATCAACTTTTGACCTACCTATCGCATTGGGGATTTTAGCTGCAAGCGAACAAGTGAAGACCGACTACCTTGAAAAATTCATCGTTCTTGGGGAGTTATCACTAGATGGGAGTTTAAAACCAATGAAGGGAATTCTTCCGATAGCGTTAAAAGCGAAAGAGGAAGGATATAAAGGAATCATTCTTCCAAAGGAAAATACAAAAGAAGCCGCTATTGTGGATGAGTTAGAAATTTATGGTGCCAGTACGATAGCTGAGGTAATTGATTTCTTTAACGGCGAGTCTACTATTGAACGTACACAAATTGATATTTCAAAGGAATTTTATAAGAAACTGAATGATTTGGAAGTGGATTTCAAAGATGTCAAAGGTCAACAAAACATAAAAAGGGCTTTTGAAATCGCAGCTTCAGGTGGTCACAACGTAGTTTTAATAGGGCCTCCAGGAGCAGGAAAGTCAATGTTAGCAAAAAGATTACCTACTATTTTACCTCCGATGAGTATTAGTGAATCGCTAGAGACTACAAAAATTCATTCGGTTGCAGGAAAAGTTGATGCTGGCGCAGGTTTAGTAACGCATCGTCCATTCAGAAAGCCTCATCATACTATTTCTGATGTTGCCCTTGTTGGCGGAGGTGGATATCCACAACCAGGTGAAATTTCATTGGCTCACAACGGAGTTTTGTTTTTAGACGAGCTCCCAGAGTATAAACGGTCAGTGTTAGAAGTTATGCGACAACCGCTCGAAGATCGTCAAGTTACCATTTCAAGGGCAAAATTCACCATTGAATATCCAGCAGGATTTATGTTAATTGCTGCAATGAACCCTTGTCCGTGTGGATACTACAATCATCCCGATAAAGATTGTGTTTGCGCTCCTGGAATTGTACAAAACTATTTGAATAAAATTAGTGGACCTCTACTCGACCGGATTGATTTACACGTTGAGGTTACACCTGTAAGTTTTGATGAGCTGGCACACGATCAACCAGAAGAAGGTAGCTCAGATATTCGAAAGCGTGTAGTTGAAGCTAGGTTAGTTCAAGAGGATCGGTTTAAAGAAAGTAATGAAACGCATTGCAACGCACAGATGAGCAGTAAGGAATTAAGAAACCACTGTCAAATTAATGAAGCTGGAAATGCGATTTTAAAACAAGCCATGGACAACTTAGGGCTTTCTGCTAGGGCTTACGATAGAATTATTAAAGTAGCGCGTACAATTGCCGATTTGGAAAAATCGATTGGAATTGAAACACAACATATCGCTGAGGCCATACAGTTTAGAAGTTTGGATAGAGAAGGATGGGCGAAATAAGTTTAGAATTTAGAGTTTTGAGTTTGACACTAGTCATTTCTGGCTTCTGAGGTTCAAATTACACGCAAATCGAAAAAAAGCCAGTCTGGCGTCTGACAGGGAACCG
>JBBEBO010000206.1:0-9692 GCA_040882265.1 Brumimicrobium sp. | reverse complement strand
AGAAAAATTATTTGCTTAATAAAGCCAACTCCCCTCAATTTGTTAGTGACCCCAACCTTCTTTTCTAAAGGAGAAACAAAAGTCCATAATGTAGAGAAGATAAGTTTAAAATTATCAATTACTATGGTTGAATTATTAAGCAGTGTGACGTTTGGTCTAACCTTAATTTTAAAACTGCCTTTTCTTTTAGAAATATCGTATTGATAATATTCATGATTTCCAGGAATCCAATAAACTTCTTTAAAATTTTGAGAAACATAATCAAAAAAATCATTGTGTTTTTCGATTTCTATAAATGGAATAACATCTCCCGCTAAAATTAATATGTCTCCCACTGGTTGAATTGGATTTTCTAAAAGCAGTCGCTTATTCATTAGAAATTCTAAGTGTAAATCTGAACAATATTGTATAATTGGTTTTTTGCTGACCTGCATCAGTTATATAGTTTATTTTTTTGACCCAAAATATGGAAAAAATCTCCCCGTAATTTTTTTGTATTGTTCGTATTCTGAGTATTTTTTATTTGTAATAGCTTCGCTGAAATCTGAACTCCCTTTAAAAAGTATTACCAAAAGTAAACAGCCTACAATAGACCAATTTAGCCATTGTCCTGTCGCAGAAACACTGAAAAAATACATCACTATCCAAATTGCTTGTTCAGAAGCGTAGTTTGGATGTCTTACGATAGACCATAGCCCCGTGTGAACAAAGCCTTTGGAGTATATTCCTGTAAGTTTTTTACCTTCTTTGATAAGTCTATGTTTCGTTTTTTGGTAATTCCATTGTTGTTGATCAGCGATTGTTTCTGTGATTATAAAAAATATTACAAGTGCTGCAAGTATATAATCAAAGAGGTTTATCTCACTACCCCCAATTGCTTTGATCATTGGAAATGTGATTAGTAAAATCAACCCCATTTGATATAAAGAAATAAAGAATAGATTAAATAAAACCCATTTCCAAGTTGACTTAAATTCAGGCTTTTTTCTTAACACAGACCATCTGTAATCCTCATCTCCACTCCAAAATTTCCAAGAATATCCGCCCCTGCGTGAAAAATTATATGTCAACCTTATCCCCCAAAGACTTATTAATGAAGCGATCAAAATCATTCTAGGGGTGAAATCGCCATAGTAAGCTATAATCCAAGCATAAATGATGGGCATGATACTCCACAACTTGTCAACTTGACTATGATTATTCGTTAAAGTACTCACCAAAAAGCATATAATTGATGCTATCAAATATACATTTAGAGTAGTTATTATGGCTTGAATTTGTATCTCATTTGGCGCTTTGCCGTAATAAAAAGCGATGATAGGAACTACAATTAAAGAAAAAATTAGAAATATAGCTGTTTTCCACATAAAGTTAATAGTTGATTTATTAAGCGTTTTAATTGGATATAAATATATCTAAAATTACGTTTTTTTCAAATAATATTTTTTTAAGGAATCTTTTAAAAGATATTATACCCACAAATACCTGTAATCAAAGGAATTCAAATTATTTTTCTTTAAATGTTAATAAATAATGAAGTCTACTATTTTATAGTGGACATTTGTAATCTAATTTTGCAACGTGGTTAGACTTCTTTTTATACTATTTATAATCTGTATCTCAACATTTTCAAATGGACAGGAGATCGATATTGGAGTTTTTCGAGCTTATAAAGTTCAGCGTATTGATTTTGCATACTTCAATGGAAGTTATTTGATAAAAGGAGACTCAACTACTTTTGGAGCAATCTTACCAAATGAATTTGTAGCACTGAGAAAAACGAGTGATAATAAAGTTGAGCTCAAACATGGTGTAAGACTTTTGGGAAGATTTGATAAAGTAACTTTAACTCCAACGAATAAAGATCTAGCTTTGAGATTGCGCCCGAGAAGCCCCATACTTAAAGAGAGAAAATACCGAGATGCTTTTTCTGTTATTGCTAGTAAAGAAGGTTTAACGGTTATAAATAATGTCTCGTATACTAATTATCTAGGTGGAGTTGTAGAATCTGAAGGTGGTGGAGGAAAACATATTGAATATTATAAAGCTCAGGCTGTTTTAAGTAGAACTTATGCCTTAAAAAGATTGAAACGACATGAAAATGAAGGTTTTAATCTTTGTGATCAAGTTCATTGTCAAGCATATCATAATATGTTGACTTATACGGACGAAATTAAAAAAGCTGTTTTGGAAACAGCTGGAGAATATATAGAAGACACTGTTGGTAATGAGTTAGTAGATGGTTATTTTCACGCTAATTGTGGAGGTCAAACAACTCGTTCAGACTATGTTTGGAAAGAAGATATTCCGTATTTACAACCTTTTAAAGACACTTTTTGTATTTATACAAGGCAGGCAACATGGGAGAAAAAAATTCCTAAAACGAAATGGCGAAATTTTTTAGTTAATAATTATTTTTATCCGGTTGAAGATTCACTTTATGGTTCTATTATTTACGACTTTGAACAAATTGATAGAAAGGCGTTTTATATTAGTCCACATCTTGGAATACCATTAAGAGATATCAGGTATCATTTTAATTTAAAATCAACCTTGTTTTCTTGTTATCCAGAAGGACAATATGTGATACTTAAAGGTCGTGGTTTTGGTCATGGCGTTGGACTATGTCAGGAAGGCGCTATGGGTATGGCAAACAACGGGTTGAATTATAGAGATATATTGAGGTTTTATTTTGAAGGAATACGCTTTGGTCGCTATTTCGAAAAGGTTTTTTTCGACCAAATCCCAAATTCATTGTTTGATTTTTAGTTTTGTTTATCATAAGTTAAAAAAAGTGAAATATTTCTGATTTTCTTGGAATTAGAGTAAATGATGCTTAGTTTGATTGGGAACTTAAAAAAGCAGTGTTATGAACAAACAAGAACTGAAAACAGAATTTAAAAATAAAATTGATGAAGCTTATAGAGATATATTAGAGCTTGAAAATAAAAGCAAAAATGCAAGTGGTGAAATGAAAAAGCAACTTGATGAGCGAATTGATAAATTACAAACCAAGAAAGACCAAATGGATTCTTTCTATGAAGAGTTGCTGAATAGCTCTGAAGAAAAAGCAAAGGAGGTTAAAATTAAATTGGATAAAAGTATGGTTGGATTTAGAGAAGGATTTAAAGAAATAGCAGAAATATTTTAAACATTTAATCAATCAGCTTAACCATTAATTTTATTATAAGTGCTGGTCACGATATAAATTTACCATCATTATATTTAACAATAGCTTCGTCTACCATCCAATTCAAAACTAATTCTAATTGCTTCGTATGTTTCAGGTTTAGTTCCTTTGAAAATTCTTCTAAGCTGTGAGGCTTTTCGTTAACTAAATTTTTTATTATTTCTATAAGCTCTTTTGTAGTAAATTCAGATTTTCTTTCATATAAGCAGTGATCACACTTTCCACAAGCTTCTCCTTTTTGACCAAAGTAATCTAGTAATAGAACAGAACGGCATTGTGGTTTTTTTAAAAACCTTTCCATGCTTTCAAATTTATCGAATGCGATTTTTTTTCTATTATCGTAAATTGTTTTGTCAATTCTAAAATATTCATCTGGAAGTCTTTCGTGTAAAAAAACAACTTGTGGGAGCTTTGATTGCCATGAAATATCAATAATACCTTGTTTTTCAATATATTTTAATTGCTCATTCAGTTCATTTCGGTTAATTTTTAAACGTTGAGCAATTGTTTTCTCGTTAATCTCAAGGTAATTCGAGAAAATGCCTGGATAGCTTCGCGACAGAATAGAAATCAGAGGGTCGTATTTTTCGTTTTTCAATTGAAAATTATATAACGTTTTGTTTTCTACTACAAACTTTACTTTTGTTGGGTGAAAAACAGCTTCATTGAGGATGATAGACCCATTCAACTCCAATAATTTTAGTGCATTATAAGTAGGCATTGGTTCGAGATTATACTTTGACATAAGTGCTTTCATGTCTAAACCATAGCTCTCTCCATTTCCAGATCCAATTGCAACACCAAAATGATTACAAATCGCACGATAAACTGTTTTAATGAAGTCTAAAGGAGGAAATTGACCTTCCAATCGATTGTGCATTTTTATTAAATCGACCTTTGTATAAAAAGCCATATTTCTAGACTCTTTACCGTCTCTACCTGATCTTCCCGCCTCTTGGAAATAGGCCTCTATATTATTTGGAACTTCATAATGTAGTACAAAACGAACATCTGGCTTGTCAATTCCCATTCCAAATGCATTGGTCGCGACAACTATCTTTATTTTGTCGTTCAACCACAAATTCATTTTTTCTTTGCGGTCTTCACCTGTCATTCCACCGTGATACACACCAGCAGAGAATTTGTTTGCGATTAATAATTTGGCTATTTCTTTAGTGTCTCTTCTGGTTTGACAATATACAATCCCAGACATCCCCTTAAAAAGATTACAAGCTTTCGTTAGTGCTTTTCGTTTATTTTCAACTTCGTAAACTTCGTAAGAAATGTTTTCTCTTTTAAAACTACCCTCAAAATAATTTAAGTTTTTAAGATTAAGGTATTTTTTAATATCGTCCCTAACACGACCTGTAGCTGTAGCAGTTAACGCAATAAAAGGAACGTCAGGATGAATTTCTCTTAACTCACTTATTTCTAAATAAGGTGGTCTGAAATCATGTCCCCATTGTGAGATACAATGAGCTTCATCAACAGCAATAAGTGAAATGTTCATTTGACGAAATCGCACCAAAAAAAGTTCTGATTTCAGCCTTTCAGGTGATACATATAAAAAGTCAATATCCCCAAACTTAGCATTATCAAGAGTAATGTCAATTTCGCGACGAGACATACCAGAAGTAATTGCAAAAGCTTTCAATCCTCTGCTTCTCAAGTTTTTTACTTGATCTTGCATTAAAGCAATTAATGGGGATACAACCAAGCAAACACCATCTCTTGCAATTCCAGGTACTTGAAAACATATTGATTTACCTCCACCAGTAGGCAGCAAAGCTAAAGTGTCATGACCGTTGATAACACTTTGAACGATTTCTTCCTGATTCATTCTAAAACCATCAAAACCCCAATATTTTTTCAGTATTTCTTGAGCTGTCAAATTGATTTTGTTTGAGTTTCAAATGTAGAAATATTCAAACGATTTTCGATGTCCTTTATGTCTGTAAAATTTAAAATGAGTATATTCGCACTCCAATTTAGAGGTTATGATACAATCAGATTATACGATTAAGACAAGAAGAACTGACAAACCTACTATAAATAAAGTAGATTGGGATAACTTACCTTTTGGTAAAGTCTTTTCTGATCATATGCTAGTAATGGATTATGAAAATGGAGAATGGTCATCACCAGAAATACTTCCATTTGAAGATTTGAAGTTGCACCCTGCTACATCTGCAATTCATTATGGTCAATCAATTTTTGAAGGACTTAAAGCGTATAGAACAATAGATAATGAAGTTGCTATTTTTCGTGCAGATATGAATGCCAAGCGGTTTAAAGAATCTTGCGAGCGTATGTGCATGGCAGATATGCCAGTTGAATTATTCGAATATTGTGTCAATAAAATTGTAGATTTTGATAGAGATTGGGTGCCAAATAAAGAAGGATATTCACTCTATATTCGTCCTTTTATGTTTGCAACTGATGATTTTATTGGAATTAAACCTTCTGATAAATATCGTTTTATGATCTTTACTTGTCCAGTAGGTGCTTATTATTCAGAGCCACTTAATGTGAAGATCGAGGAAAAGTACTCTAGAGCAGCTGAAGGTGGAGTAGGTAGAGCAAAAACAGCCGGAAATTACGCTGCATCACTTTTTCCTGCAAAATTAGGTAAAGAAAAAGGGTTTCATCAATTAGTTTGGACTGATGCTAAGACTCATAAATATATTGAGGAGTCAGGAACAATGAATATCATGTTTGTAATCGATGGTAAGTTAATTACACCATCTGAAGATTCAGATACAATTCTTCCAGGAATAACTAAAAGAAGTGTTATTGAATTAGCAAATGATTGGGGGATGCCAGTAGAGGAGCGCAAAATTGAAGTTGCTGAAATTATCGATGCAATTGAAGATGGAAGCTTAACTGAAGCTTTTGGTGCAGGTACTGCAGCTACTATTGCTCAAATTAAAATGATTGGATTCAGAGACAAAGAATATCACCTTCCACCTGTCCCAGAACGTAAGTTTTCAAATAAAGTTTATCACTATTTAGATGACATTAAAATAGGTAAAGTAGAAGATAAGTTTAATTGGGTAAAACTAGTTTGATTTTTCTAATCAGGTCAATACATCCTTGTTAACCCGTATTATTCATGAGTTTTCGTGATTGCCTGTCCCGCTTTTTTTTCGGGAAAAAGTCAAAATGTCAATAGATTTGGGAAGCACAGACATTTTTAATGCGCATAATTGCAACCCACTTTTGGGTATTAAAAATTTTGAGCATTTCCAAAGGTAGCAGCCTGTCCGACCTTTGGCGGGACAGTTTGGCTTTGGAATAGGAAATTCATGAATAATGCGGGTTAATGATATAAGCTTCATTCGTTTGCCCTATTCGTTTGAGTGATTAAATAAAAAAACAATTTTTTTATTGCTTTCATAATAAATTAGTTGTATTTCAGTTTATAGTTAAAACACAATAACTGATTTAATGAAAAACCTAATTTTAATATTTCTTTTATTCTTTTCATTTTTATGTGTAGCTCAATCTGTTGAAGGGGTTTGGGAAACTTATGACGATGACTCTGGGGAGTTAAAGTCTGAAGTAAAACTATATATAAAAGGTGGAAAGCTTTACGGAAAGATTTTAGAGTTGCATAACACTGAGCATGGTCTTGAGAATCCGAAATGTATTAAATGTCCAGGAGACAAAAAAAACAAGCGAGTGATTGATATGATAATACTTACTGGCTTGACTAAGGATGGAGAAGAATGGTCTGGTGATGAAGCAATTTTAGATCCAAATAATGGAGAAGTGTACGATTGTACTATTTGGCTCGAAAATAAAAATGAATTAGCTGTCCGAGGATATAGTGGATGGTTTTATAGAACTCAATACTGGAAACGTGTTGAATAAATTTAAAGTCTACACCAATTTTATTTCCTCTCCCCAACTTTTGAGAGTGACCCTTAAACGATCAGAAAAAATGGTATTCTAAAAAATCCAAGGAGGGAACCGTGAATGGTTCTACTGGGAATACTGTGTACAACACCACATTGTACCAGATTTGTTTATCACTTCAGATTAAACTTGCATCTAACCCTATTCCCCCCTCAGAACTTTAAATAGAACAATACCTTTTGATATTGTAGTATTAAAGTCTAGCGCGGTGGCAAATGTATGTACTTATACGGATATATAGGTCTTTGGATAGTTGGACAAAACATGGACAGTGTCAATTAACTTTAATTTTTATATAATTTGTTTAGTTATAAATTTGAAAGTTAAAAATTATATATAAATTGTCACAATATTTTAACTCTAAACCCAGTTATTTAAGCTTATCTACTATGAATTTAAACTTTATTACTTATAACTTATTGAATAAAAGTGTTCTAATATTATTTATGACTTTTTGTTCTGTATTTTTATATTCACAAAATATAAATCAGCTAGAATCTCAACTTCAAAAGTCAGATGATTCTGATAAGGCAAAAATTCAATTAGAATTAAGCCAAGCTTACCTTCAAATAAACCAATCAAAATCAATATCTTATGCTTTAGAAGCGTTGGAGTTCGGAAATAATAAAAACTCCGCTCTTATTCGTTCAAATGCTAATTTTTTACTTGGACAGGCCTATTTTTTAAATAAAGATTATTCAAAAGCATACAGACATGCAAAAGATGCTGTTGATTACTTTAAAACTAATGATCAAGACAATTTTTATGCTGCTAAAGAATTGTTAGGGGATATTTCATTTGAACAAAATAAATTTGAACAGACTGTCATTCATTTAAAAGAGGCTTTCAGTTATTATGATAAAAGAAATGATTTTAAAAATGCTGGTTTTGTAGCTTCAAAGATGGGAAGCTCGTATGAAAAATTAAATGACTTTAATAAGGCTACAAAGTGGCATAAAAAAGCATTTGAAAATTTTAGAAAAAGTAAAAACTATAGAGAAATGATCGTTTCTCAATCAATACTAGGTGGTGTTTACAGTAATTATGGTGATTATAATTCTGCAAAAATCGCTTTAAATACAGCATATGACTTGGCTATAACGCACGGATTGATCGATGAATTTGACAAACTAGAAGAACGTCTAGAAATAGTTACAAAAAACGCAGAATCAAATGATTATGCAACTACTGAATTTGAACGTGAAAAAACTAAAAATCAAGAAGAAAAAATTTCTAAAGCAGTTAGCCAGAGGGCTAAAACACTGAAAGAAATTGAAAAATTAAGTGAAGAAAAACAGCTTGTTGAATTAAAAATTCGCGTGCAACAAGACGAGTATGAAAAAAATATTTTGGCCGAACGATTAGAAAAATTAGAAATCGAAGAAGCATTAAAGCAGGAAACGCTAGAAAAAGAGAATTTAAAATTAGCATTGGATAATGAGAAACTACTTTCAGACAAGAAAACGGCTGAAAATCAAAGATTATTCATTTTACTAAGTGCTTTAGGTGTTATTATTCTTTTGACTATCCTAGCTTTACTAATAAAGAACCGAAGTAATCGAAAGCTGGCTCAAAAAAATCGTGAAATACAAAGACAAAAGTCCGAAATTGAAGAAAAACAAGAAAATATTAATCAAAGTATAGTATATGCAACTAGAATTCAAGAAGCAATTTTACCTTCTCCCGATAAACTATTGAGTAATTTTAGTGATGCGTTCGTTTATTTAAACCCTAAAGATCAGGTTAGCGGTGATTTTGTTTGGACACATAAGATGGGGTCTGAGTTTTTTGTATGCGTTGCAGACTGTACGGGGCATGGAGTTCCAGGTGCATTTATGTCAATTATCTTTAATAATATTCTGGATGAAATCGTCAAAAAAGAAAAAATTGACGATCCCGGTAAGATACTGGAGCGATCTTCCACTTTGTTGTATGAAAAAGTAAAAGAACAGAGTCAAGATCTGTCTTCATTTAAAGATGGTATGGATGCAATTATATTGAAGATAGACACTATTAATAAAAAAGCCGCCTTTTGTGGTGCCAAGAATGGACTGTTTTTAATTAGAGATGGCAAGCTAAATGAATTTAAGGGTGTTAGACGTTCAATTGATATTTCCGCTACTCGTCAAGATGCCAAAGCAGTTTTTTCTTCAGAAGAAATTGACATTCAACCAAACGATACTTTTTATCTTACAACTGACGGTTTTGTGGATCAAAAAGGTGGTGAGGATAATACAAAGTTTTATAAAGAACCATTTAGAAAGTTATTACTTAAAATTTCTGATAAAAATATGGCTGAACAAAAAAGCGCAATTCACGATACATTTATAGAGTGGAGCTATAACACAGTGCAAATTGATGATGTGCTTATAGTTGGATTGAGGATTTAAAATGTTTTTGTTTTTTTTGAGGTGAAAACACCTCTATATGTTTATATGCATAAGTGTAATTTTGTCATTTGTATTTAATTATAACGTATTATGAAAAAATCTACTACTTTTTTATTTATTATCTCATTCCTATCTTCTTTAGCTTATGGTCAATTTGTTAAGAATGATGGACAGCTTAAAGATATTTTTGGAAA
>JBBEBO010000205.1:0-9890 GCA_040882265.1 Brumimicrobium sp. | reverse complement strand
AGTCACCGATTGAGACCATTCCTTCGAGGGCTAAGTTTTTAAATATTTTGTAAACACCATCGAATTCAATTCCCATATGAAGAGCGTCCATTCCATTCACATTCGCACGAATAAATTGTGTTGGATCATTTGGGTCTGGAACAGATACACCAAAAGGAAATGGCTTGTTTTCCCAATATGTGTAATATCCATTGATATTAAAGCTTACTTTTTTTGATCTAAACCCATATCCAGCTTCTGCTGCCATAATGTTTTCATTGAGAATTTCTTCAAAAAACTCGTTTGTATTATTATCGATTACATTACTATACTGAGGAGTTCTAGATAAATAACCTAAGTTAACGAAGATGTTTGATTTCTCAGTAATGTTAAAATTAGCCCCCGCTTTTGCAGTAAATCCAGGAATCCATTTCCATTCTGTTTGGTTATACTGTAAATCAGGATGGTTTGGATGGTAGGTTTCATCATTATACTCAACAACATCATTTCCACCGATAAACAAAGTAGTATCGTCGAGGTGGATTTCTCTTTTTTCGTGATAATCAATTCCTTTGTAACCATTTACAACAGTTGAAAGATTCACAAAAGCAGACCATCTTCCTTTTGAATATTCTGCTTGAGCAAAGGCTCCAGCCCATTGAACTAAGCCGTCTCTGTGGTTATGGTATGGCTGCCAACCAACTTTATCTCCATCAGTTTTCATTACGTTGAAATCATTTTCGTTCTGCTTATTCACCCAATAATTTCCACCTAATAAATCTCTTACCTCTGTATAATGCTCACCTTTATAATACCTATAATCAAGTCCACCAGAAATATTCCAACTCTCATTTAAATCATAATCAAACTGTGAAATACCTCCAAGCCACATGTGATTATTAACAGAAGCGGTTAAAACTTGAGAAGACTTTAGAAGCGATGGATGATATGATGGATCAGTTGTAGGCACTTCTTCACCAAAGAAATCAACTACTTGATTACTTTTTTTAATTGCGTCCCAATCCACTCTACCTTCTTCATCTCTAATGATTGCTCCTGAATTTCTCAACCTCTCTCCACCACCTCGACCAATAGACATATAAGCCATGTTTGACCAAGACAGCTTATTATTTACTTTCCAAAAATCTTTAAGTGTAATTTGTGGTTTATGGTAATAGTTTCTTCTTTCAGCTCTGACTACTCTATTTCCATTTTCATCAGTCATATATCCGTAGTGTTGATTATGTCTTATTCCATAATTTATATTGTTTGCGCCTTCTGGTACGGAAATACCTAAATCTCTAGCATAATCAGCATCCCAATAAGCGATTGGTTGGTTAAAAGATCGTTGTGCATGCTCCTGAGGAGCTCCAAAAGCACTAAGTGAGGTTAAATGATTCCCAGTCTTTTTTTGAATTTTCAAATAGTAGAAAGCACCTCTGGTATAAAGTCCATCAACCCAGCCATCACCTTGCTTGTAAGAACCTGAAAAAAGTATCCCCCAGCCGTTTTTTAATTTTCCTGATTTATAAGAAAGTGAAGTTCTAGAAAAATTACCAGTACCATACTCTTGATTCACTTTGATTTGTCTTTTCCCTCCTGTTGGTTGGGTAATAATATTCATTGTACCACCCACCGAAGGCATTGCTAATTTGGTTGCACCTAGCCCTCGTTGAACTTGAATTTGGTTGGTGATTTGGTCTAAACCAAACCAGTTACTCCAATATACCCATCCATTTTCCATATCGTTTACAGGAACACCATCGATCATCACACCAACATTACGCTGGCTGAAACCACGTATACTGATTCGAGCATCACCATCACCACCACCTTGTTGCGTAGCGTGAACTCCTGGAGTAGAGTTCAAAACCATTGGTAACTCTTGAGAACCAAGCTCTTCATTAATTTGTTTGGCGGAGATTCTACTTACAGCTACTGGTGTTTTTCTATCAACAGCTAACTGTCCAACAACATTAACTTCTTCCATTTCCTGCGTATCACCAAGCATAAAATTCTCAGTTACTTCAGTTTTATCAATATTTACAGTAACACTCACTGTATCAAAAGAGTACATTGATACGCGAACACTATAAGTTCCATAAGGAATGTTTTTAATTGTATAACTACCATCTAATTCAGCTTTTGATCTGTATTCATCAGAGATATAAACATAAGCTCCAATTACAGGTTCTCCAGTAGTATGGTCAATTACTTCTCCTTTTAATGTCCCATTTTGGCTCAAGCAAAACAATGGGAGTAAGACAGCGAATAACGCAATATTTTTAATCACAACTCAATAAATTAGAATGAAAAAAGGGAAGCTTGAAGACTTCCCTTTTTAAAAATTATTTTACTATAACTCTTCTCGATAATACTTTGTTATCTTTTGTTCTAATGTTTACTAAGTAAACACCCGTTTTAGCACCAACTTTGAATGTTGAAACAGTAGATAAATTGTTTTCTGTCAAAATATTTTGACCAACTGCGTTAAAAACAGTCAATTCTTCAATTCCGTTCTCAGAAGTGATGTTAAACGTTCCACTTTCTGAAGGATTTGGATAAATTGAAATAGCTAACGTTGTTTCTTCTTTAATACTTGATTCTGGATCGCATTCGCATTCATGCCAACCCAACGTAGACCAGTTTCCAATTAAATTACCTGAATTAGGATCATTAATAACCGGAGGAATAGAATCCCACTCCAACAAAGCATCAAAATGTGTTGGATTAGTGACTACTCCTTTCTTTATTGTGCTTTTTCTAATTAACGAGTGATCAGTTGTCACAACAACTCCAACACCAACAAATGGAAATTGCGTAGTCCATCCATCGTAATCTGTTCCTCCTTCATCATCTGGATCCTGACCACGTCTTCCAAAAAGATCTACAAGCGTTATGTTACTCAAGTCCGAAACATTTCCCTTAGCTAATACTACTGCATCATTTCCATTAAAGTACATTGATCTATTATCTGCATAAACTGGACAGTAAAAACCATCGGCTTTTTCCTGTAAAGAATCCCATACAGCCTGCTCTAATCCATTACCATTAGGATCCCGTTTATCTAACACAGCCACATAAGTGCCATATGCTTCTATCGTTCCTGTTAATTGTACAGAATATAGCTGTCCTGCTGAATTAGATCCATTAGAATAACGTTGTACAAGATAATCACTCAAATCAATCGATTGATTTGTTGGATTATAAAGCTCCAGCGCTTTATTATTTGACCAACCTTCCACGTATTCGGAGATAAAAAGATCGTCACAGTCTTGAGCATTTATAGCTGCTCCAACTAAAAGACTTACTGAAAGTAAAAATTGTTTCATGTTATTATGTATTATGATTGTTTACGAAATTGAAAGAACAAAAAATGAGACATGTTGAAAGCTTGAACAAACTTATATGGAAACAACTTATCTTTTCATCATTTTTAGTTTTCATCTTTTTATGGTTTCAGAGAACAAATGTTCCTTCAAGGAGAACACAAAAAGATTTTCAAGACAAAATTAAGGCAATTTATTTGAGTTTATATTATTGAATTATTAACAATTGATAATATAAGGTTAAATTTATGACATTTACATAATAAAAAATTCTATTATCTTCGCTAAAATCAAATTTTGAAAAAGAATGAAAACATTAGTAACAGTACTATTCACACTATTTCCACTTATATATTTAATAAGTCAAGAAGAAAATTCAACAAAAGAACTTACTGTTGAAAAAATTTGGAAAAAATACGAATTCTTTGGTTCGGGAGTTGATGGTTTTCGTTCAATGAAAGACGGTAAGCATTACACAAAAATCAGTCTAATTGATTCTAAAAAATCAATCATGAAGTATTCTTTCGAGGAGAGAGAAAAAACCGGTGAGTTGCTTTTAGATGGAAAACTTCTCGCTTATGATAATGAAGATTTAAAATTTGATGGCTATGAATTCAATGAAACAGAAGATAAGCTGTTAATCACAACAAATCGCGTTAAAAAGTACCGCAGAAGTTATACAGCAGAATACTTTCTTTATGATTTAAAGAAAAAAGAATTACAACCATTAGATAGAGAAAGAAGCCCTCAGACACTAGCTTCTTACTCGCCTGATGGTAAAAAGGTAGCCTATATTTTTGAAAATAATTTATACGTTAAAGACCTTGAAAAGAACAAAGTAAAAGCCATAACAAAAGATGGTGAAATTAATGAGATGATAAATGGTACAACTGACTGGGTATATGAAGAGGAGTTTGCCTTTACAAAAGCGTATGATTGGTCGCCAGATAGTGAATACTTAGCCTATTTAAAGTTTTACGAAAAAGACGTTAAAGACTTCACAATGACCTATTTCCATGATTTATACCCTAACCCATACACATTTAAGTATCCAAAAGCCGGAGAAGACAATTCAAAAGTATGTCTTCATGTTGTAAAAGCTAAAAATGGTAGAGGTCGAGAAATAGATTTAGGCAAATACGAGTATATCCCACGAATTAAGTTTTCAAATCAAGAGAATAAGTTGATGGCACTTACGTTGAATCGTCATCAAAATCATTTAAAATACAATTGGGTAGATGTCACAGACAGAAAAATGCCTTCTCGCGTTATTTATGAAGAAACTGATGATGCTTATGTAGAGATTGATGACAACTTAATGTTCCTCGATGATGGTCAACATTTTATGCGTACAAGCGAAAAAGATGGTTTTAATCATATTTATAAAATAAACATAGATGGTAGCAGTCAACAAATCACAAAAGGAGATTGGGATGTCTCTGAATTTAAAGGAATTGATCAAGAAAAAAATATTATCTATTATACCTCATGTGAACAAGGCCCACAGTATAAAATGTTGTATTCAATTGGTTTGGATGGCAGTAACAAAACGAAACTTAGTACAAATAAAGGTACTAACGATGCACAGTTTTCCGAAGGAATGAAATACTTTGTGAATAGTTGGAGTAACGCAAATACCCCACCTGTCTATTCGCTTCACCAAGCAGACGGAAGTTTAATAGAGGTTTTAGAAGACAATGAATACTTGCAAATTCTAATGAAAGATTATAATTTTCAACCTAAAGAATTCATAACAGTTGATGGTGCAGATGGGGAATTAAATGCGTGGATGATCAAACCCCCAAACTTTGACAGTACAAAACATTATCCTGTTTACTTCGATGTATATTGTGGTCCTGGCTCAAATACAGTAACTGATTCATACGGGTCAGGTAATTTTGCGTACCATCAATTGTTAGCTCAAAACGACTACATAGTTGTTTCCGTTGATACTAGAGGCACCATGAATCGTGGTTCTAAATTTAAAAAATCAACCTATTTACAACTTGGTAAACTTGAAACTGAAGATTTAATTGCCGTAGCCAAGCAAATACAAGGCATGTCATTTGTTGATCCTGAACGAATTGGGGTTATGGGCTGGAGTTATGGCGGTTATATGGCTTCACTCGCCATGACTAAAGGGGCTGACATTTTTAAAATGGGAATTGCTGTAGCACCTGTAACCAATTGGCGTTATTATGACAATATCTATACCGAAAGGTTTATGCGAACTCCGCAAGAGAATGCAGATGGTTATGATGATAACTCTCCAATCAATCATGTGGACAAACTAAAAGGTAAATATTTCATCATACATGGGTCTGGAGATGATAATGTGCATGTGCAAAACACTATGGAAATGATAAAAGCGTTAGTAGAAGCGGATAAAGCGTTTGATCAATTTATTTACCCAAATAAAGATCATGGAATTTATGGTGGAAATACACGAAATCACTTATTCAAAATGATGTTTGAATATACCTTGAAAAACTTATAGATAAAGGTTTTAAACATTGATGCGATTTCATTGTTAATTCATCGAAAACAAGTACTAAAATTGGGTGAAATAAGAAACAAATTACTATCTTAGGCAGCCGAAAGAAAAATTAAATAAAAATATAAACGAAAATGAGTGAAACTGCGAAAATTGAAATTGGAGGGAAAACTTACGAATTCCCTGTAGTTACGGGAACTGAGAATGAAAAGGCTATCGATATAAAGACGCTTAGAGCAACTTCAGGTTGTATTACTATCGATCCTGGGTTTAAAAACACTGGAAGCACAACAAGTGCTATTACTTTTTTAGATGGAGAAAAAGGTATTTTAAGATATAGAGGTTATCCAATCGAACAACTCGCAGAAAAAGCTACGTTTTTAGAAGTTGCTTTTCTTTTAATTTATGGTGAACTTCCAACTACAACAGAATTGGAAAAATTTCAGGAAAGCATTACAAAACACACGTTGGTTCATGAGGATATGAAACAATTCTTTGAAGCATATCCAGCAAAAGCTCACCCTATGGGAGTTTTAGCATCAATGATTTGTAGTCTTTCTACATTCTATCCTGAATCGCAAGATCCAAATAGATCTAAAGATGCGATTGATTTAACAATACATCGACTTATTGCAAAATTGCCAACGTTGGCTGCAATGTCATATAAAAACGCAATGCGTCACCCATTCATGTATCCAAAAAATGATTTAGGATATTGTGAGAATTTCTTACACATGATGTTTGGTATGCCAACTGAAAATTATACACCAGATCCAGTTGTGACTGAAGCTTTGAATAAACTATTAATTTTACATGCAGACCACGAACAAAACTGTTCTGCATCAACTGTAAGAATTGTAGGTTCTTCACAGGCCAATCTCTTCGCTTCTATTTCGGCAGGAGTTTCTGCACTTTGGGGACCACTTCATGGTGGAGCAAATCAAGCTGTAATTGAAATGTTAGACAAAATTCAAAATGACGGTGGTGATCTTGACAAATGGGTGGCAAAAGCAAAAGACAAAGATGATCCTTTCAGATTGATGGGCTTTGGCCACAGAGTTTATAAAAACTTTGATCCACGTGCTAAGATTATTAAAAAAGCTTGTGATGATGTTCTTGAAAAATTAGGTGTTAACGATCCTTCTTTAGAAATTGCTAAGAAATTAGAGAAAGTAGCATTGGAAGATGAGTACTTTGTTAAGCGTGGACTTTATCCAAACGTAGATTTCTATTCAGGAATTATCTATAAAGCTTTAAATATACCAACTGAAATGTTTACTGTAATGTTCGCATTGGGTAGACTTCCTGGTTGGATAGCTCAATGGAAAGAAATGATAGAGAATGGTGAGCCAATTGGTCGTCCTCGTCAAATTTATACTGGTGCAACTGAAAGAGATTACGTATCAATCGATAAAAGATAATCAATTCAACTTTATTTTAAAAAAAGCGACTTCAGATTTGGGGTCGCTTTTTTTGTTGATAATAGATACTGGGTAAAGTAAGGTTTGTTTTTTTGTACCATTATTAAGGAAAATAAGGGTAGGGCGTGTGTTAGATGTGGGGGGAGTTAGCCACGAATGCACGAATTACAGTGTCGGTGTTGGGCGTGGTGTTGGGTCTGTGGGATGGGCACGAATTCACGAATTATATTGTGTTTTAGGGTGTTGTTTTGTTTGCCACGAATGCACGAATTTTGGGGTGTTTTAGGGTGTGGGTTTTGTTTGCTACGAATGCACGAATTTTAGGGCGTTGTGGTTTTGTTGTGGTTGTACTACTAGCGTGGGTGAATTTCATGAGTGTAGAGTTTGTTTTTGTAATTATTGAGGAGATTTTATGATGTTTGAAGATTTTCTTTATCTCTTTCTAGGATATATTTGTAAACCTCTTGAATAATTATTTTTCTAGCTTTGCGATGAATGTCCATACTTACTTTGACTAGTTTGTATTTGAATCTAAGGTCAAAATAACCGTTTCTAATATTCATCAATTCGAGCTCATAAGAATTCGATTCAATATATTTATCAAGATGCTTTAATGCCGCCACCAACTTCACTTTTAAATCTTCCGCTCCACTTATATAAATCTTCTCAAGTTGAAATTCGACACTCATCTCACGAATATCTCGTTGCGTATAGTTTACAATTTCGTTATAATGAACCGTTGTGTTGGGAAGCATTACAATATCATCATCTTCATTTCTAATAAGTGTTTTTAACATATTAATCCCTAAAACTTCTCCTTTTTTATCGCCAAGCTTTACAAAATCACCTACTTCAAACATATTTGAAAAACTCAGGTGTATTCCCACTAAATAATCAGCGATATACTCTTTAGTGATAATTGCAATTGCAGTCGCAACTATAGTAATCGAAGTAATTAATTCCCATAACTGTATACCAAAAGATCCTAAAGCAGTAGTAATAACACCTATTCCAATAACAAATTTCGCGATGTTTTCGATTCCGTAATGAACATTGTTCTTTTGACCAACCTTCATCTTATGTCGCTTAGAATATGATAGTTTAATCAATAAAGCAACTGAATTTATTACTGCATAAAAAATAAAAAATCCAATTATTGAACGTGAAACCTTATACTTTTCTATGAAGTCGTGTATTGGTGATTCAAAATAGTGAACATAAATTAAAATGAGTGTAACCAGTATATAGATCGATAACTTAAAGATTCTTTTCATTTTAGTACTTGTTTACTACAATCATTATTAAAAAAGAGAAATAAACTACGCTACGTTTCCTCCTCCTCGAGTTGATACAAAGTTAAAAACTTCTCGTATAGTTTTCTTTCTCACCTTTCTTTGTAACTCCATATCGTTATTAATCAAAGTATATTGAAATTTCAAATCAATGTAATCCATCTTAACTTCAACTACTTTTAAATTATATGACTTAGGTTCTATAAACTCTTCAAAGCTTTTCAATGCGTTAATCAGTTCAGTTTCGAGATCTTCAATACTATTAATAAACTTTAAGGCAATTTGAAAATCTACATTCATAAAACGCACATCTCTCTTGGTATAATTTATAATTTCATTATAATGAACTTTTGTATTAGGAATGACAACTACATCTTCGTCGTCATTTAACAAAACTGTTTTTAGCATTTTTATTCCAATTATTTTCCCTTTTTGATTTTCTAGTTTTACATAATCTCCAATTTCAAAAGCGTTAGAAAAACTTAAATGAATACCACTTAGAAAATCAACAATGTACTCTTTTGTAATTATTGCAATTGCAGCAGCAACAATTGTAATCGCAGTTATCAACTCTTGGGGATGAATGCCGAATGCGCCAAGAATAGCTATAATTATTCCTATTCCCTTGAGAAAATTAGCTATATTTTCTATTCCGTAGTGCACATTATTCTTTTTTCCTCTTGGGATTTTATATCGTTTAGAATAATATAACTTGAATAAAATAGCAGTGATGCTTACAATGGCTATAAATATAATATAACTAGCTAGCGAACGTAGAATCTGGCTGCTTTGAATTATGTCGTAAATTGGTGACTCATAGTTATATAAAAAAATAACCAACCCAGATAAAAGCACATAAACTATAACCTTAATAATTGACTTCATGTTTAATTTTTAACTATTCAAAGTTCGTTAAAAAGTAAGTATAATAAAGTAGTATAGTGTAATAAATTTTAAAATTATTTATTTGGAAGGTGGTACGGGGTAGGGCGTGGGCTTTAACCATTAAGATTAAGGGGAATTAAGTGTTGGGCGTGGGGTTTGTTTGCCACGAATGCACGAATTTTATTGTTTGTGGGGTTTGAGTTGGGGGTTTTATACACGAACTGTAGGGGATTTTGAACCATTAAGAATTAAGGTGATTAAGAGCAGGACGTGGGTTTTATTCACTTGTGATATTAGAACTTAATGAATCTTAATGCCTTAAGGGTTTTAAAAAAGTAGACTCATTGAATATACCAGGGCTAACTCATACTTTTTTATTTAGCCTTAATCACGAATATTAGGAATGAGTATGCTTTGTAGTTATAAATCCACCTTTCATTATTCAATTTGGATCAGTGGTTAAAAGTGCTGTAAGCACTTACAATTTTTA
>JBBEBO010000204.1:0-9946 GCA_040882265.1 Brumimicrobium sp. | reverse complement strand
GATATCAAATATGCTGCATGACAAAATTACGCTTTATTTCCGTCAGGTTAATAATTACTATAATGTTCCTAATAATGTCGAAAAGAGTCTGTTTGTGAAAAATTATGCTTCAATAATATTAAAAAATATTTGGAAAGGAATTGATTTAAAGCTTTATTCGAATAATGGTGTTGTAGAAAATGATTGGGTAATTCATAACGCAAAAGACTATATGAATGTTAAGTTTAAAGTGTCTGGTGGCGATTTAAAAGCTTCAAATGGATATCTCATTATATCTACGCCACTTGGTGATATTCGTGAAGGTAAATTGAATGCTTTTCAAGGAGAAGAAAGAGTTGATGCTAATTGGGTTGTAAATAACGATACAGTTAGTTTTGAGATTAATGACTACGTTGATAGTCTGCCTATAGTTATAGATCCACCATCTTTACTTTGGTCTACTTATTATGGAGGGGATGCTCCTGAAGAAGGAAATTCAACAGTTACTGATGAACTTGATAATGTTTTTATTTCTGGTACAACTAGTTCAGCTAGTAATATTGCAACAGTTGGAGCGCATCAAGGAACTTTTAATGACGGGTTTTATGATGCATTTTTAATTAAATTTGATGGGAATGGCAACAGAATTTGGGGAACATACTACGGTGGAGATGATGTGGACTACTCTAACTCTTGTGATTATAGTAATGGTAATGTGTATATTTCTGGCGGAACATCTTCAAGTAATAATATCGCATTAAATGGTCATCAAAATTCTTTTGGTGGAAACGAAGATGCATTTTTAGTTAAATTTAATTCAAATGGTATTAGAGAATGGGCTACATACTATGGAGGAGACTCTAATACACAGGAGCATGCTTATTCTTGTTCAACTGATGACTTAGGAAATGTATATTTAGTTGGTCAAACGGGATCCCAGAACAACATTTCAACACCAGGTTCCCATCAACCTAATTTAGTCCTCGGCCAGTCACCATCACCAGTTGATGGGTTTTTAGCCAAATTTGATGGAGATGGTAATCGTTTGTGGGGAACTTATTATGGGGGAGATTTAAATGATGAAATCAGATCAGTTGACGTAAGCGAAGACGGCAATCTAGTTTTCATAAGTGGTTATACTGCTTCAGATAATAACATAGCCACTAGTGGAACACACCAAACGGTTAATGGTGGTGTGAATGATTCGTTTTTAGCTAAATTTAACAGTGATGGGATACGTCAATGGGGCACCTATTTTGGTGGCAATGATAATGATAGAGCATATTCATGTTCAATTGAAAGCTTTGTTTCAAAGATAAATTCAAGTACAAATGAACTTTATATTTACATGACTGGTGAAACAGAGTCGGCTAATAATATTTCGACATCAGGTTCCCATCAAGATAACTTTGGTGGTGGTTTCTCAGATGGATTTCTAGCGAAATTTAATAATGATGGATTGATTGAATGGAGTACATATTTTGGAGGTAGTGCAGATGATATTAGTAGATCATGTTATGCAGATAATAAAGGTAAAATTTACGTTACTGGTAATACTAGCTCTGACAACAATATTTCAACCCCTAATTCTTATCAAGAAACTCGTTCAGGTAACAGTTTTGATGGATTTTTGTCATATTTTAAGAGTGATGGCACTAGAATTTGTTCTACATATTTTGGAGGTGATCTCAATGAAGAAAGTAACTCATGCTATTCTGATCAGCTAGGTAATGTCTATATTCACGGAACAACTGGATCCTTGGACAATATCTCAACTTCAGGATCACATCAGGAAAATTATGGAGGTGGGTCTGAGGATGCTTTTTTAACTAAGTTTACTGATTGTTCTTCAGTGGGTCTTTTTTCTAATAAGTTAGATACTAATATTATGCGAGTTTATCCAAATCCCTCAAATGGAGATGTTAACATATATTCTGGTATTCAAGGAAAGTATCAATTAAGAATATATTCCTCCAATGGGAAAACCGTATTTTCTGATTGGTTTAACAAGTCATTTATATCTGTTGATTTAAGAAATCAACTTAACGGAATGTATGTTGTTGAAATTAAAGGATATAAGTCTGAATTAATACAATCTAGTAAGTTTTTTATTGTTAAATAATGAGAAAGATTTTTATAAATGTAGTTTGCATATTTGTTTTTCTTGGGTGTGCGAAGAAACAACCAACAACTTCTTGGCTGGTGTTGGAAAAATGGAATTTAGTTCCAAATGAAAATGTAAACCAACAAGATGTCGGAGAATTAACTCATAACTTTACAGAGGCATTTGTAAATATAAATGGTGAATTCATTGGAGTCTTTGAACTTCCTGCAAAAATTCCTGTTTTAGAATCTGGTGAATGTGATGTAGTGATTACACCTGGAGTAAGAAATAACGGAATAAGTGCAACTAAGAAAAGATATCCTTTTGTAGAAAATTTTAGTGCAAAAGTTCTAATTAATGAGTCAGATACGAGTCAAGTAGAGCTTTTTACTAAATACTATGAAGATGTAAAGTTTTTAATTGAAGATTTTGAAAGTGCTTCTTTAAAAATAGAAGAGGACGAAAGCTCACAAGTTTCACTTGAGAAAGAAGATAATAACGAAATATTAGAATGGGGTAATTATTATGGTTCGATACATTTAACCTCTGAAGACTCTTTGTATGTGGGGGTAACTACTTTTAATACAAATTTACCAAAACAAGGGAGTGAGGTATATTTAGAAATTGACTATAGAAATTCAAATTCACTTTTAACAAGTGTTTTGTCTGTTGGTTCAGGATCAGTTATTCAGGATCCATATATTCAGTTAAATCCCCAAGAAACTCCTAAATGGAAAAAGATTTATATTGATTTAAAAGAAATTGTTTCTACTAGAAGTAACGCTTATATAAACGAGATTGTTTTAACAGCAGTTAAGGATCAAGGCTTAAACAACTCTCATGTTTACTTGGATAATGTCAAAATTGTATTTGTTAATTAAATAAACATAATTAGATTTATTTTCCAGAATAGATTAAACCTTCAATACTTCAATTATAAACTAAGCTTTAAGGTTGAACCATATTTTAAGCTTAACTTCGTTGAGCTTCTTATAGCCTGTTCCAAGCTAGATCGTAATACGGTATTTCAATACGCTTTGGAAATTTATTCCGAAACCTTGAACCTTGAATCCATCGAACCCCCTCTCCAGCTTTTTACAACTTAAGTTATTAGTCCTGTTTGCATTTATATTCCTTGATTCCTACTTTTCCGCTATATTAGCACTCAGAAGCAAAATTAATGAGTAATCCAATCAAGAAATTAGCGGGGCAAACAGCTGTTTATGGCTTGTCGAGTATCGTTGGACGGCTACTTAACTATCTAATGGTTCCCTTGTATGTTGCTGTTTTTGCAGAAACTTCTGATTACGGGGTAGTCTCTGAACTTTATGCATGGATTGCTTTTCTGATGGTTTTACTAACCTTTGGGATGGAAACTGCTTACTTTAAGTTTTTAAATGATTCCGATGATAAAAAGAAAGTTTTTAGTAATTCACTACTGAGTGTTTTGTCTATAAATGGTGGTTTTCTATTGCTGACTTTGATTTTTCATCAGTTTATCGCCAATAAACTGCTTTACCCAAACAATCCTGAGTACATCATACTACTTGCTTTAATTGTTGTTATTGATGCCACAGCAGCTTTGCCATTAGCTAAACTCAGAGCAGAAGAAAAGGCAAAAAAATTCGCTGTTATCCAGTTGTCGTCTATTGCAGTAAACATTGGACTAAATCTAATTTTAATGCTCTTTGTTTTTGATCCTGATTCACAACATGCTGAAACGGGGATTCGCTTTATTTTGGTTGCAAACCTACTAGCATCGTTGATGAAACCAGCTTTTTTATACAAAGACTTTCTCCAATTGAAATGGATTTGGGATTTTGCTTTAGTAAGGGCGATGTTTAGATATAGTTTCCCATTGGCACTTGCTGGTTTTGCTTTTATTATCAATGAAACAGTAGATAGAATTTTACTAAAACATTTAACTTATCACAACTCACTAGGCGAATATTCACATAAAGCAGCATTAAAATTAGCTGAATCTCAAGTTGGAATTTATAGTGCCAGTTATAAACTTTCAATGCTGGTAACTATTTTTTTACAAGCATACCGCTATGCCGCAGAGCCGTTCTTTTTTGCTCAAGCAAAAGATAAAAACCGAAATAAAACGTACGTTAAAGTGATGAACTACTTCGTAGGAGCAGTATTTTTATGCTTTTTAGGGGTAACACTAAATATTGATATTTTTAAGTATTTCATACCTAATGAAGCTTATTGGGAAGGATTAAAAATTGTTCCTATTCTTTTGTTGGCTAATGTTTTTTCTGGTATTTATATAAATCAAAGTATCTGGTACAAACTGAGCGGACAAACAAAATTTGGTGCATATATTGCAATTGTTGGAGCAGTTTTTACCCTCACTTTAAATTTTATTTTCATTCCAATATACGGCTATATCGCATGTGCTTGGGTGACTTTTTTAGTATACGGTGGTCAAATGGTAGCTTCCTATATACTTGGTCAAAAGCACTATCCAATTCCTTACAATTTGAAAAAATTTACGCTTTATGCATTAGTGGCTTTGATGTTCTATTTCATTACAGTATTCTTGGATCTTCAGGAGGGTTGGGGTCAATATATCGTTCACAACTGCATCATCTTAATCTATGTAGCTTTAGTTTGGTGGATGGAAAAACCAAAAAAGGTTACAGCTAAACTTTGACAAAACATGCTCTTTTCGAGATTTAGTTTTTAAATGCGTTTGCCCTGTAACATAAGTTTAATTACTATTATCTTTGTCTTCTTTTAATTAAAGAAAAGTAGTTGCCGACAAAAAAAATCATACACAGTAGACTAGTTTTTATCGATATAGCGCGGTCAATAGCAATATTGATGATGCTTGAAGGTCATTTTATTGTCATGGCGCTAAGTGAAGACTACAGAGGGAATGAGTTTTTTTTCTATGACCTTTGGAGGTTTACACGTGGGTTGACAGCTCCATTGTTCTTTACAGTTTCAGGATTAGTTTTTACTTATCTTCTAGTAAGAAAAGAAGCCCCTTTTTTTAAAAACATTAGAGTTAAAAAGGGTGTTTCAAGATCAATACAACTCATTTTGTGGGGATATGCTTTACAGTTAAACCTTTTTTATTTAATCAAAGGGGAGTTTAGTGGTTATTTCTATATTTTCCACGTGCTACAATGTATTGGAGCAAGTTTGTTTGTAGTGATTTTACTCTATGGTTTATACAAATTACTAAAGGTTGTACCTTTTTATATTATCCTTGGTTTAGGTGGACTATTAGGCTTTATTCTCAAACCGACTATTTACGAAATTGATTTTTCAGGGGTTCATCCTATAATTGAAAACATTTTTGTAATTAGCTCAGAAGAACGCACACACAAGTCTATTTTTGCTTTAATTCCTTGGGTTGGATTTACGCTCTTAGGAGGAATGATTGGAGCGTTTGTCAGTAAACGACCACAGCACGTTTATACAAATTGGTTTCCGATTTTTTTAACGATAATAGCAATTGTTTTAAATACACTTTCTGATGCAATTTTAGCATTGATCCAACCATTTTTTGAATTATTAGGGTTAAAACCATTTGTTGGTTTGGGCTATCTTTTGGCGCGTTTTGGACAAGTGTTATTTGTTTTAGCAATCATAATAATTACCGGAAAGTACAAGAGACATTTACGCATTATCTACATGCGAAAATTAAGTTTTTTGAGAAGTTGGATTATTTCAATCGGTTTTTTTGTGCTTGGTATAAGCGCTGTTGTTGCCAATTTATATATTATTCCAGATGGTAAGGAACTTAATAGTGAAGGTAATTATGTGTTGTACGGAACACTAACGTTAAATGCTTTGGGACAGTTTTTCTTGTTTTTAGGGGTTTTAATTACATGCTCAAAACTCGTTAAATGGAATTATAATTTATTTATTAAAATTGGTCAAAACACACTTTCAATTTATATTATTCATGTGATGATTCTTTATGCAGGATTTTTTGGTTTTGGATTGAACAAGATCATCAACCGTGCGTTAGATCCTTGGTATGCTATCGTCTGTGCTATTGGATTTATGTTATTCTTTACTTATTTTGTGAAATACATAGATGAGATTAAAGCTTTTTATAAGAGAATTATACCAAAGAAGTAGCAAAATGGAAAATCTTCTGTTTGAATAGTGTTGTTTGAGTTCAAATTTTTACTTTTGGGAACACATAAAAAATCATTACAAATGAGTGTATCAGAAGCAGTAAATCAAGGAGACGTAAAATATACAATTGATGAAAAAGGAATTGCTACGGTAATTTTTCACCACCCATTAAGTAACTCTTTGCCTGGACGTGTTTTAAAAAAATTGGCAGATACTATTACAGAGCTCGGAAATAAAAATGAAGCAAAAGTTATTGTTTTAAAATCTGAAGGCGAAAGAGCTTTTTGTGCTGGAGCAAGTTTTGATGAATTAATTTCAATAAAAGATTTAGACACGGGTAAAAAATTCTTTATGGGATTTGCCAATGTAATAAATGCTTGTCGTAAATGTCCAAAGTTTATTGTTGGTCGTATTCAAGGCAAAACTGTAGGAGGAGGAGTTGGTTTAGCCAGTGCTGTTGATTATTGTTATGCTACTCGTTACGCTGCAATAAAACTCTCAGAATTAGCAATCGGAATTGGGCCATTTGTTGTTGGGCCTGCCGTTGAACGCAAAATAGGGACTTCAGCAATGAGCCAACTTGCTATCAACGCAACCGAATGGAGAAGTGCTGATTGGGCGAAAGAAAAAGGATTGTTTGCTGATGTTTTTGAAACAACTGAAGAAATGGATAAAGACATTGAAGCAATTGCTAGTAGATTAGCAGACTCAAACCCGGAAGCAATGAAGTTATTGAAAAAAGTATTCTGGGAAGGAACCGAAAACTGGGATACCTTGCTTTCTGATCGAGCAGCATTAAGTGGAGAGCTTGTACTTTCAGATTTTACTGTGAATGCAATTAATGCATTTAAGAAAAAATAATAACGAGGGTTAAAATCTCTAACAGCAAAGGAATAAAGACATTCATTTCGAACTATTCATCCATTACATCTGGATTCTCTACGATTTCACCACTTGGATAAACTGTTTTAGTTGCTTTATAGTAGATAAAGCTAACCAATGCTGCTCCAATATCAGCAATAGGGAAGGCTATCCATATTCCATTGAGACCAAAATAAAGCGGTAAAATAAGCACAAGTGGAATTAAAAATATCCCTTGCTTTGTTAATGCTAAAAAAAGTGCTGGTAAAGCCTTGCCAATGGCTTGGAAATATGCGCTGATGATCAAACTAACAGCGAGTAATGGAGTTGCTAAAAACACCGTTCTAATCACGGGTGTAGTTTCTTCTATAAGAGATTCGCTTGTTGTAAACATTCCTGCAATGTTTGCTGCAAAAACCATTAAGACAATAAAAATCATTATGGATAAAGCTGAAGCCCATCCAATTGAAAGTTTTACAATTTTGTTTACGCGTTCTTTTAATCTTGCTCCAAAATTGTACCCCACTATAGGTACAAAACCTTGAGTAATACCAAGTACTGGGAAATTAGCAAACATAAGGACTCGGTTCACGATTCCATATATTGAAAGTCCTTGCTCGCCACCATAATAAAAAAGCGAATTATTTAAAACGGTTGCTAAAATACTAATCACACCTTGTCTGGCTAATGTAACAGCACCTAGTGCACTAATTTCGCCCATTATTTTAAAATCAGGAACAAAGTATTTTTTATTAAAGCTTAAGTGTGATTTTCCACGAGCAAAATGGATAAAAGTAAATGTAGCACTTGCAATATAGGATAAGGTTGTTGCCCACGCAGCTCCTTCCATTCCCATTTCAAAAACAATAATAAATATTGGGTCGAGTATTAAGTTTGCTACTGCGGGTATAATCATTGCATACATTGCAACGCGTGGAAATCCTTCAGAACGAATGACATTGTTACTCATCATTGCCCATGCTAAAAAGGGAACCCCCACCAAAACAATTGTGAAGTAGGTTTCGGCAGGCGCTTTGATATCACCCTTACCTCCAAATAAAGCAATTACTTCATCCATGAAAAAGGCTCCTATAAAAACAAAAAAGACTGCCAAAGAAACAGTCATAATAATTTGGTTTCCAAACGTTTTTAAAGCCTTTTCATTGTTCTTTCCCCCTAGTGATCGAGACAAAACGGAAGCACCCCCAATTCCAATTGACATGCCGATGCTTGAGATTAAAAATGTGATTGGTAAAACGACTGTGATTGCACCTATTCCTGCAGCACCAACGTACCTTCCTACAAAAATTGTGTCAACAATTGCATAAATGGACATGACCAAAATCCCAACAGATGCAGGAAAAGCTTGTTCTCTTAATAACCTCCCTAATGGAGCAGTTCCAAATTTCTCTGTGGATTTCATTACCGCTATTTAACAAGGATTTTTAATAATTGTTGTGTCTAATTCAAAAAACTCCCCGATTTTAACGATTTTTTATTTACTGATCTAATGTTTTTAGATGAAATGTGTAATGAGTTCCACTTTCAGTAATAGTTCTTTGATAAGTACCTTCGAGCTGTTCTGTAAAGACTTCAATTAATTGTAGGCCGAATGAGGGCTCACTTGATTCATCTTTCCATTTTCCGTTATCGCTGTACTTCATTTCAAAAAAATCATCTTTATATTTTGAAAGGCTAAGTTTTATAAAACCATCTGATTCAAAAGCGTGTTTTAATGAATTTGAAACGAGTTCATTTGTGATTAACGCTAAAGGGACAATTGTTTTAGAGCCAATTTGTTTTAATGATGCATCTACTTGATATTTAACTTCACCTGTCGTGAGATTAGTTCTAATTAAGTCATCAATTAATGTGCTCAGGTAATCACTAATATCTATATCTACCAAGGATTCCTTTTCATACATTTTTTTGTGAATTAATGACATCGTCATAATTCTACTTATTGCATCATTAAAGCTTTGTCTTGACTCTGCCGATTTTAGTTCACTAGACTGAATCCTTAAAAGACTTATAATTACCTGAAGGTTGTTTTTTACACGATGATGAATCTCCTGTAGAAGCACCGTTTTTTCCTCATTTTGCTCTTCAACAATTATCTTTTCAGCTTGTAATTCTTCAAAAGCCCTCCTTTTAAGCTTTTCAGCATAAGAGTTAACAAGCGTAAACTGAAACATTATGTAACCGATTAAAAACATCGAAAAAGCAAACTCAATAGACATTAAAAAAATGTGTAAATCAGATGCTTTTACTCTGAGTTCTATAGTTTCGTGAAATAAGAAATTAAAATAAATAAAATACAAGGCAGCATTTAAAAACAACATTGAATTTCCCCATATTTTACCGAGTGTGAAATATGAATAGAGCACTAATACTATCATCCAAAGTGGCTCAATGATATGTAATGCATCATTTACAAAGATTACCGAAAATAGAATTACCAGAGAAGCTCCTATTGTTATAGCTTTTGAGACAAGTTTGTATAACCGGAAGTAATACATGTAAAGAACACTTGCTAAAATGAGCAACGAAACACTAGCATAGTAGATAAAAAAACGGTTGTCTCCTAAATATGTCAAGATCGTTAATACAATGATTACGATTGAAAAAATAATACCAATGCGCCATGTCAATGCAAACCGAGCTTTGTCATAAAAATCGGTAAGCTTTGTTTTCGGAACTTTTAGATAATTGATCATACAGAATAATAAGAATTGGAAAGATAAATAATTTATAACTAAAGCGCTCCATGAAAATAACTTTTGGTTAAATTTTAATTGCGTATTGAATACTTTACCAGTAAGTTTTTAACCGCAAAGAGGATCTCATGGCGTGCTTTGCGCAAACATGGCGTTCATTACCGAACGGTCGGCACTTTAC
>JBBEBO010000203.1:0-10169 GCA_040882265.1 Brumimicrobium sp. | reverse complement strand
CGATGTTGACAATAGTGAAGAATCTAGTTTTCATAATGGGTTTAACCTTTATATAACTCAGAATTTTAAAGTTAGTAATTACACCGCTTTAATTTATTTATCAAAACATAATTACCACTATACATTTCTTACTACTAGTAAACCCTACTTAGAAATAACCTCTCCTCCACCCGATATTATACTTTATTCTTAATTATTATTTGCATCTATATTGGATCAATGTAGTGGTATGCAAATATTTTCTTAGAGCCAGTTTGACTGGCTCTATACATAGTAAATTCAATTAATTATAATCATTCTAAAATAAGAAGAATGAATAAAATGAAGTATAATGAAAAACAATATTTTTTACTTGTTTGCAACTATATTATTTGCAAATGTTTCAATTTCACAAATTGAAGGACAGCTTTCTAAGGATGAAAGAGATAGTTTATTTATCGATGAATACGAAAATAATAAACTAAAAGATAAAGTACTCCATGCTGAACCTCTTTATATTGATCTCATTAGAGATTTAGGAGCTCGAAAAGGAGAACGAGAGTGGAATGTTGGTATGGGACTTTTTGATAATGAAAACTTCGATGAATATGAAGCTTTGGTTGAATACGAATGGGCGCCAATTGATCGTGTAGGGCTTGAGGTGGAGTTACCTTTTTCATTTTATTATCCAACAAATGATTCTTCTAACGCCCCTTCTAGTTCTTTAAACAGTCTTAAATTAGCGGGACAATACTCGTTTTTTGTTTCAGAAAAAGCAAGTACTTCTATGGCAATTGGATACATACATGAATTTCTACTTCCAAATTTTGATAGCTATGGAAAAGCCTCAATGTTGTCTGGTTTTCTTTATAATCCATTCTTCATTACAGCCAAAAGATGGGGAACAAATTTTCATACACTGCTGTACACTGGACCAATGATTGAACAGGTATTTGATCACGATCATATTGATATACATTGGCAAATTAATTCAAATATTCACTATATGATATCTGGAACAAGAAATTTTATTGGAGTCGAGTTTAATAAAGAAGTTCAACAGAACGGTGATTTCAATATGACTATAAGACCTCAAATGCGTGTAGCAATAAACGATCATTTACTCGTAGGTATAGTAACAGGCATCCCTGTAAATAGAAAAAACCAGCGTTTTAGTAGTTTCTTACGTTTAATATACGAACCTCCTCATAAATAGAGTTTCTTATTAATGTCAAGAATTTAGAATGTAGGTGTCTTCTCAGATCAAAAATATTCTATAACCAAGGTAAGTCTATGGAACACGTGATCAATTCATAGATAAATAATCATGAAGTAAACTTTATTTTGGCACAACTTTTTGTGGTTTCTAAGCTTTTAAATTTAACTATTTAAAAATGTAGAAGAACAAAATCGTGACAAAATACACTCTTTTCGAGATTTAATTTTTAAATGCGATTGTCCAAGATGTCTTCGCTAAATTCTTGACATTTAAATTCAGTACTACCATTATCTTTATTAATTTTACTGAAAACTATTATTGTTGGAATTCTTAATATTAATACTTTATTTACTGGGAATACTTGGTATTACTTGGTTTATCAATAAGCAATATCTGAGTGAGTTCAAAAGCTATCTGATACCTACCTTGTTCGTATTTAAATTTGGGATTGCTCTATTTTTCTTATACGTTTACACCTATCACTACGGTGGAGGTGAGTTAACAGCAGATGCACGAAGATTTTTTGATGAATCCAAATTATTACACCAAGTATTTTATGAATCGCCAACAGATTATTTTAAACTCCTATTTGGATTTGATGAAAATCCTAAATTAATTGATAAATACCTTGATGCGACTAGCCATTGGAACGTAGGAGATCAACTTCTGCCAAATGATTCTCGAAACGTAATCAAAATTAACTCTCTTTTCTTATTTCTTTCAAATGGTCAAGTAGTTATTCATTTTTTATTCTTTAGTCTAGCGTCCTTTTTAGGCGGTATTGATCTGTATCAATTTGTAAAAAAACACTCTAAGCTTCCAAAAGGATTGCTAATCATTTTAATGACATTAACTCCAAGCATAGCTTTTTGGAGCAGTAGCATCATTAAAGAACCGCTTATGATATTGGGACTTTGCCTTGTAATTAGAGCTACTTTTGACAACCTCTCTTTAAAGCAAAAAGCTTGGCGTTTTTTGGTAGGTGGAGTCTTTTTAATAGGATTCAAACCATATGTATTCCTATGTCTTTTGGTCGCTTTTTCATTCTATTGGATATTTAGTCGTATTTCAAAAAATCAAGCTTTAAACTTGGCTATCTTCTTTATTGTTGGTTTTACAACTCTATACTTTAGTGGTATTATGAATAAGGCTGTAAATGTGATTTCCAAACAACAAGAAGATTTTATAAATGTACGCGATGGTGGGTTATACGTACATGAAGACGATACTCACTACTATTACATTTATTTCAAAAATCGCAATCATTTTGAAATTGAAGGTGATTCAGCAAAACTGATTGCTCCAGTTGGCGCTTATCATATGAAAATTAATGAAAATTATATCCGAAGACCCGTAAACTTAACAGATGTAGGAAAAAAATATAAAATTGGCGTTCGGTTACAAAAAGCTGGTAGTGGAATCCCTGTTACTCCTATCAAAGACAACCCCATCACTATGATTACTATGATACCAGAGGTTATATTCAATACTATGGTTCGTCCTATACCCGATCAAAAATCGAGTTGGTTGCAATATCCTGCTTTTCTTGAAAATATACTTATCATTTTAGGTATAATCATGGCTTTTATTATATACCCTCGAAAGCTTGAAAAACAAGATCAAAGAATATTAATCACCCTCGGTATATTTTCATTTGTTGTTATGCTTATAGTTGGTTGGACAACTCCTGTTGTTGGAGCTATTGTTCGTTATATTATTCCTTCACTTTTAGGGATTGTCTTGATTATTGCCTTAAAAATTGATCGTATTCCTTTTTTAGAAAGAATTTTTACTCCTCTTTTGAAAAAATAAGGTCTTCCTCATTCTTCTTTAACCACTCTAACTCCAAAAAAATTGTAGTTTTCAGGGTTAAAGAAACAACTTAAATTCAGTACCTTCATTTACTTCAGATTTTAGCTGAATTTTTCCTTTATGCATACTGATGATATTTAAAGTCGCTGTCATACCAAGACCTAAACCATCTTTTCGGTTTGTAAAAAAAGGATCATACAAACTATTTTGAGTGTCCTCATCCATTCCTTTTCCATTATCTTTGATATAAATAACTGGCCGGTCTTCCTCTTTCGAAAGTATAACACTTAGAAAAGGGTTTTGAGTCTCATTCATCGCTTCAATAGCATTTGTCATAATATTCACAATCGCTATCTTCAGTTTTTCGGGATCCCAACGCCCCTCAATTAATTCATCGGGAAAAGCCTTTTTAAAATCTATATTTTGAAGTTTAATTCGGTCACCGCAAAAGTCAATAGCAGAATTGATAATTTCTTGGAGGTTTGTATTGACAATTTCCAACTCAGGCGGTTTTGCTGATTTCAACAAATCATCGATAAGTGTAGAAATTCGTTTGGTATTTCGAGAAATCATGACTTCAAAAACACGTGCTTCGTTATTTTCTGAAATAATTTCGGACAATTCTCCCAACGCTAGATTTATATTTGTTAAAGGATTGCGCACTTCGTGGGCTATCATTCTAGCCATTCGACCTGTCATGCTTAATTTTTCCATTTTTTGAAGCTCACTTTCCTTTTCCATCAAGCTAGAAACATCATTAATAGCAACTTGATATGATCCATCGTTTTTAACAGATTCACTTGGTAAATGAGCAATAGAGAGTATCACAATTAAATCTTTGTCACCATTTCGCATTGAGGTTTTAAAGCCCTGAACAAAACCCTCTTTTTTTAGCTTTATTTTAATTGCTTCAAAGTCGAAATGATACTTAAACAAGTCCTCAAAAACAAAATCTGTTAAATGTTGCTCTTCCGACTCTAACTCTTTAAAAACACGATGAAATGCTGCGTTAAATTCAACAATATCAAATGATTTGTTTAAAATTAAAATAGGCTCCATGCTCAACTCAAAAAGGCTTCTATATTTTTTCTCTTGTTGACGAATAAACCTTTGCTGATGGTATCTTTCAACAGCATAACGAAGCGTTCGTTCTAGGGTATCAGTTCTAACTTCTTTTTTGACTATAAAATCAGAAGCTCCTTTCTCCATGGCTTTTTCATCCACGTTAAAATTTCCAGCTCCAGTTAATAAAATTAAGGGCTTTAATATATTTCGCTTTCTTATGCGTTCAATGATCTCAATCCCCTCACCTTTTCCCAAAAAATGATCAACTAAATAAATATCGTGTTCATCTTTAAGTATGGCTTGCTCTGCTTCATCAAAGTCATTACACCAATACACATCGTAATCTACTGTTTTAATCTTTGATAAAAAATGCTTCATGATGATATAATCATCTTCGTCATCTTCAATAATTAATACTTTTAGACTCATTCGTTATTGTTTATAGGCAAAAATACAAAGAATATTGAGCCTTCACCTTCCTCCGATTGAGCTGAAATTGCTCCTTTATGATTTTCACAAATTTTCTTACAAATTGACAACCCAATACCCGTCCCGTCATAAGTGGACCTACCATGGAGTCGTTGAAATACGGCAAAAATTTTATCCGAGTACTTTTCGTTAAATCCAATGCCGTTATCTCTAATGCTAATAGCCCAATAATTTTTATTGTTTTTCTCTCTAAGTTCTTTTATAGGAAGTTGTGAAGCGTCAACCATCTTTGTATCAATAACCACTTTAGGCGGTACATCTGGTTTGTGAAACTTTAGAGCATTGCTCAATAAATTTTGAAACAATTGCCTCATTTGAACCGCATCGGCATGAATGTTATCTGGAAGCTTCTTAATTTCTATAGCCCCATCCAGTTCTTCAATTGAAACCTCTAAATCACTCAGTACCGTTTTTACAACTTCATTCAAGTTTATTTTATCAGACATTTCGTATTGACGCGTGACCCTTGAATATGAAAGCAAATCGTGAATGAGTTGTTGCATTCGCTCTGAAGCTCCTTGCATTCTACTTAGATGAGAAGAAATTAAGTCCTTGTTCCAATTCTCATTTCTAAACTCATCTTTTATCAAATCTCCAAAAGTTCTGATCTTACGCAATGGTTCATTTAAATCATGAGAGGCCACATAAGCAAAATTTTCTAGGTTTTCATTCATTGATTTTAACTCAACGTTAATTTGATTTATTTCAGACGTTTTTCGCTCGTTTATTAAAATCTCCTTTCGCATTTTAGAAAAGCTAATAAAAACAATAAACAGCATTACTACACCAAAAATGGATAACATAAACATTGCATTTTGCGTTGCTTCTTCAGCATGAACCCTGTTTTCTGTCTGTTTCAAATTACTTTCTGAACGAATCAGCTCCAGTGTTGAAATGATACTATCTGTTAACTCATTTCCACTTGAAATTAATTCTTTTCTTAGTTCGTTATCCAGGTTGTGGAGAGAATCTTTAAAAACTAAATGTTCAACGCTCTTAATTCTTTGATTTAATAAATCTTCTAAATTGTGCGTATGATGCTCTCCAACTTCGTTTTTATGACAATGATTGTGAAGTAATTCAAAGTCTTTTAAAAGCACTTCCTTCTTTTTTAATAACTCTTTATAATACGTTTTGCAATTCGTTAATAAATAAGCATGCGCCACAGATTCCATCCCATAAGTTTGCTGAATAATAGCATTGGACTGCTCTACTGTACTTCCATAAGTGGCTGCTTGCTCTCCTGAAGAACTTGTTCTATTCAGAAAAAACAAAGAGGTCAAGGAATAACCAGCAATTAATACCAGTGATAAAATGAGGAAATAATTATAATAACTTAATTTGTTCTTTCTCATAAACCTAAATTAAACCGTATGCATTCATTTTATTGTATAATGTTTTGCGATCAACCCCTAATAATTCTGCACATTTACTTTTATTAAAATTTGTCGCTTCTAAAGCTCTTAATATTGCTTTTGATTCAGCTATCTCGACTATTGACTTAAGGTTGTAAGGTAAATCTTTTTCTGCTTCTCCAAACTTTGAAACCGAATTAGGATTTAGTATTTCATTAGGTAGAACATCTTTTTTTATTGAACTTCCAGTGGTTAACAAAACCAAGCGCTTCATAACATTCTTTATTTCCCTTATATTTCCAGGCCAAGAGTAATTACAAATAGCTTGCATCACCTCATCATCAATGCTTTCAATACGCTTTCCAAGCTCTTCGTTTGACTTTTTAAGAAAGAAATCAACGTAATCTTTTAAATCCTGAATATTGCCATTTAAAGGCGGAAGTTCAATATTAAATTCATTAATTCTAAAATATATATCTTCTCTAAAATTTCCTCTACTAATTGCTTTTTTAAGATCTTCATTCGTTGCAACAATGATTCTTACGTCAACAGGGATGTCTTTTTCACTACCCATTCTACGAATCGCTCTTTCTTGTAAAACACGAAGTAATTTAACTTGATTTTCATAAGAAAGGTTTCCAATTTCATCCAAGAAGAGCGTTCCTCCATTCGCCATTTCAAAATGTCCTCTTTTTGAATTTACCGCTCCCGTATATGCGCCTTTTTCATGTCCAAAAAGTTCACTACCAGCTAACTCTTTTGGAAGTGCTCCACAGTCGACAGGTACAAACGGTGCTTGACTTCTGTTGGAGTTTTGATGAATCATTCTCGCTACAACTTCTTTACCTGTTCCACTTTCCCCTAAAACCACAACAGTCATATCAGTTGGAGCAACAAGTTCTATCATTCTTTGAATTTTTTGAGAGCTCGGACTCTTACCAAAAAGATATTCAGAAGTTTCAGATTTAATTATCGTTTTTTGAACATTTATATCGTTTTTTGAAGCTATCTTTTCTTGTTTTTCACTTGATTCTAGTGCATTTTGGACAATGATCAAAATTTCTTCAGGATAAATTGGCTTTGTAACATATTCAAAAGCTCCCAAACGAATTACTTTTACCGCTTGGCTAACATCTGAATAACCAGTTATGATAATCACAGGAATAGAAGGGTCTATTTTTTTAATTGCACGCAAAACCTCTATCCCATCCATATCTGGTAACCGGAAATCTGTGAGAATTACATCGTATTTATTTTGATTGGCTTTTAAAACACCATCACTTCCTTTAAAAGCAGTATCAACTTTAAAATTGTTTCGCTCTAAAAACCTTTTTAAAAGTGTACAGATGTCAACATCATCATCTACTATAAGTATCCTTTTCAAAGCTTAAAAAATTTAATTACTGAATTATTTCATTAATTCTTTCTACTAACTCTTCGGATTCAAAAGGTTTTCCCAGCAAACCAAAAGCTCCAAGATCAATTGATTTTCGCTTTTCATCACAATGATTGTAGGCTGTAACTATTAAAACTTTGGCTTTAGCATTTACTTTATGAATTGCAGGCATTAAATCAAAACCAACTCCGTCTTTTAAATGTAAATCTAAAATAACATAGTCAGGTACAATTGTTTTAAGGACTTCATTTGTTTCTTGCAAAGAACCAGCTTCAACTATTTCAAAATCAAATGATCGCTTAACTATACAAGAACACAAAGCTCTTATATCCTGCTCATCATCAATAATTAATAAAACTGGTTTAGCCATTTATAATAAATTAACTACTTTAAATGTTAAACACTACAATCGATGATTAGTTCAATCAACTCATTAAATGTAGAATTTTTTCTACAATAAAAAAGTCTTTTTTAATAGAATTTTTAAAAATGTCTTTCGGAAAGTTTACCAGTAGATAATAATCGTTCGCTAAATGCATTGCGAGGTGAAGCGGGGTTGTGTTAAATTTCGAGGTTGTAGGATATACTGTAGGGACGAACGGCCGTTCGTCCCTACAGTATATCACACGACCTCTAATGAAATGAGAGATCTCAATTTATGTCGGACAATAGTCTTACAATATAAAGAAAACAGGCAATCGATTATGTGTCGATTCGTAGTAAGGAGAGTTTTTATACAGAAATAGTAATTGCTCCCAACGACTCTCCTCAAAGGATTTGTCTTGCGCTTTTTTCTTTTCAAAAGCAGTTTTTAAAGATGTGTTGTTATTTAATAAATCCAGTGCTATTTCTTCGAAAACGTATGGAGAAAAATACTCTTTTTGCTGTAAGTAACTGTCCATAAAATTCCAGTTAAAATAACTATCTAAAAATGTTGCTGAAAGAACATGAACCAAAAAACGTTTCTTCTTTTGGTTTGAAGGAATTAAATAGTCCCCTTTTTTAAAAGTTATCTCTTTCATTTCTTTTTGAATATTCGTATTATAGTGTAAATAATGACCTTCGTACGGTTTTTCGACAGTTGAATACTCTTTTACGCGTTGAATTTGAACTTCAATAGTTGTATCCTTCGAAAGCTTAGTCATTTCAATCTTATTCGCTTTCAATCGCTCTATTATATCTTCTTCCTGACTTTGAATTACAAAATATTCAGGAGTTTCAAGGGTATCATCGGGAATAAAAGAGTTGTAATGCGGAATATATTTTGAAAAAGGCTTCTTTTTATCGTAAAAAAGGCGTTTTTCTTCAGTTATATCACTATCAATATGATTCCATTCATAACCATCAAATAAAATGCTGTCTCTGACAGTATCAGCTTTGTAATTTGCAAAATATTTTTTTTGCTTAAGGTCAAATTCAAAAGCATCGTCTCTGGCTTTTTCAATTTTTGATGCGTTTGTCATTGCATAACCAATAATTTCAAGCAAAAAACCATAAGTAGAGCGTACTCGATCTTCAAAAGGCTTTAGCATGTGTGTTTCTGTTGTAAAACTGATTGTATTAAATAAATCTACATACCCCATTGAATACCTTGCAGTAGCATTATAATCAACTATTCCTTCATCCAGTGTTTTTCCTTTCATATTCACATAGGTAATTGGGTCATACCCCCATTTTGCGGGAATATTCTTGTGAATTTGAGGGATTAAATCGTTGTAAATTATAGTTTTAAGGGTTGGTGCAAGTTTTTCTTTAATTGGCGCTATATAAGTCAATGTGTATTGATAGTCTGCCCCATTACTCGTATGCGTGTCAACAAAAATATCGGGGTCTAAAGCGTGAAATATATTGGCGAATGTGAACATATTTTTACTATCCATTTTAATAAAGTCTCTATTTAAGTCTAAGTTTTGAGCATTTCCTCTAAATCCGTGCTCAGCTGGACCAACCTGATTTGCTCTACTGTGTTGACCACGATTTTTCATTCCCCCAATATTATAAGCTCCAATAATTCCAACAACTGGAAAATCGGACTTTTTAGCTTTTAGCATTTTTGAAAATTCTAAAGCTATTTGCATACTCGCATTCACTCCACATGGCTCGCCTGGATGTATTGCATTGTTTATAAGTACAGTAGTTTTCTCTTTTGCTTTATCAAAAGATTTTAGTGAATCGCTTTCACCATTGAGTAAGCACAAATAAATTGGCAAACCATAATCAGATTCTCCCATATTAAACAATTGGATATCTTTATTCTCATCAGCTAATGTGCTATAAAATTCGACCATTTCCTCGTAGGTTGGAGTGGAATTCCCTTTCATTAGTTGACTTTCATCGAACTGACTATATACAGGGGGTGCTATAATAAAAATGATTAAAAAAAATATAAGTTTCTTTTTCATTAGCGTATTTTCTTAGTAATCTTACAAATCTAAAGATTCATTTTAAATTTGCACCATGCGAATAGATATACTCACAGTTGTACCCGGATTGTTGGAAAGTCCATTTAACCACTCAATCTTACAAAGAGCAAAGGAAAAAGGTCTTGTAGACATACACATTCATAATCTGCGCGACTATTCAACTGACAAGCATAAAAATGTAGATGATTATCAATATGGTGGTGGTGCAGGTATGGTCATGACTATCCAGCCAATTGCAGATTGCATTGACAAGCTCAAAGCTGAGCGCAATTATGATGAAATTATTTACACAACACCTGATGGGGAATTACTTGAGCAAAAAACTTGCAATCAAATAAGTTTACTGGAGAACATAATCGTCTTGTGTGGGCAGTATAAAGGAGTCGATGAACGTGAACGTGAGCTTTATATCACAAAAGAGGTATCGATTG
>JBBEBO010000202.1:0-10171 GCA_040882265.1 Brumimicrobium sp. | reverse complement strand
CTTGCGTCACCTCGAATGAAATGAGAGGTCTCAATTTATATCGGACAATAGTGTTTTACTATCAAAAATTAACTTAATTTTGATGTTATTAAAAGAAACAATTTTAAAATATAATAATATTGCAAGAACGTAAATTTGAGATTCGAGAAGTAAATCCAATAGAACTTTTCGGAATAAATGATTCCAAACTTAAACTTATAAAACGCTATTTTTCTGACTTAAAACTTGTCGCTAGAGGAAATATGTTGACAGCACAAGGAGATGAGGAAATGATTGATGCTTTTGAGTCTAAATTGAACCAACTGACTAAACACATTACGAAATATGGAGGTCTTACGGAAAACAATATAGACAACGTGATGGTTGAAGATCCGATTGAACTTCTCTCAGGAGATGGATCTGAAGTTTTGGTTCATGGTAACGGAGGAACAAAAATAAAAGCGCGTACTTTTAATCAGCGCAAGCTTGTTGAAGCTGTTAATACCAACGATATGGTATTTGCTGTTGGACCTGCTGGAACGGGAAAGACTTATACAGCTGTGGCTTGTGCAGTTAGAGCATTAAAGACAAAGCAAGTTAAACGCATTATATTAACACGACCAGCTGTTGAAGCGGGTGAAAATTTAGGTTTTCTTCCAGGTGATTTGAAAGAAAAGCTGGATCCATATATGATGCCTTTGTACGATGCTTTAAGAGATATGATTCCACCAGAAAAATTGATGGATTTTATTGAGCTTGGAGTGATTGAAATTGCCCCACTTGCATTTATGCGTGGCAGAACTTTAGATAAAGCGTTTGTTATTTTGGATGAAGCTCAAAACGCCACAGTGAATCAAATGAGAATGTTCCTAACACGAATGGGAATGAATGCAAATTTTGTAATTACAGGTGATGCTTCACAGATTGATTTACCCAAAAAACAAAAATCAGGTTTGATTTACGCATTAGACCGATTAAAAGATATTGAAGGGATTGGTGTGGTTCGTCTTAATCGCAACGACGTAATCCGACATAAATTAGTTAAACAAATAATTGACGCATTTGAAGACAAAAGTGATGAAAAAGAGCTTGACAAAGACTGATTTTAATTTTAGTAACCAAAAAACAGTTTACAAGGGAAAGGTTAGAGATGTTTATTCTATCGGCGAAGATTATTTAGTAATGGTCGCGTCGGATAGAATTTCTGCATTTGATCATATCTTGCCAAAAGGCATCCCTTTTAAAGGTCAAGTATTAAATCAAGTTGCTACTATGTTTTTGAATGCAACACGAGATATTGTTCCGAATTGGTTGGTTGGTGTTCCAGATCCCAACGTAGCTGTGGGGTATAGGTGCAAACCTATAATGCTTGAAATGGTGATTAGAGGATACCTCACAGGACATGCTTGGCGTGAATATCGTTCAGGAAAAAGAACTCTGTGTGGTGTTGAAATGCCTGATGGTATGAAAGAAAATGATCCATTTCCAACACCAATAATTACTCCTGCAACTAAAGCAGAGGAAGGTCATGACGAAGATATTTCTCGTGAAGAAATTCTCAAGAAAGGTATTGTAAGTGAAGAAGTATATTTAAAATTAGAGAAATATACCCGTCAACTGTTTAAGCGAGGAACAGAAATGGCTAAAGAAAGAGGATTGATTCTAGTTGATACGAAGTATGAATTTGGTATGAAAGACGGTGAAGTAATGCTAATGGATGAAATTCATACTCCTGACTCTTCACGCTATTTCTATTTGGATGGCTATCAAGCGCGTCAAGAAAAAGGGGAACAACAACGGCAATTAAGTAAAGAATTTGTGCGTCAATGGCTGATTGAAAATGGCTTTCAAGGATTAGAAGGTCAAACTATGCCTGAAATGCCTGATGATTTTGTGACTTTAGTTACGTCTCGTTATATTGAGCTGTATGAAAAAATTACAGGCAATTCATTTGTGAAAGCAGATGTTTCAGATATCAATAAAAGAATATTTGAAAACACTGAAAAATACTTGATTGATGAAAATCTATTATAGTTTTTTTTTCAACTGATTATTTTTGGTATAGTTGTTGAATAAACTTATTTTTGAATTAAATACTTAATACCATGAATAATAGATATTTTAAATTTTTAAGCTTGATTCTCGGAGCTCTTCTTATTACTTCTGCGGATGCTCTTGTAGATGAGTACAAAGTTATCAAAGTCAACGGTGAAATAATTTATAAAAGTTCAGGAAAAGAAATGTCAACGGGAGATGTGTTTAAATCAAATTCTCCTTTGGTATTTAAAACAGATGATGCTCGGGCTGCTGTAATATCTAAAGTTAAAGGTCGTTTTGTACTTGCACCACCTTCAAAATCAAAAAAAACAAATTTAGTTCCTGCTGTAAATAATATCTCATCTAGATCGGGAGCTCTTGTGAATGAATTAGATTTAAAAAATCACTTTAGCGGTAAATACCTTGTTCTTAAAAGACTAGAGCTTCCTATTAGTGAAAATAATTTTCCGCAAGATGCAAACCACTTCTTCTTTATTAGTTATGAGTATGAAGGGGAAAAAATCGCAAAAAAACTATCGAATGATGGAAATAAGCTAATCATTGACGAAGAAGAGTTGTTTACTATAGATGAAACACCTATAGGATCATTTAATACAAAAATGACTTTGTTTTATCGAAATGCTGAAACCAAAGAGAATAGAACTATATCTACCTTTGAGCCCATTTTTCCAAATTATGACCTTCTAGAGAAAGAAGTTAATGTGATTTTGAATGAATACGAAGAAAAAGATGAGGATAAGCAATTTAATGAAGTAAAAGGTTACTTAACTGAGTTTTATGGAAAACCATACGATGATAATTTAAAAACTTGGATAAATAAAATTGATTAGTACTTAATAATAAGTGACTTCTAAATTTTATAGTTGATTTTTTTTATAGTTTGAATTTCCTTTGAACGGTTTATTATCTTTGCAAAATGCAAAAAATGATTCTTATTCTTGATTTTGGTTCTCAATACACGCAATTAATAGCGAGAAGGGTCAGAGAGCTTAATGTTTACTGTGAAATTCACCCGTGGGATAAATGCCCAGAAATTAATGACAGCATACAAGGTGCAATTCTTTCTGGAAGCCCTTTTTCTGTTAGAGATAACGTTGCACCAAAACCAGATCTTTCAAATATTAAAGGTAAAATTCCACTTCTTGGTGTTTGTTTTGGCGCTCAATTTATGGCTCAAAATTATGGAGGTGAAGTATCTGCTTCTAATACTAGGGAGTATGGAAGAGCAAACCTATCATTTATTGCTGAAGGAAATGATTTGTTAAAAGGAATTGATACAGGCTCTCAAGTTTGGATGTCTCATGGTGATACGATAAATAAACTGCCAGATAATTTTAACAAAATCGCAAGTACTGAAGATGTAGCTTATGCAGGATATAAAGTGAAAGATGAATTCACGTACGGAATTCAATTTCATCCAGAAGTGTATCATACGCTTGATGGGAAAAAAATACTAGAAAATTTCATAGTGCATATTGCCGGATGTCAACAAGATTGGACGCCTGATGCTTTTGTAGAGTCAACAGTAGAAGAGTTAAAACAAAAAATTGGAGATGATCGTGTTATTTTAGGATTATCGGGTGGTGTTGATTCTTCAGTTGCTGCTGTTCTTCTACATCACGCTATTGGTAAAAACCTTCACTGTATTTTTGTGAATAATGGACTTTTGCGGAAAAATGAATATTCAGAAGTGTTAGAAAGTTACAAAGACATGGGGCTAAACGTGAAGGGTGTTGACGCTTCTCCACAGTTTTATGCAGCACTTAAAGGGATTACAGATCCTGAACTTAAAAGGAAGGCAATAGGAAAAGTATTTATTGATGTTTTCGATGAGGAATCTCGAAAAGTTGAAAATGCAAAATGGTTGGGGCAAGGAACAATATATCCAGATGTTATAGAGTCTGTGAGTGTTTCTGGAGGACCTTCTCAAACAATAAAATCTCATCACAACGTTGGTGGTTTGCCAGACTTTATGAATTTAAAAGTAGTTGAGCCATTGAAATTACTTTTTAAAGATGAAGTAAGAAGAGTAGGGAAATCGCTTGATATTTCTCAGAAAATATTGGGAAGACACCCTTTCCCAGGTCCCGGGTTAGGGATTAGAATTTTGGGAGATGTAACACCAGAAAAAGTAGCTATTCTTCAGGAAGTTGACGCTGTTTTTATAAATGGCCTAAAAGATGCAGGGTTATATGATGAAGTTTGGCAAGCAGGAGCGATATTTTTACCAGTAAACTCTGTTGGGGTAATGGGAGATGAAAGGACATATGAAAATGCTGTTGCATTGAGAGCAGTGACTTCAACTGATGGTATGACAGCAGACTGGTGCCACTTGCCTTATGATGTATTGGGTAAAATATCAAATAAAATTATTAATCAGGTGAAAGGAATTAATCGCGTTACTTACGATATTAGTTCAAAACCACCTGCAACAATAGAGTGGGAATGAATAAAATTATTGGTTTAGTAGTTTTCTTGATGGTATTTAATACTTCTTTTACCCAAGAAATTGGGGAAGAAGTACGTGGTGATACAACTTTTAAAATTCATATAGTTGAACAGGGCAATACTCTTTATGGTCTTAAACAACATTACAATACTTCAATTGAAGCCATCATAAAATCAAACCCTGGTGTTGAGGATGGACTACAAATAGGCCAACGTTTAGCTATACCAATCATAGAAAAGGAAAAAATAAATTTTAGCGAACCAGATTACCACGTAGTAAGCGCTAAAGAAACCCTTTTTGGGATTGCTAAGAAATATGGTATTACTGTTGATGAATTAATTGAAGCAAATCCTGGAACAGAACAAGGACTGCAAATCGGACAACGATTAGTGATTCCTAATGGTAAGAAAGTAATAGAAGAAGATAAACAACCACAAGATTCAGTAGATACTGCAACTCAAGTACAAGATTCGATAACTGTTAATTATGAAGTAGATTTTGAAGATAGTATTGTTAAATACACTGTTCAAAAGAAAGAAACACTTTACTCAATCTCTAGAAGGTTTATGGTTTCTGTTGAGGAACTTTCTGAAATTAATGACATCAAAAACAACAAAATAAAACCAAAACAGGTATTAATTATTCCACTTAAGAAAGAAAGAATTAAAAAAATTGAGATTAGAAATATACAGAGCTCTGATACAATAGTTGATACCTTGCAGATGAAACCGCTTCCAATCAAAGAAAAGTACACGGTTGTGATTATGCTGCCATTAAAAACCGAATCTAACGAAAAAGTTCTTTCGGGAATGTTAGATGAAAATACGCGACTGAATAATATTAGCGATATTGCAGTTGATTTCTTAATGGGTGCGCAACTTGCTTTAGATTCTTTAAAAGAAATGGGGGTAACTGCAGATGTTCACATTATTGATACAAAAGGAGATGTAAAGATTTTAGCTGAATTATTAAACTCAGAGCTATTTGAAAAAGTTGATCTTATTATAGGACCATTTTATCCGAAACTAGTAGAGAAAACAGCAAATTGGAGTAAAAAAAATAAAATCGAGATGATTGTTCCAACTTCAATTCCTTCTAAGCTATTGATGGACAATCCATATGTTACAGCGACTGTTCCTTCAGATTTAACATTATTAAATTCAATGGCAAAATATATAGCAAAAAATCATGCAGACGATAAGCTATTTATTATTAACGATGAAGAACAAGAAGTTAAGGACCGAATAGCTTATTTTAAAAAGATATATTTTGAGAATGTAGCCGATACACTTAACTCAAACCAATTTATCATGACTGATCTGGGAAGTTCTTCTGGAAGAGACTTGGCAAGGAAAATTGACCCTGATACTTCAAACTTTTTTATTTGTTTATCTGATAATGTCCAACAAGTAATGAAGTTTATTAACGCACTTAACGCAGCTAAAAACTATTCTTCAACAGTCGGAAAAGCTAAAGTTACTGTTGTTGGCACAAAAGAGTGGGAGGATATGTCAACGTTGAGCAGTTATTATCGCAATCGGTTTAATTTACATTATGCTACTTCAAATTATTTAAATTATGAAGAAGATACGATTATAGCGTTTATCAATCATTATAATAATGAATATAAAGCTTATCCTTCAAAGTATGCATTTCATGGTTTTGATGTAGTTTTATCTCAAGGAGCAAGAGTTTTGTTAAGAAAAGAGTTAAATGATGGATTGATGAATTACTTTAGCCTTAATCATGTTGGTTTAGGTCATGGAAAAGAGAATAGTGGAGCATTTATATGCAAACAATCTGAGTTTGAAATTCATTTATTAAATATTAATAAAAAAGAACACCTCTTTGAGCATGACCAGAGAATTGATAATTGAAGAATTTAAAAAAGTTCAAGATTATATTTGTAATGAACTTGAGTTGATGGATGGGAAGTCTACTTTTCATGAAGACTCTTGGAATAGAGAAGAAGGTGGAGGAGGAAGAACAAGAGTAATTTCTGATGGTAATATTTTAGAAAAAGGAGGAGTAAATTTTTCTGCTGTTCATGGTCCTGTTTCTGAATTGATGAAGAAGCAATTAAAACTCGAAGGAAATGAATTTCTGGCAACGGGTGTCTCTATTGTGCTTCATCCTCACAACCCTTTTCTGCCAATTATGCACATGAATATTCGTTATTTTGAAATGGATAATGGGAATTATTGGTTTGGTGGAGGAATTGACATGACACCGCACTATGTCGATAAAAAATTAGCAAAAGATTTTCATTTAGAATTAAAAAAAGTATGTGATAAATACAATGAAGATTTTTATTCAAGATTCAAAAAATGGGCTGACGACTACTTTTATATTCCGCATAGAGAAGAAACGAGAGGTGTTGGAGGAATCTTTTATGACCATTTAAAAGAAGAAAGCGGTATTTCAAAATCACAGTTATTAGATTTTGCTATCGATTTAGGTAGGCTGTTTCCAAGATTATATAAATATCAAGTTGAACAAAACAATTCATCTTCTTTCGCTAACGAACACATTAAATGGAGAAATATAAGAAGAGGAAGATATGTAGAATTTAACCTAGTACATGACAGAGGCACACAGTTTGGCCTAAAAACAGGTGGAAGAATTGAATCAATTTTAATGAGTTTACCCACAAACGCTTCTTGGTATTATGATTTCCAACCAAAACCAAATTCCATAGAAGCTAATTCTCAAAAATTACTCAAAAAAAATATTGATTGGATATCCATTTAATCGAATAATAATTACATTTGAACGTGTATTACCTATAATTCATCTAATTTTATTTCATGCTTCAACAGTTTTTATATAGTTGATAAACAGCTGTTTATTTAAAATTGTTAATTACTTTTTACTTTTTTTTAACAAAGTAGGCAACTAGCTGTTAAATAATTTCGTTGGTCTTTGAGTAATGTTAAACTACGAATATGCTAAAACTATTAACAGCTAGTATTATCTTTATCATGACGTTATCTAATGCTATAACTCAAGATTTAGAAAATGAATCAAAAATCAAAGATTTTTTAGGTAGCCAAAGGTTTGAAAATTCACTCAAGAATAACCCAGGTCTTCTAAGTTATTTAGATGTTAAAATTAAAGAAGGCTATGCAATTGAGAATGTTAATTCCAATAAAAAAGAGAATTTTATTGAAATTACATCAGTTACTTATAATTTAGAGGAGAAAGGGAAGAAAATTTCGAGTGAAGAATTCTTAGAGCATTCTAAGCGTCCCGATTTCAATATTTTATTTTATGACTTTCCTATGCCAGAAGATGGACAAAATGGCTACTTTCATTTGAAAGGAACTGGTAAGGTAATTTCTATATACTCAAACAAACATATAAATAATATGATTGCAAAATAAATACACTATTTGCAATACTTATGTACGTTGTGCTAAACGTTAAAATCTACTTTTATGAACTTATTTAAAATTATATTTTCTTTAGGAATAATTTTCCATTCTGTATTTATTTTAGGTCAAAACTATAACATGTCTGATGGTACAACTATTACGACATGTTCAGGAAACTTTTACGATTCTGGTGGTTCTACTGGAGATTACAGTTCTAATGAAACGTTTACATTTACTATATGTCCTGATACTCCTGGAAGTTTAGTAGAAGTAGATTTCACATCATTTGAGCTTGAAAATAATTACGACGATTTAACTATTTATGATGGAGATAATACAGGCGCTACAACCTTAGGAACCTATACAGGTAATACAGGTCCTGGCTTTGTATCTGCTACAAATGGAAATACAAGTGGCTGTCTAACTTTCGTTTTTGATTCAGATGGTTCTGTAACAGACTTAGGTTGGGAAGCGTTGATTTCATGTTCGGAACCTTGTCAAACAATTAATTCTCAATTAGATAATACAAATCCTGTCGCTGATGGAGATGATGTCATTCGAATTTGTCAAGGCGAGTCGATCACATTCAATGGAAGTGGTACTTTTTCTGATTCAGGTGCAGGTGCAACTTATGAATGGGATCTAGGTGATGGGAACACCGCTAATGGAACGAGTACTTCATATACATATAATACTCCTGGTGCATATCTTGTGAATTTAAATATAGAAGATGCTGATGGTTGTATAAACGATAACCTAATAAATCAAGTTGTTCAAGTTTCTTCTACACCAATTTTTGATGGAACAGTTGCTGCTGAAACAGAAATTTGTCTTGGTGAAACGAATACTTTAACTGGTGTTGTAACTCCTGTTGAAGTTATAAAAGAATGCACTCCTCCGGTGAGTGGTCAAACTTTTCTTCCAGATGGTTCAGGTGTTTCTTACGAAACTAGTGTTACAGTTGATTGTTTTGATCCTTCGGAAACTATAACTGATCCAAATGATATAGAAGATATTTGTATTGATATGGAGCACTCGTATATTGGTGATTTAGAAATAGTAATAATTTGTCCAAATGGTCAAGAGATGTTAATAATGGATTACCCAAACGGTGGAGGAGGTACTTTTCTAGGTAATCCTTGGGATGGAGCACAACAAGCTAATGGTGCCGGAGATGGATTGACCTATTGTTTTGATAATATTAATAACAACGGTACTCTTGTAAATGGTCCCACACAAGCTGCAACAAATACAGCTGGAAATACTATTTTACCAGGAACTTATGAGCCCGTAGGAACTTTTAATGATTTAGTTGGTTGCCCTCTCAATGGAGATTGGACGATAGAGGTTACAGATAACTTAGGTTCAGATGATGGCTATGTCTTTGAATGGGGCCTGAATTTTGATGGTACAATAATTCCTGGAGATTTTTCTTTTACACCAACAATTGATAATGAACAATGGCAAGCTGATCCAACAATTACTAATGTTAATGGTAATGATATTACTGTTGAACCGACTTCAGCTGGAACGAGCTGTTACACTTATGAAATGACTGACAATTTCGGCTGTACTTTTGATACAACAATTTGCTTTGATGTTTTGCCTGCTCCTGTTATTGATCCAATTGCTGATGTGTCTCAATGTACGCCTTACACACTCCCAGCAATAACTGGTATAGATTTAACTGGTAATGAGGCTTATTATACTGGTACTGGAGGAACTGGAACCCAATATTCACCAGGAGATGTGATTTCAACAACAACAACTATTTACATTTACGATGAAATGGCAGTTTCTCCTTTCTGTGCTGATGAAGAGTCATTTTTAGTTGAGATTATTAACTCTGTCCTAACCTTAAACTGTCCACCCGACGATAATGCAGTTTGCGATATTTCAGAGGTGCCACCTTTCGGGAACTTTAACGATTTTGAAAATGCTGGAGGTTCAGCAAACTCGACTGATGCTAATGTTTTAGAAGGTACTTTTACGCTCGAGAGTGAAGTCTCTGATAATAGTACTTGTCCTGAAACAATAGTGAGAACTTATAGTATTGAAGATGATTGTGGGAATTATGAAACTTGTACACAAAGTATTGTTGTAGATGATAATATTAACCCAACAGGAACAGCTCCTGCAGATGTTGCAGTACAATGTATTGGTGACATTCCAGCTGTAAATATTAACGATGTAACAGGAGTGTCTGATAACTGTGGTATTCCAACTGTGACACACGTAGGTGATGTGTCAGATAACGGAACATGTCCAGAAATCATTACAAGAACTTATCGAATAGAAGATGACTGTGGAA
>JBBEBO010000201.1:0-10201 GCA_040882265.1 Brumimicrobium sp. | reverse complement strand
AAGGTAGCAGGCAGTTTGGCTTTGGAATAGGAAATTCATGAATAATGCAGGTTAACCCGCATTATTCACATTCATCCGAAACTTTTTTAAATAGTTGGTTTTATTATCAATAGATATACTGTAGGGACGAACGGCCGTTCGTCCCTACAGTATATCCTTCAACCTGCATATCGGGATATTTACCATTTATTAGACTACAGCTCAATGAAAAATCTACCCAAACAACTCCCTCAAAACCTCTTCAATTCGAGAACATTCAACAACTTCAATTTTAAAGTTAGCTTGTTGAATGCCTTTGTTGTCTTTGGAAATAATGATTTTATCAAATCCGAGTTTCTCAGCTTCAGAGATGCGTTGGTCAATTCTATTAACTGGTCGTACTTCACCCGACAATCCAACTTCTGCAGATAAACAGATGTTCTTTTCAATTGCAATATCAGCATTAGAGGATAAAATAGCAGCAACAACAGCCAAGTCAATAGCAGGATCATTTACTTTTATGCCCCCTGCTATGTTTAAGAAAACATCTTTTGTGCCGAGTTTAAAACCACAACGTTTTTCCATTACAGCCAACAACATGTTCAATCTTCTCAAATCAAACCCCGTGGCACTTCGCTGAGGGGTTCCATAAGCAGCTGTACTCACTAAAGCTTGCACTTCGATTAGCATTGGTCGCAAACCTTCTAAAGTAGCCGCTATTGCACTTCCGCTAAGCTTATCTTGATTCGTTGAAATTAATATCTCTGAAGGGTTCTCAACTTGCCTTAATCCATCCCCTAGCATTTCATAAATTCCCAACTCATTGGTTGATCCAAACCTATTTTTAATGGAACGCAATAAACGATAAACATGGTTTCTATCACCTTCAAATTGCAAAACAGTGTCCACCATGTGTTCTAGCACTTTTGGTCCTGCAAGCGAGCCCTCTTTGGTAATATGGCCGATTAAAAATACTGGTGTTTCAGTTTGTTTAGCATACCTCAACAATTGTGCTGTACATTCTCTTATTTGCGAAATACTTCCCGGAGAACTTTCTATATGTTCACTGTGCAATGTCTGGATTGAATCAATAATAATTAAGTCTGGATCCAGTTGTTTTGAATGGGTGAAAATATGCTGAAGCAAAGTCTCTGTCAGTAAAAAACATTGCTCATTCAAGTTGCCAATTCTACTTGCACGCATTTTAATCTGTTGTTCACTTTCCTCACCAGAAACATATAAAATTTTTTGCTTCGTTTCCTGCATGGCCATTTGCAACATCAAAGTTGACTTTCCAATTCCAGGTTCTCCTCCAAACAAAATCAATGACCCCGGAACTAAGCCATGACCCAAAACACGATTCAACTCATCGTCAACCATTTGAATTCGCTGTACAGGAATATCCTCAATTTTGTGAATTGCATGAGGCTTTGATCGCTTTTGAGAATCATTTCCAAACGCTGTCACCTCTTTCGTAGATTTAGAAACGATTTCTTCTACAAAAGTATTCCATTCATTACAAGACGGACATCGCCCCAACCATTTTGGTGCTTCGTGACCACAATTTTGACAGAAATATGCTGTTTTAACCTTCGCCATGGGATAGTTTATCTTTTACGAAATTAGTTAAAAATGAAGAATAAGTTCTCTAGTATCCGAGATAAATTAAGACCGCTCGTTTCATTCAAAGTGGTGCGAGACATTAGGAATATTTTGATTCACTAAGACATATTAAACTTTACCAACCAAAGTCTCAAAAATATCCTCAACCTGTATGCCTTTAATTTCCTTAACAGGTGAAATAGCATTATTGCTTTCTTTAGTTGCATTATTGGTTATTGTAATTACATTTTTCCCTAGTGGCGCCCATCTTCCTGGATGCATTGGTCTTTTATTTGTATAAATCCCGACAGCTCTTTTATTTAAGGCTGCTGCGATATGCAACGGACCAGTACTACAAGCTACTAATGCATCAGCCTTATCAATAAAAGCTATAAACTCAGTTAAATTCATCCGACCAGAAATATCATAGATATGATCGCTTTTAGGAAGCTCTTTTCTAAAAAGCTTTCCTTCTTTCTCAGTGCCTGAAAAATAAATATCAAAGCCTTCTTTCTCAAGCTTTAAAGCCAAATCAACATATTTTTCTATCGGCCATTCAACAGCCGAGCCTTGAGATTTAGGGTGAAGAATTATATTTTTTTTATCAAAATCAATCATTTTCTCAAAAGGTTCAGGGAGAATAGTGTTTGGTTTAAAACTACTAATTCTCTCTGCCAACTCTTCTAGTGAAGGTAACTTATTAACTCCAAAAGGTTTTAAAAGTTCAAAATTGAGTTGTCCCTCATGAAAATTCGAATTTTTACGCGTGAAGTTGGGACGGATATTACACGTAAACCTATGAAACAATCGGTGAGAGGTTCCAACTCTGTATTCAACTTTTACTTTCTTAACTGCTTTTGCTATTTGCTTGTTTGGAAAAATGTGTAAAAAAACATCTGCATTCAAAGAACGAATAAATTTAATTTGTTTTTCTAAAGGCTTTTTCTCGTGATCATTCCAACACTCTATCCTATCAATATGCTTATAACACTCCAGAATGGGTTTAGTATAATTTCTACCTAAAAAGACAACCTTACTTGATGGAAATTGCTCTTTAATCCAACTACACAACGGTAAGGTCAGAATGACATCACCAATACTATCCGTTCTACTAATCACAATAGTTTTGTTATGCAAATCAATTTGATTCATGCTGTAATCTTCTGAGTTCTTTATATTTAAAAATGTTAGACTTAGCCGATATTACAGCTATCTTCCACCCCATTTTTCCATCCAAAAAGCCTAATTTAATTAAATACATGGATATAAAACGGCTTATCCCACTCAAGTAGGGTTTTAATACTCCCGCCTTTTTTCCTTGATTAAACATTTTTTGAGCTGTTAAAGCTGAATATTTGTCCGCTCTTTGTCGGTGTTCTTTAAAATTGTAATACGAGTAATGCAACAAGTGTCCTTTAAGTAACTTTGGTTCAGTGTCTTCTTCAACGATTAGTTCTTCATGAACAAAAGCTCCTTCCCAACGACTCGTGTTTTTTGGAAATATTCTTGTTTTAATATCTGGATACCACCCCGAGTGCTTAATCCAATGACCGCAATAATTAGTCAACCGGTTTACAGCATAAACACCTGAAAGTCCTTTATTCTTCTCTTCAAGTATAGCTTTTTGCATTTTTTGATCAGGAGCTTCATCGGCATCGACAGAGAAGATATATTCATTACTTGCTAAGCTATTTAAGTAGTTTTTAGAAGCTGCATATCCCTCCCACTTTCTCTGTTCAAACCTCACACTTTTTTCTTTACATATTTCAGGTGTTCGGTCAACGGAAAAAGCATCCAATACAATGATCTCATCAGCAACAGGAAGCAAAGCATCTATACACCTTTCAATGTTTCGTTCTTCATTTAAAGTAATAATTGTTGCTGTAAGTTTATTATTGGGCATATATTAATAATAAATGTATTGATGCAAATATACGATTCGTTAACAAATCGGTTAGGTAAAAAAAGCTAGATGGAATTCTATTTATATTTTATGATACAAATAGAAAAAATACTTTAGTTTGATTACAAAACTAAAACCGCTCTCGATCTAAAGACAGAGAGCGGTTTAAAATTTTCTCAATTTGCAAGCTGAGAGGTTTTATTTATTTGTTAAACATTAATGCACATTGGCATCTTTTTTCAATTCTTTTATAAATATACGAGAAAAATCCAATTGTTCCATCTCATTTGTCTGAAATTTTCTCACTTTCAGGTTAACCATCGTTACAAAATCATCAGTCAAAAGAGGCATAACAACAGCATCATCAATAATCATTTGATCACATTCTGCTAGAAGTTTCATTCTTTTTTCCTCATCTGTTTCAGCCATTGCTTTTTCAAAAAGTGCATCAAAATCAGGGTTGTTATACTTGAATGGATTAACGTTTATATCATCTGTATCGACATTTCCACCGTAAAACAGATTCAAGAAATTTTCTGGATCAGGATAATCAGCTACCCATCCAGATCTCCAAAATATAGCTTTGCCGTCACGAAGTGCAGTTTCTCTTTCTTCAATAGTGCAAAGCTTTACATTAATTATAACTCCAAGGTTTTGTTTAAGTGAAAAAGCAACTGCTTTAGCCAATTTATGAACTCCTGATTCTTCTAAGCCATTTACATATAAGTCTACTTTTGGAAATCCTTTTCCATCAGGATATCCTGCCTTACTCATTAGTGATTGAGCTTTTTCTGTATCAAAATTAAATCCATTAACACTTGAAGAAGGGTAATCTTTCATCTTCGGAACAAATCCGTTTTTAGCTGCCCAGCCTTCACCTTCTAACCATGTTTCAATGATTGCGTCTCTATCAATGGCTAAGTTAAAAGCAGTACGAATTTTCTTATCTGAAAACAGTTCGCTTTCGTGAGCAAATCCGTAATAACTAATACTCATACTTGATTTTGAATCCACTTTATGTTTTACATTTTCTCCAGCTTGAGCTTCGCTTAACGTTCCTAAAACATTTTCTACTTCTTCAACAGGAATATCTAAAACTAGATCTATTTTTTCAGCTCTAAAAGATAACAGCTCGTCAGTCTTATCTTTACTGTATGTCATTACAATCTCATCCAAGAAAGGCAATTGATTTCCGAAATCGTCTTTCCCCCAATAATTATCATTTCTTGTCAATACAATCTTATCTTTTTCTAAAGTTTTTAGTTTAAAAGCACCAGTTCCAACAGGGTGAGATCCAATTTCCTCGCCATATTTTTCAATAGCCTCTTCAGGAAAAACACCTAAACCTGTATGCGTAAGTACTTTTTGGAATCCTGAAAAAGGTGATACAAGTTCAACCTCTAACGTGTAATCATCAACTACCTTTATACCCTCAACTTCATCTGCTTCACCATTTGCGTACTCATTTGCACCTTTCACTTTACTTTTTAATAACCATGAGAGGTTGTTCAGTGGATCTTTTGAACAAGCAAACTCAAGTGAATACTTGAAATCATTTGCTGTTACATTCCTTCCTTTCCCATCCTCAAAACATTCATCATCGTGGAAATATACGTCATCGCGCAATTCAAAAGTAAAAACTTTCGATTCTTCGCTGATTTTATAATCTTTAGCAATTGAAGGAATAACCTCTGTACTTGAAGGGTCAATTTTTAACAATCCTTCAAATATTTGAGATGCGATCCTGTTTGCATAAACATCAGTAATTTTTAAAGGGAATAAGTTTGAAACTTTTTCGCTTGACATAAAGCGAAATTCTCCACCATATCTGACTCCTCCTTTAGCAATAACGTCATCATCATCCTGATTTTTGTCGTCTTGACAAGCAAAAAGTAAGAAAGTACCAGTAGCAAGTAGTAAAATTTTCTTGAACATTGAGTATTAGTTTATGATATATGATGAACAAATATATAAAAAAGACGTTACAAAGTACGACTTATAAGAGATATTATTAGAATATGTTAAATATTTTTCTTACATTGGCTAGTAGCCAAGTTCCTTTCTAATTCGAAAAAGTGTATGATGAGCCACCTTTCTAGCTTTTTCAGCACCTTCACCCAAAATTGAATCAATCTCTTTTTTGTTTGCCATAAAATATTCAAATCGCTCACGTTCTAATTTGAATTTTTTTTCGATCAAATCATATAAAGCTTGTTTTGCATGTCCGTAACCAAAATTTCCGTTCCGATAGTTATTTGCTAAAATTTGAATTTCTTCTTTTGACCCTAAAAGCTTGTACAAATTAAAAACATTACAATTTTCTGGATCTTTTGGAGCTTCCATTGGAGTGCTGTCTGTCTCTATTTGCATGATTTGTTTTCTCAGCTTTTTATCTGGAAGAAATATATTGATGAAATTATTGCGCGATTTACTCATTTTATGCCCATCAGTACCTGGAATCAGCATCGTTTCATCTTGAATTTTTGCTTCGGGTATAACCAAAACATCTTTTCCAATACTGTTATTTACTTTATTGGCAACATCACGCGTCATTTCCAAATGTTGCATTTGGTCTTTACCAACAGGAACCAAGTTTGCGTCGTATAATAATATATCTGCTGCCATCAACATTGGATAAGTAAATAAACCTGCATTTACATCACTCAACCGATCTGATTTATCTTTAAACGAATGTGCCAGCATCAACCTTTGGTATGGAAAGTGACACATTAAATACCATGTCAATTCACTCACTTCTGGAACATCACTTTGACGGTAAAACACCGTTTTTTCCGGGTCTAAACCAAATGCAAGCCATGTAGCAGCAACGCTGTAAGTGTTCTCACTAAGCGTTTCGCTGTTTTTAATTTGTGTTAACGAATGCAGGTCAGCAATGAATAAAAAAGAGTCATTGTCTTTATTATTTGCCATTTCAATTGCTGGTAAAATTGCACCCAAAATATTTCCCAAATGTGGAGTGCCTGTACTTTGAATACCTGTCAAAACTCTTGTCATAATTCAACTAATTGTTTTCTTCGTCAATTTTATCCTACAAATTTAATCTTTTGTTGAACACTTACACAACTTTGCTTACTTTTGAAACTTGAACACTACAACAAAATGAAATACATTTTAGTTCCTTTCAATAATCTATGGAAACTGTACATTGGGTTAATGTTCGTAACTACTCTATTGTTGTTCTACCCCATTTTTTTAATTTTTCTTTCAAGTGAAAAGTTGAAACCATTTACTTTTAAAATAAATGTATTTTGGTCAAGGTTAATTCGGATGCTTTGTTTTTATGGTGTTGAAATTGATGGCGACCCAGATGAAGCTTCACCTCCATTTGTTTTATGTGCTAATCACACTTCTTACCTCGATATTTTTTTAATGTATAGTGTTTTTCCAAAACATAAATTTTTATTTATGGGTAAAAGTGAAATTCTTTCTTACCCACTGGTAAAAACGTTTTTTAAAAAATTAAATATCCCTGTTTATCGCGACAACAGAACGAAATCTGTACGATCATTTATTCAAGCAAGAAAAGCAATGCAAAACAATTGGAGTATTGTTATTTTTCCAGAAGGAGGAATTCCAACTGAAACACCCTACGTTATTCCTTTTAAAGATGGTGCTTTCCAATTAGCAAAAGCAGCAAATGTGGGGATACAACCCCTTACCTTTTTAAACAATTACTATTTGTTTTCAGACCCTGAAAATATTTTTGATGGAGCAATGCCCGGCCTTGCAAGAGTTAAGATTCATCCTTTTATTTCAAAAGATGATGTCGCAAATAGTACTGCAAATGAACTTAACCTTGCAACATATCATCTCATTAGTTCATGCCTACCCAAAAAGATTAACTAAATTTGCATATTATATTTTTATTAAATGGAAATTAAAGACGAATTAATTGATCATATAGCACACCTTTCTAGGCTTTCGTTTGAGGGGAAAGAACGTGATGCGATTAAAGAAGACATGCAGAATATAACTGCATTCATGGATAAACTCAGTGAATTAAATACTGATGACACAGCGCCTCTTATTTTTATGTCTGATGAAGTGAATGTGCTTAGAGAAGACATTCCAAAACAAACATTATCGCACGAAGAAGCATTGCAAAATGCGCCAAAAAAGGACTCTGATTATTTTAGAATCCCCAAAGTACTTGACAAGCAAAAATGAATAAAATTCAAGGTATAATTATTTTACTCCTTTTTATTACAACCGTGTCTTGTAATAATGAAAATACACTTTGTGATTGTGTTAAAGCAGGAAAGCAAGTAGATAAAATTTCCGCTTCATTTTTTAATAGAGATTACTCTGTGAAAGGAAAAGACAGTTTAGACCGAGCAATTCATGCAAGAGATTCTGTTTGCGAACCATTTAAAAACATGTCACCTGAAAAATTATCAGAAGCTTCTAAAAATTGTGAAGTATTAGAAATAGAGGTTAACGAACAATAAATCTTTTATATTTAGAGTTTACTTGACAAGTTGTATTTAGCTTCTTCATCATTTATGAACATATTAAAAAAAACTGGACTTGCATACTTACTATTGCTCTTGCTATGGCTCGCAATATTTGATTTTCAACGTATATTATTCTCTATTCATTACCTAGACAAATTAGATGTCTCGTTTTGGGAGTGGATTCTAGTTTTTTTTAAGTCATTTCATTTAGATATTGCAACTGGAGCATTGTTAAGTGTCTTTCCAATAGTTACATTATATTTTGCGTTGGTTTTTAAAAACAAATTAATCTTCAACATATTCAAAATAATTGTAATGTTCGAAGTATTGTTGGTAGCTATGATTCATTCAGGTGAAATAAACGCCTATGCAGAATGGAATCACAAATTAACCTCTAGGGTTTTTATGCACTTATCTCACCCAGATGAAGTGTTTCGAACTGCAGATATTTCAATGACCATTTGGTTTTTCATCTATTTAATTCTTGAAGTGGTTTTTGGCTGGAAAATTTTAAGATGGTTTTTCCCGAATTCCTACTTTAAATATGAGCAAAAAAGTATACGATGGAACTTGGTGGGAGGATTTGTTCTTCTCCCCTTATTGCTTTTAACTTCTTTTATATTGGGAAGGGGTGGAGTTCAGCAAATTCCTATCAATATTGACGCTGCTTACTATTCTAAAAATTATGTTCTTAATGATATTTCGGTAAACTCACCCTATTTTTTTACAAAGAGTTTTCTTCTGTACAATCGTTCTGAAATCGATGCATATATCTCTAAAATGCCTGATGATGAAGTTGAAAAAGAATTAATGGAGTTTTATAATTATCCTAAGGAACACGATAACTACATTCTAGAAAACAAACGTCCAAATTTGGTATTTGTCATATTAGAAAGCTGGACTTCTACAGTGAGTGAAAAATTATCCGGAAAAGCAGGGGCAACACCAAACTTTGATCGGCTTTCTGAAGAAGGGATTCTATTTTCAAATATTTATGCAACAGGAAGTACTTCTGAAATTGGGAACGCTAGTATTTTTTCAGGATATCCAGCACTTCCTGAAATCTCAATTTCAATGCAACCATTTAAACACAGAAAATTACCTACTTTAAATAAAGACCTCAAGTCGTTAGACTATAACTCAGGCTATATTTTTAGTGGAGATTTAAAATATGGAAATATTCAAGGTTATTTTATGGATCATGGTTTTGATGATATTAAAGATGAAGATGATTTTCCTTCTCACCTTGAAAAAGGTAAGCTTAACTATTATGACGAAGACTTGTATGAACTATTTTTAGAACGGATAAATAATTCTTCTCAACCATTTTTACAATGTGCTTTTACAGGGAGTACACACTCTCCGTATGATTACCCTAAAAACAAAAACTTAAAAGAATGGGAAGGTGAAGAAAAAGCGTTTATGAACTCTGTTTTTTATGCCGATAAATGTTTAAATGATTTTTTGGAAGATTGTAAAAAAGAAGATTGGTACGAAAACACTTTATTTGTGCTTGTTGCTGATCACGGTCATGCATCACCGTATGTTACAAACCCAAGTTCGTCAGAGTTTTTTAGAATTCCTCTTCTTTTATATGGTGAACCTTTAAAAGAAAAAGCTAAAGGAAAAACTGTTGATGTTGTAGGTTCGCAAGTAGATATTGTAAAAACTTTAATGCACCAAATGGAGCTCAACACAGACGAATATATCTGGAGTAAAGACCTTTTGAACCCAAATGCTCCAGAATTTGCTTTGCATGCAATCACAAGAGGATTTGGGTGGGTTTCTCAAAAAGGAAACTTTACCTATCACATGGATTTCGGAACATATATTGAGAAAAACTATACCCCAGAAGAGTTGCAAAAAGCAAGGAAAAAGTGTGACGCTTTTATGCAAGCAATTTATACAGACTATAAAAATCTATAGTCGGGAATACTTTTTGTCACGCCTGTCTGCCGCTAGGCACAGGTCAAATCCCAGTTTTCTTTTGACTAAAAAAGCTGTAACCAATAATCGCTTTCACAGATTTAGGTTAGGTTATTTTATAGCTATCATGGCTAACCTTGATACATTAAACTTAAATATGAGAAGTTTCAAACTTTAACATCGTTAATTACCTATAAAACTCTTGAACCAGCTGAAAGGAGCTCAATAAAATTAATAAAGTGGGTTTAACTCATTTAAAACCATTAGTGTCCGGATAAACGAAACAAGACCTCTCGCGATGCTACCAATGACGTAT
>JBBEBO010000200.1:0-1662 GCA_040882265.1 Brumimicrobium sp. | reverse complement strand
TCGTGACAAAATGTGTTCTTTTCGAGATTTATATTTTAAATGCGTTTGCCCTGGGTAATTGGGTCTTTAAATTATTCCTGCAATATTGGATTACATTTCCTAAATTGCAGGAATAAATTTATTTATAAAATTATTATTCAATATCTTTTATAAAAGTTTTTTTTAAGAAGTCCAATATACATTCCAAATCCATTAACTTTAGTCTTCCAACAAAATATACATGCAAAAAATAACAGGAAAAATAGTCGATATCGTCAAAAAAGAGATTTTCAATGGAGCTTTACATATCGAAAACGGAAAAATTAAATCAATAGAACCACAAGATAATGTAGATGATCAATATATAACCCCTGGTTTTGTTGATGCGCATGTGCACGTGGAAAGCGCTATGCTTATTCCTTCAGAGTTTGCGCGATTGGCAACACGACACGGAACAGTTGCTACAATCTCCGATCCTCACGAAATTGGTAATGTTTTAGGTAAAAAAGGGGTGGAGTTCATGATCGAAAATGGTTTAAAAACACCATTCAAGTTTTATTTTGGTGCGCCATCTTGTGTGCCAGCAACGACTTTTGAAACGGCTGGAGCAACAATTGATCTAGAGGATATTGAAGCACTTTTTAATCTACCCAATGTTAATTATCTCGCCGAAATGATGAATTTTCCCGGGGTTTTGCATAAAGATCCAGAAGTGATGGCTAAAATTGCCTTGGCGCAAAAGATGGGTAAATTAGTTGATGGTCATGCGCCAGGATTAAGAGGTGAAGATGCTAAAAAATATATTGAAGCTGGAATTTCAACCGATCATGAATGTTTTACGATTGAGGAAGCACTCGATAAACTTAAATACGGAATGAAAATAGCCATCCGAGAGGGGAGTGCTGCAAAAAATTTTGAAGCACTTTGGCCACTGATTGATTCCCATCCTGATGAGGTAATGCTTTGCTCAGACGATAAACATCCGAATGATTTAGCAGTTGGTCATATTAATCAGTTAGCAGCAAGAGCAATTGAAAAAGGCTGTGATTTATTCAATGTATTACGTGCTTGTTCCTTGACGACGATAAAACATTACAATATGGAGGTTGGCTTATTGCAAAAAGATGATTGCGCCGATTTTTGTGTTGTAAAAGACCTCGAATCATTTAATGTGATATCTACTTTTATTGATGGAGAAAAAGTTGCTGAAAATGGCAAGACATTTATTCAAAGCGTTAAAGAAACACCTATTAATAATTTCCATTGCAGTATAATTAAAAAAGAGCAAATTCAAATTGCTGATAAGAATACTCCTGTTCGAGTAATCGAAGTGGAAGATGGACAACTCCTAACAAAAGAAACAAGTGCAAAATTGCCGAGTGTAGACGGAATTTTGCAGTCTGATGTTGACCAGGATGTATTAAAGCTAGTCGTGGTGAATCGATACCATGACGCAAAACCTGCTATTTCATTTATCAAAAATGTTGGATTAAAAAGAGGAGCGCTAGCCTCTTGTGTGGCACATGATAGTCACAACATCATTGCGGTAGGTGTTACAGATGAAGAAATTACACGAGCAATAAATTTAATTGTAGAAGAAAAAGGTGGTGTTTCATTGGTTGACGATTCAGAGGAAATGATTGTTCCTTTACCCGTCGCTGGAATTATGTCGCATGAAGATGG
>JBBEBO010000199.1:0-1682 GCA_040882265.1 Brumimicrobium sp. | reverse complement strand
CTTCTTTTTTAAACCCTCCGGTAAATCGTAACGTCTCTCCGAGAAATATCCATGTCCCGTCATTGCAGGTAGCGGTCATAAAACCGGAATTGCCATTATTATCGTAATGCTGCATCGTGTATTTTCCCTTTTCATCATCAAACCCGATGATTTCGAAGGTTTCATTATTGCCCTCTCCAATAAGTACATCTACTTTGTGCAACAAAAAAAATTCACCGGGCAGCCATTCGTAGGTATCTTTACCAGAAATTTTGATTTCAGGAGTTGTGTCTGTCTCCAGGATTTTTCCTTCTGTGTTCCAAGAGCCAACAAACCTGGCTAATTGTTCATGTTCCATGCTTTTACTTAACATAACTGTCTTATTTGATGACTCGAAAGCGCATGCTTGTGGTTTGTGTTGTCGAAACAATTTCGGTGCGTTTAAGCTCTACGGGTGGAATGTTTAAATGGTCTATTAGTCTTAGTCCGTTCCCAAGAACAACAGGAAGGATATGAATAACCAATTCGTCCAAAAAACCTGCTTCAAGACATTGTTGTCCAATACTATGACCTAAGATGGCAACATTTTTTTCGCCCGCTGCTTCCTTTGCCATTTCAATGGCACGATTTACACCTCCTGTTACAAATTCAAATGTCAATGGTCCTATAACTCAGGGCTTCCCGGGCATTGTGCGTCACAACAAACTGAGGGACTTTCAAGCCTCCGTATGGGAGACCATCTTCCGTCACTTTATTGTTTCTAAAATCTTTGTTTCCAAGCACAACTGCTCCAATTTCACTCATGATACGACTTCCCATATCATCAGCATCCTGCTTAAAAACCCAATCCCAATCATCTTCGTCCGGTTTAGCGATGAAGCCGTCAAGAGACATTGTTACATGTATAAAAACTCTTGCTTTGGAGTTGATTTTATTCATTCTGTAATTTATTTTGGGTCTGATATAATATGTTTGTAACACATTTCTATACAGTGGATAATAAGTATTATAAATGTTCATTTTCCCTCAAAGCGGCTTCCCGTTTTCACTAAGGGAGTGAATGCGTTGTACCAATTTATCCCTTCTTGCTTTGTTAAATATGGTTTTCATAGCATTCTTTTTTGAAGGTATATATACGAATATTACATTTCAGACTAAAAAATACGACAATCAATAGGGGGATTTGCGACAAATCGTGTAGATATTCAAAGCCCTATAACGACTCTACGCATACGGGCACGGAAATTAGGAGTTAATAAACGGCTAATATTTCAAAACAACCAATAGCGTAAATCGAAACCTCGTCCGCGTCCCCAGTTGATGCGCTTGTTATAGCACGTTTTGCAAGGATCTTTGAAATTTTACCGGCCCGATTACTTTTTGATACCGCCAAATAATGATAATTCCATGTTTTTGAAATAGCAATCCACGTGGCCGAACCCAATTTCTTCTAGCCAATTGAGCTGTTTACCAACTGGTGCAAGCTTATTCAACTCTTTATCTGCGTAGTAGCCTGTTTGTATGTCTTCTATTTTTGTATCTGTGGGATTATCTCTTAAAGACAATTCCATGCTTTCTAAAAAGTATTCATCAAATAGTTTTTCTAAATCTGTAGATGACGAAGCTACCTGATCAAGATTTAGAATCGTTTTATAAATTCTTTTCTTGTTTTGGTCATTCTGATGATGTATGGCAAAGCCCGA
>JBBEBO010000198.1:0-10555 GCA_040882265.1 Brumimicrobium sp. | reverse complement strand
ATCGAAACCTTAGTTAGAAGCTTTGAATTTTTTTACTGCTTCTGTTAATCGAGGCAATACTTCAAAAGCATCACCAACTATACCATAATCTGCAGCTTTGAAAAATGGAGCTTCTTCATCGGTGTTAATCACCACAATAACTTTTGAACCATTCACACCAGCTAAATGCTGAATCGCTCCAGAAATACCTGCAGCAATATATAAGTTTGGTCGGATGGCAACACCTGTTTGTCCTACGTGTTCGTGATGAGGTCTCCATCCAGAGTCAGCAACTGGTCTAGAGCAAGCTGTTGCAGCACCAAGTGATTTTGCTAAATCTTCAACAATGCCCCAGTTTTCAGGACCTTTTAAACCACGACCTGCTGAAACTACAAGTTCTGCTTCAGGAAGTGGGATGTCTCCTTCGGGTTTTTTTGTTTCTTTAACTGTTACTACTGCCTCTCCAGCGCTTCCTTCAAATGATTCAACACTCGCTTCACCACCAACTTCTTCTGGTTGAATTGAGTTTGGTAAAAGAGAAATAACACGCTTATCAGTGTTTACCTTAACATATCCAAATGCCTTACCTGAAAACACATTAACTGCAATTGTTCCGTCACTTTCAGGAACTGCAGTTGCTCCTGCAACTAATCCAGCGTTAATGCGGACAGATAAGCGTGGAGCCACAGCTTTACCAATTAAATCATTTGAGAAGATAACTGTTTCACTTCCCGTTGATTCAGTAGCAGTTGCAACCATTCTAGTGATTTGTTGCTCGTCAATACCTTCAAAAGAGCGATCAACTAAAACTTTACTTGCACCAAATTTTCCGAGATTAGCTAATGTAGCATCAGTTGCTTTACCGTTAGTAACAACAACTACATCTCCTATTTTTTTTCCGTAAGTAATTGCTTCGAATGCATTTTTTGCAATCTTATCACCATTACTATTAATATATACTAAAACTGACATGTTCTAATTTTTTTAAATTCGTTATAAATAATTTATATGACCTTAGCTTCATTGTGAAGTAAATCTACCAACTTATCCATATCTTCTGGATCAATTAGTTTAACTGCAGATTTTGGTTCAGGTAACGCATACTTTTCAAAAGATGTATTCTTGTTTGGGTTACTTGATTCCACAACCTTTAAAGGTTTTGAACGCGCTGCCATAATTCCTCTCATATTTGGAATTCTTTGCTCAGCCATACCTTTTGCACAACTCACAACAATAGGAAGGTTAGCTTCAACAGTTTGAACTCCACCAACTATTTCTTTGTCTAATGTCGCTTTTGAACCTTCAACCCCTAATTTGCTTGCTAAAGATATGAATGGCAAGTCAAGGTGCTCAGCTAACATTCCTCCAACTTGAGATCCGTTGTAATCGATTGTTTCTTTACCTAAAAGTATAAGGTCGTATTCGCCGTCTTTAGCAAAGTTCGCTATCTCTGAAGCAACTTGGAAAGCATCAACAGCTTCTGTATCAATTCTTACTGCATCGTCAGCTCCAATTGCAAGCGCTTTTCTTATCGTAGCATCATCCTCAGATGTACCTACTGTAATTGTAGTTACAGTTCCTCCGTTAGTTTCTTTTAACTCTAAACCTCGGACTAATGCATACCATTCATCGTAAGGATTAACGATATATTTAACACCATTTTTATCAAACTTTGTATTACCATCTGTGAAAGTAATTTTGGTTGTTGTTTCTGGTGCTTTACTAATACAAACTAGTATTTTCATTGCTATATATTTTATGTTTTTGGTCTATTGACAAAAATATAAAAACTATTTGTCTTAGCGAGCGGGAATTACAATGTATGCATAATATTTTTCAACAATTGTTTAAAAATGACAATATTATTGTTTTAGAAACACGCAATTTGTCTAGGGTTTATAGAGGTTTAAATAAAAAAATCAATAAAAAATGTGGAAAATCAATTATAAATACCCCTTTTAATTGAAAATAACTTAAATTTAGAATTGAAACATGATATAAAACTAGGTGATACTTAAACTACTTCGAAAATACACGCAGTATTCTGATGAGCAATTGGTAGAGAAATACCAAGCTGACTATGATGTATATTATGCTGCTTTATTATTCGAAAGATATAACGAAATGACAGTATCACTAGCTTTAAATTATTTGAAAAATGAAACAGATGCTGAAGACGCAACAATGGAATGTTTTGAAATAATGGTGAACGATTTAAAAGGAACAAAAGTAGAGAATTTCGGAGGCTGGTATTATTCAGTTGTTCGGAACTACTTATTGAAAGTAAAGCGCCATCGTGAAAAACATTACAGCGTAGATTTAGTAGAGGGTTATCACGATAAAGCTGATGACGATATTCAATTTGAAAATTTATTTAATGATGAAAAATTAAATGCTGAAGAGCTAATTAACGAAGTGCTTAAAGGATTAAAACCTATGCAAGTAAAATGTATTAAAATGTTTTATTTGGAGGGCAAATCCTATAAAGCGATTGTTGAAGCGTTAAACATTTCTGAAAAAGATGTGAAAAGTCATGTTCAAAATGGAAAACGTAAAATGAAAATTATTTTAGAAAATAAAAATGTTAAGTCGATCGATGAAATATCATAGTTTACCTTCACTGTCAGATTTGAAGGCTTATCAAAATGGTAAGTTGACTGCTGATGAACGCAACTGGATTGATGGATTAGTTGAAAGTAACCCCATGGTTGCTGCTGTGCTCGAAAATGTAAATGAAACAAATGTAGCAACTGTACAAAGAGTTTCTGCTTCAATTTCGAAGAATATCAATAAGACTTATATTTCACACAGAGGATTTTGGTCAAAATATGCCGGATGGATAGGGCTGAGCTCTATTGTAATTATTCTTGGGGCTTTGTATTTATTTCAAAACTCGACGACTATATCAACTGAACCGAAGTACTATTCAGAAACCATTGGTTTAGGGATAGAAAAAACTGACAATGTAAGTGAAGTTCAATTGAATATTCACAAAGATGAAAATAATAATAAAAACGCTCTTCCATCAACTGAAACGAATAACGAAGAAGAAAAAGACAATAATGAAGAAACTAAACTCGATTTAGCTTCAATGCCTGTTATCACAAACACGAAGGAATCAAATGAAAAAGACCATAACAGGTCTATAGATTCAAGTTCAGATGAGGAAAAGCTTGATAAAAAGAATGAGGAGCCAACTAATTTGAACACTGAAGACAATACTTATAGTCCAGGTGATAGATCAGCAACTGAAAAAATGGGAGATGTTACACTTTCAGTAAATAGTGTGGATTTATTAACAAAAATGAACCCAGACGATTTCAATACCAAAAGTAGAGGAAAAAACAATAATGATCCTTTGGGTAGGAATAATACTAAGAGAGAAGCAAATGCGTCATACTCTATGGATGATTTACCAAGTTATCCTGGTGGAGATAAGGCATTAATGAATTATTTCAAAGGAAAGTTGAGACCAATTGTCATACCTGCGAAATTAGACAAGTTTGATAGAAGCGTGATGATAGAACTAGAAATAAATACAAGGGGTAAGCTAAAAAGTCATAAAATTCATGGTAATCTTCACCCTACACATCAAGAGCAATTAGAAAAAGCTATTGAAAACTTGCCAAGGTTTGATAAAGGGAATGGTGAAAAGGTAACTTATTCCTTAGCGATTTCATTCTAAGACTTTAAATTAAAGCCATCAAAGTATAAATCTGTTGACCAAGCTTCGGCTTTTGCATCAAACCAGCTTTTTACTGTAGGCCAGATTGATTTAAATAACTCAGAGTTTCTGTAATTTTCTAAATCTTGTTCTGATTCCCAAGAACTGTAAGTAAAAACGATGTTTTCATCTGTTTTATCTTGGAGTAATTGCATTCCAAGACATCCTGGAAAACTGTTGATTGACTCTTTTACAGTTTCAAAATGGTTAATAAAATCTTTGACGTGAGAAGGATGGAGTGTTAACTTTACAATTCTAACCATTGGTTGCTACATAATTTAAAACAAGGATTCCAAGGTTTCCCTTGAACCTCTAGGTGTGAACTCTATTCTAATAATATCTCCTAATCGAAGTCCAAAAAGTGCATTGGCTCCCCCGCCATTTTCGGGGGTGCCTTTATTTATTGCAATTTCAAGCAAATTACTGTCGTTAAAAATTGCCACCTTTTCACCAGATGGTACTTCGTTGTATCCAAGAGAAATTTCATCGATGTAATATTCTTTTTGTCTAAAATAAATAACAAACGGTGCTTTTCTTCCTATCCTATAGAAATCCTCTTTTTTGATATTTGTGATGAGATTTCCAAAATGATCTATATGTATCACAGCGCCTTTTAGGATGTTTCCATCAATCACAGGAGACAATGGAATGGCTCTTTTCACTTTTTTTGCTGGGGAAGCAAATTTATCTGGACTTTCACCACTCGCTAATTTACAAGCTGCTGGAATTAGAATATTTTTAGTTGGAAAATTCATAAGTTCTGGTTGAGATAATACGTCGTCTAACGACCAGAGAGCCTCAAATTTATTGTTTTCAAGCAATAAGCTAAAAATACCATTATCAGTTCCTACAAAGTATTGTTTTTTGTACAATAATATCATTGGTAACGAACTTTCTTCAGGTTGAGAAAAATTCACCAGCGGTTCTGCGTCTACACCAATGACATGAATAGATCCAGCTGGAAAGTCTTTAATTATATTTTTTAAAAAGTAAGAAGCTTGAGAAATGTTAAACGGTTTAACATTATGAGAAACATCAACTACTAAAGCACCTGGAAGAAGACTATAAATCTTACCTTTCAAGGTAGCGACATAGTGATCTTTTAGTCCCATATCTGTTGTTAATGTAATAATATTCATTTCAACTCTTCTTGTAAAACGTATAAATCGTTCTTCAAAATTAAGTTTAATTTTGACATAATCACATCTTGTATAAAGTAGATTTTTTTTGGAATTCTATTTTTTTAGCATTCGAAATTAATTTTAAAAAAAGTTGAATAACTCTAACATTTTTTTATAACTTAGAAAGAAACTTAATATTTATAGTTATGATTGAAAAAGCCAATAACCACCTTAAATCAGTCTTTGGTTATGATTCTTTTAGACCCCAACAGGAGTCAATAATTAAAAACGTATTGTCAAATAAAGACTCCATGGTATTGATGCCTACTGGTGGAGGGAAGTCAATTTGCTTTCAAATACCTGCATTGTGTTTCGAGGGAACAACACTTGTTATTTCTCCATTAATTTCACTGATGAAAGATCAAGTTGAAGCTTTGAGAAGCAATGGTGTTTCCGCAGCATATTTTAATAGCTCACAGAATGATACAGAAAAAGAACAAATCATTCAGCAAGCAAAAGAGGGAGTTCTAAAACTTTTATACGTTGCGCCTGAAACCTTGTTTAATATTTTAGACGGTTGGTTAACACGAGTTGACATTTCAATGGTTGCAATAGATGAGGCGCATTGTGTTTCTATGTGGGGACATGATTTTAGACCAGAGTACACAAAGTTAAAGGAGTTAAGGCGATACTGGCCCGAAATTCCATTTATAGCCTTAACAGCAACTGCAGATAAAGCTACACGTAAAGAGATAAAAAGTAAGTTGGGATTGAGAGAGCCAAAAGTGTTTCTTTCAAGTTTCGATCGACCAAATATCACACTTGAGGTGCGTGGTAATTTACCTAAAAAGAATAAACAAAAAGATGTTTTAAACTACTTAAAGACAAGAGAAAATGAATCGGGGATTATTTACTGCTTGTCTAGAAGAGAAACAGAAGAATGGAGTGATTATTTACTAGAAAATGGTATTCCAGCGAGTCATTATCATGCAGGCTTAACAAGCGAAGAACGTGCTAAAGTCCAAGAGGATTTTATCAACGATAGAGTTCCCGTGGTGACAGCTACAATTGCTTTTGGAATGGGAATCGATAAATCTAATGTGCGTTGGGTTATACATAATAATCTCCCCAAAAATATAGAAGGATATTATCAAGAAATTGGTCGTGCTGGTAGAGATGGACTTCCCTCAGATGCGATTCTCTATTACAATATGCGTGATGTAAAATTACTAGCTGATTTTGCACAAGAATCTCCACATAAAGCTGTTTTGATCGAAAAACTAAATAGAATGTTACAGTTTGCTGAGTCGCCAACTTGCAGAAGGAAAACTTTATTGAGTTATTTTGGTGAAACCCTCGTTGATGATTGTGGAAATTGCGATGTTTGTGCAAATCCTCCTGAGTTCGTTAATGGTAGCTTACTCGCTCAAAAGGCGCTTTCTGGAATTAAAAGAACTCATGAAAAAATAGGTGTTAATTTATTAATTCAGGTACTTAGAGGTTCAAAATCATTTGAAGTATATGATAAAGGATACAATAAACTAAAAACCTATGGAGTAGGTGCAGACTTAAGTCAAAAAGAATGGCAACACTACATAACACAACTTTTGAATCAAGGTGTTGTTGAAATAGCTTATGATGAAAATTTTAACCTTAGAGTGACAACTTTTGGAGAAAGAATTTTGTTCGACGGTCAAAAAATAATGTTGTCGAGATATACAGAACAAGCAGATAAAAAAGCAATTACTACTTCAAAGAAAAAATCAAAACGTGGCAGTTTGGATAACCGATTGTTTGAGGAGTTAAGAAAGTTAAGATTAAAAATAGCGAAAGAAGAAAATGTTCCTGCATATATTGTTTTTAATGATGCTACTTTAAAAGATATGGTTGATAAAAAACCTGTAAGATCTGATGATATGTTAGATATTTCAGGTGTTGGACATCAAAAAATGATAAGCTATGGCGCTGAATTTGCTTCATTAATTAAAAACTTTATCGATCAAGAACCTGTTAAAAAAAGCACTTACGAGATTACTTATGACTATTTAAAAGAAGGGTTAGGTGTTTCAGAAATTGCAATGGCCAGAGAAATACAAGAAACGACTGTCTATTCACACATTGCAAAACTGTATAGCGATGGAAAAACACTAGATATCAAACAGTATTTTTCTGAAGAAGATTTTGAAAAAGTAAATAAAGCACATCAGGAAGTTGGTGATGAAGAAGGCTTGAAGCCAATGTTTGAGTATTTAAATGGAGAAATCGATTATGGAATTATACGCATTTGCTTGGCTTATATTTCTAAAACTTCTTTAGTTCACTAGTGCTTATTGTTGTTTATCTCTATTGAAAATCTTTTTGATGTTTAAATAATCAATAAAGTAAACCAAACGAAGAGAAATACTATTTAGTTGATCTGTTCGCAATGTTTGTTCGAGGTTTTGAAAATATGCGATCTGTGAATCAGAATCTTCTGTAAAGATGTTGTTTTTCCACACAATATTGATTTCACTTGCAGGTGAGAAAATCCATCTGTACACCATGTCGATACTAAATGCATTAAAACTAGTGTTGTATTTATGAAGACCAGCGTTGTTGGTTGTTTCAATTTCAATTGGGTCGAGTCCACCAGTTTGGTTTAAAGAATAAAATTCATCGTAGTTGACCCTAGACCAATAATGCCTCAAACGAAAAGTTACTCCAGACTTGTTGTTAATTGTATAGTTTAAATCAATAGTGTTTGTTGTTGTTCTAACGTCCCTTTTTCCAAAAATAGGGTCTTCATTTTCAGGTTGTTCACCAATAAAAGGAATCGCATAGCCTCGTTGTCCCTCATCGATTGTTTCATTAAAGGAATAAACTAAAAATATATTGTTACCAATTCTAAAACGTGGTGAAATGTCATAAGTAAAACTTGACCAATTTACTCCAGAGTACCTTCTGTAATCTATACTCGCATCCAAAGCAAAAGGTTTTTGATAATTTGAGGATAACATTAGTCCTCCGCCATGATAGACTGGTACTACAAAAAAGTAACCAGGCGTTCTCGGTTCAAAAAAATCATTTGTTTCAGTGTATGTACCACTAAAGTTGATACTTAAAGAATGAAACTTTCGGTTTGTTAACCATGTTGAACTTGAATAATTTAGATTTACAAAACGATCAGGGTTGTATAATCGGCTGTAAGTATTGGTGAAATTAGTTGAAAGACTATTTAATTTCCAAAAAGGCTTATAAATATTGTAACGCATTGTAGATGAAATGTTTCGCTTATTATTATTTGTCAAAAACCCAAGATCATTTGGATCATAAGTGTCACTTTCCTCAAGATAACTGGCTTGATATCTGAAATTTCCTGTTTGTTTCCCCACATTAACACCAAGATTATGGCCAAACCGATTGCTCGTAGAATGGTATTGCTGAGAAAGTGCTGTATTTGAAGAAATAAAATACTTATTATCTGAAGAGTTTAGTTTAGTTTGTAATGCAGAAACATTTGCATCATAGGTCTCTCCAGACCTCCACACGTTTGTGTTTGTAAATGTTATAGAACTATTTTGTTTTAAGTTTTTATCTAAAACAATTACGTTGTAATTTGAAAATGGAGAGGTTTGAACTTCTCTTTTTTCACGTGTTAAAGTGTCTTCAATAAGTGCATGTTGTTGACCACTAATGCCATTAAAAACGCCAATACCAAGTCCTTTTTTGTTTCTCCCAGAAACTTTTGTGGCATTAAATAAAGGTGTATTGTTTGGATTTGAAATAATGATTTCATTCGTTTTTAAATCGTCATTAGCGTTACTTCTATTTACTGGTTGTCCACCAACACGACGGCTGTAAAAATGCCCCGTTTTTTCAAATAATTCTGTTCCTTCATTAAAAAACGGTCTGTTTTCGTCAAAATAAACTTCAAATGGACTGAGGTTGAGTACAACGTTATCCGTAACTACTTGTCCAAAATCGGGGACGAGAACCATATCAAGCGTAAAAGCTTCATTAATTCCGTATTTTAAATCCATTCCACCATTAAAATCATAACTCAAATCACTCACGTTATCGCTTGGGTTTGGATAATGATCAAGGTAAGCCGATAAATATGGTGAAAAGAATATTCGTGGGGGAGGAGTAATATCTTTAATGCCTTTAAGTGTCCCCGCCTGTGTAACAATATTGTCCAAATCTGGTCGGACACCTTTCCATGTAGCTTCTTCACGATTAATACTTATGTACCGTGTGAAATTAATTCCCCATGATTGAACATCTTTTTTAGAAAATCTGATCGCCGAATAAGGAATTTTCATTTCAACAGTATAACCACTATCAGAATGAGTAACTTCAGAATACCAGATCATATTCAATTTTTCATTGTATGTATTAGAATATATTTTGGCATCATATTGAACACCTTCAGTAGATACAGAAAATACAAATCCATTTAAATGATCTTTATATGTGTCTAACATTACTGAGAAATAATCTGTATTAGAATTGTATTGATCACGTTGAGAGAGAACTCTAGAAACATCTTCTGGGTCGGCATAACAATGAGCACCTATATAAATGGCTTCATCATCGTACAGAACCCTAACTTCTGTTTTTTCAGTTGAAGGAGCTCCAGCGTCAGGTTCTATTTGAGTGAAGTCACAATTTGTAGGAGGTGCATTCCACACGCTTTCATTAAGGTAGCCATCAATATTGACTTCCTCGGAAATACGTGTTGCAGAAATATCCCTAGAACAATAGACATCTTCTTGACTTATTGCCAGAAATGTCATTGGAAAGAATATGAAGAGAATCAAAAATTTCACACCGCAAATATAATAGTCTTAATATTTAAACTTAAAGTTTGTTAAACATGGGTTATTGGATGACGTGCAATATACTTGTAGTTAGATGATTGTGAAATAGAGGTGTTCAGTTGATTGTCAGTTATAAAAGTTTAAATTACGTATCGGATACTTTACCAGTGAGTTTTTAACCGCACAAAGTGCCGACCGTTCGGTAATGGGCGCTAAAAAGGCGCTAAGAGTTCGCAGAGTAAACTATGCGTGAACATCGTGAGCTTTGCGGTTAATAGGTTTTGAGTAACAACATTGAACGCGGAGAAGACGCAAGGTTCGCAAAGAGGATTTCATGACGTGCTTTGCGCAAACATGGCGTTCTTGGCGGTTAAAACTGGGATAAGTAACAGTTATAATCGTACATCAGTATAATTGAAGAAGCTTTATTTAACTGGTAAACATCCCGACAGGCATTAAGTTTAATTGTATTTAGTTGTTTACCAGTGATTTAGTGATTTATGTAGACAAAATGAAATTATAAAATCATAAACTTTAAAATTATGAGTATTGTAAAAGTTATACAAGTAATAGGAACCTCAGAAAAAGGGTTTGATGATGCAGCTGCAAATGCAGTTAGGGAGGCAAGTAAAAGCGTCAAAAATATCGAATCAATTTACATTAAAGACATGAACGCAAAGGTTTCAAAAGAGAACATTGCAGGGCAAACTCATACTTTTTTAATTACGTAGACTGAATATTTGGTCTTAACTGCGAATATTGGGATTATGAGTATGTTTTTTAGTTATCAATCCACTTATTATTATCCAATTTTGATCAGCGGTTAAAAAGTGCTGTAGGCACTTACAATTTTTAGCGCTGGCATTCATGCCAGTGATTAAAAATTGAATCCCAAACCGTGAGTGCTGTAGGTACGACATATATTACTTTCC
>JBBEBO010000197.1:7157-10590 GCA_040882265.1 Brumimicrobium sp. | reverse complement strand
TTTTAACTTAAAAAGCCTTTTATCAATATTGATAAAAGGCTTTTTTTTGACTTAACAATTATTGGGTAAGCAAGTTGGAGGCCAAATTAACTTTACAAACATAAAAGGATAAACTCTGGCACTAAGTATAATGATAAAATTTTGTAACCCGACTGAAAAGATTTAAAGATCTATTTGTAAACACCCAGCTGTTTCAAAAGTTGGGGAGAGAACATTTTATAGCGTAATATGATTGCTATTTTATCGAGTAAGTCAAGTCCCATGAATACGGGATGAAATGAAGTCCACGGTTAAAGATATGACGTCTTTACAAGGCTTTCCTGTTACAATTTCACAACATTTGTTGGATAACTCTAAGCTTAATCGAATAACTATTTCCATTGGGAATAAGCGGTAGAAGCACTTAGAGTTTCTCCCAAACTTTTGAGGCTGATCCATTCTTTTGTCTAGTCCTGAAAACATTCTTGCTTAAGGTTCCTGATTTTAAACGAAGTACAGCTGTACGCAAATTGCCCTTTGCTAGTGGATAGCTATTACGCATTTCCAAAATAGGTTTTCACCATCAATTGATTTCGATGCTCAGTACACAAAAAATGCCCTTCATTAGAAAACGAAGGGCATTAATAATTAAGATAAGTTTACATTATTGTTTTACAATCCTAAAAGTGTGCTGTCCATCACTATTGAAGATTCTGAGAGCGTATATCCCTTTTTGTAAGTGATCTATAGCAATTTCAGCTTTAGATGCATTATCAAGTGATCTTGAATCTGAAAGCACAACTCGTCCATTCATATCAAGCAATTCTATTTGAAGCGATTCACTGTCAGAAGTGTTTTCAATATTAATGATATCACTTGTAGGGTTTGGGTATACTTTTATGTTTGAAAGATTTTCACCATCAATTAACAAGAAGTCACAATCACCATCAACTATCAACTCTATTAGAGCAGTATCTACAGGACAAACACTATTTGTTGTTGTAATATAATCGTAATTATATGTCGTAGGTATTGCAGGCGTTGTAGGATGTGGGTCTGGCATTAGTGTGTCATAAGGATCGTACCAATTACCTCCTAGATCATAATTACCAGACAAACCATCACTTAGATCTACAGGCTCATTTAAACAAACAGTCACAGAACCATTCGGACCTGCTTGGTGAGCTGGGTAAACTGTTATATTTGCAACAGTTGTATCACTCGTACAAGCAGCCTCTACAATATAATAAACGGGGTATGTTCCAGCTGGCAAAGTTGTAATCACTAATATTGAATCATTCGCTATCAATGATGGTGATGTAGGAAATGACCATTTAGTATCTAATGGCTGAGGAGTTATCGTGATAACATCATTTAAATTAACTGAATCTTCTAATACACACTCATCAAGTGCACCATCTACACTTGGTTCAGCATTACACGGCCAAACATGAACATCATCAACTAAGATATCATTATAGAATGCAGAATTAATTGTAGCCGTATGGTCAGTAATAAAACGTATTCTTACGATAGAATCTTCATACGCACTTAAGTCGTACGCTTCTTCGAGCCAATTAGGATCATCTCCTTGAAGTGTGTCTAATGGTGTCCAAACACTTCCTCCATTAATTTCTATGTACAATGGCACATTATCACCAGGGAAGTTTGTGTTGTTACTAAACCATTCAAAAGTCAGGTACGGATCATTTATAGTTGTAAGGTCAATAAAAGGAGTAATTAAAGTTCCTTCAGGCTCACCTCCTGACCCATCAGACCATGCATAAGTATCTACAGGTTTTCCGTTTGATGTAGCTCCATAACCAGGCGCACCATCAAACAACCAAAAATCAATATTAGCACTTCCTGTTGCTTGGTTATCCCAACAATCAGGTTGTACACCATTATCAAAAGGCTCATAAAATGGAGCGGGGTAAACATCACACGCTGTTGTAAATGATACTGGTCCAGTATAATCACTTGTATCGCCAGGTGAACAAATTGCTCGAATGTACACTTCGTAATCTGTTAACTCAGTTAGCCCTGTGATAACTTCACTTAAATTATTGGTTGTCATTGTGTTTCCAGTACCAAGTAAGAAACCAGTAGTATCATATTCAATTATCCACTCTGTTTCTTGATATCCTTGCGTCCAATCTACATCAACATCATTTGCTGTAACATTTGAAACGTCTAATGTTATTGGTTTAGGACAAGTTGGAGCCTCATCAATTAAAACACTATCTAAAAGTATATCATTATACTGAGCGAGTCCAGAAGTTGCAGTTTGGTCGCAAATAAATCTAAATTTAACTGTTTGACCAATATAAGCGCCAAGTGTAATTTCTACATCTTGCCAGTCAGGACTATCACCAGATAGAGTAATAAGGTTTGTCCAACTTGTTCCGTCGTGAACATCAATTATTAACGGCACATTATCTCCTGGATTATCTTCATTGTTACTAAACCAGTCGAAAGACAACATTGGAACAGTAAGCGTTGACATATCAATATTAGGAGATAGTAAAGTAACGTCGTTAACTATTGGAGTTGAACCATCTGTCCAAGCATAAGAACCAGCTGGGCGACCATTAGCTGTTGCACCATAACCTGGAGTTCCTGTGAACTTCCATAATGCATTCGCAGAAGTTGTGTTTGAGGAAGTATTATCCCAACAGTTTGGTTGCGTTCCAGAATTAAAAGGTTGTAAATAAGGAGCAATTTCATCACTACATTCTGTAGTTACATTAATTGGGAAAGTCCAATCGCTTAAATCACCACCTCCACAGTCTGCTTGGATATAAATATCATAGCCAGTATCTGGGGTTAATCCTGTAATATTAAAAGGATTAGTTGTAACTGGAACGGTTGTACCCGTACCTTGAGTAAACCCTGTTGGGCCGTACTCGATGTTCCAATTTGTTTCAGTCCCTCCATTTGTCCAATCAACAGTTATTTCAGTATCAGTAATATTCGTTGTATCTAAATTTGTTGGTTTGGGACAAGTTGGAGCCTCATCAATTTCAATTTCATCTATTGCAAGGTCAGCATTAAACCCTGCTTTAACCGTTAAAAATCTTACTTGAATTACGTCCCCTGTGTAAGCTGACAAGTCTAAAGGTTGGTCTCTCCAATAATCAGCAGAAGCCGTTTGTTGCTGACCAACAATAGATGCTTCGTTTACCCATGTTAAACCTCCATCATTACTTACCTCCACTTCTAAAGAAGTGATATCAGCTCCAAACATGTGATAATAAAATGTCATGTATGGATCTGTAAGAGTTGATAAATCAATATCTGGAGTTGTTATTGTAGCTGTATCTCCATTTGTTCCACCGGAAGCTTCAGTATAAATATACTTTCCTCCTCCAGTGTAATCATCTGACGGACCAGTTGTAGTATTATTCGTCGTACCCGTTCTAGTTCCAAAAAAGAATCCTGTTCCTGGATTTCT
>JBBEBO010000197.1:0-7057 GCA_040882265.1 Brumimicrobium sp. | reverse complement strand
TTGCTCCATCGAAATTTTCTGAATAAGGTGCGTTGAAAACAGTACAATTTGTAAATATAGTAACTGGTCCAGACCATGTACTTGTATCCGTTCCACCACAATCCGCCTGAACATATACATCATAAGCTGTTGCTGGTGTAAGACCAGTAATTGTTTCAGGGTTGTTTGTAGTTGCCATGTTTGTTCCTGTTCCTGGAGTATAACCTGGCGCACCATATTCTATATTCCAATTGGTTTCTGTACCTTGGGAAGTCCACCCAATTTCAGCATCTGTTGCAGTGATACTATTACTAACAACATTAATCGGTGCTGGACATGATGGGGGAGGTAAAATATTAACAGTATAGTCATGAACTTCACCATAAGTGCCACCTGGAGTACAAGAATTTGTAGGAACTGCTGCATAACTTCCAATTACACGCATTCTTGTTGTTGTAGGAGTTGTACCAGCAGGTATTGTTATAGAACCAGTAGTAAGATTTGCTCCAGTAGCAGAAGTAAAAAGTAATTCTCCTGGATCTTCAAAATCATCATTGTTATTAAAGTCAATATAAATCTTCACATATTGACTCCCAAAGTTGTGTGAAATTTCAAAATTATATGATACTGTCGCTTCTAAATCTCCCTCTAACGTAGGATCTGCTGTAAAATCACCATAAGCATTGGTTGAACAACCAGAACCAAGATGATTTATTCCTGAATTATATAATATAAAATCATCTATATCATCGCCTACTGTACATCCTGTTGGGTAGGTTGGGATACAATACTGTGCATTCAAATGTGTAAAAAATCCAAAAACAAGAAAAGCGAAGGTTTTTAGTAAGTTCATTTTCATAATGTAGTTGTTAAATGTTAACGTACAAATTTACAAATACTTTTTTAGAGAGAAAAATGTTTTTTTCACACTTCAGGACAAACGTATACTTTTGGTTCTACTATAATTATATTGGGTATTTCATATCTTAACATCTAAAGTATTTGTACTTCAACGAAGCTCAGCAACCATAAGCACTTGCAGTTTTTAACTCAAGTATTTATGCTAGGGAAGAAGAAAACTAAACCAATAAAAAAGTCCTTCACCTGACACCCATGAAACGCAAGCAACATAAATTATAGTGAACAGATATTCCATTATCGAAAACTATATCTTATCAAAATCCGCACATATCAATAGTAAACAATACGCTCTATGTCGTACCTAAAGCACTTTCGTCCGTTTAAAGCATATAAGTGCATTTTGAGTGTTCGATAGTACGAAAAGCCAAGTCTCATAATCCTAATATGCGGTTAACCCGTAAAATTCATAAAATTCCTATTCCAAAGCCAAACTGCTCCGCCAAAGGTCGGACAGGCTGCTAACTATGGAAATACTCGAAATTTTTATTACCCAAAATTGGGCTACAATTACAAGCAATAAAAATGTCTGCGCTTCCCAAATTTATTGATATTTTGGCTTTTTTCCGAAAAAACGGGACAGGCAATAACGAAAACCCATGAATAATATGGGTTAAACTTACTTTACATTTTCAATAAAAAGAAAAGCCCTTGATCCGAAGACCAAGGGCTGCACTTATTATTCTGAATTTTCAAATGATTAAATCATCTAAATTAAAGGTTACTATTGCTTTACAACCTTAAAAGTACGTTGTCCTTTTTCATTGTAAATACGCAAAGTATAAATACCTTTTTGTAAGTGATCAATAGTTATCGTTGCTTCAGAAGTATTTGAAAGTACATCTACATCTGATATAACAACTCTACCGTTCATATCCAACATTTCTAATCGTAATGATTCAGTACCTGATGGATTTAAAATGTTAATCACATCTGTCGCTGGATTTGGGAAAACTGAAAGGTCAGTTAACTTCTCTTCTCCGAGTGACAGGTAATCACAAGTATCAGAAACAATGACTGTTACTAATGACGTATCTGACGGGCAAATACCATTAGAAGTGATATAGTCAAAGTTATACTGACCAGGTAAGTTTGAAGCGTTTTGCTGTGAACCAGCTATTGGATCATCAGATGAATCATACCACGTTCCACCGTGATCAACATTTCCACTTAAACCTGAATACAAATCAATCGGTTGATTTCTACATACGTTTAGAATTTCACCTTGACCAGCAGATGATGGTGGGTATACATTAACAGTTGCTATTGTCGTATCATCCTCACAAGCTCCAGGAACAATGTAATATGCATCATAGCTACCTGAAGGCAACAGAGAAACATTAAAAATTGTATCGTTTACTATCAGACTATTATCTGGAGGGAAAGACCAAACTCCATTGTCTTGACCTTTTACTATAGCGCTGTTTAAGTCAAAATCTAAATCTAGACGACAAATTTCATCACTTCCATTTTGACCCTGCGCAGGTATACAAGGATAAACACTCATTTCATCAATAGCAACGTCGCCATTAAATCCATCTTTTACGCCTAAAAACCTGATCAATACACTTTCATCTTCGTAACTATATAATTCAACAGTTACCTTTTCCCATGGATCATCTCCAGCTGTTTGTTGCTGACCTACTTCTGCATATAAACTGTCCCAAGTTACTCCTCCATCGTTTGAAATTTCAACCTGAAGTGTTCCCATAGTACTACCATACATATGGTAATAGAACGTTAAGACTGGATCGTCGATGTTAGACATATCAATAGTTGGAGTTACTAACTCAGCAGTAACTCCTGCAGAGCCATAAGAACTTTCAAAATACATATAATTACCAGTTCCAGAGAAATCTGTGTCAGGTCCCGTCGATGCTCCACCAGTAGTACCAGTTCTCGTACCCCAAAAAGCACTTGATGTAGATTGTATTGGATCTCTTGACCAACATTGGCTTATCATATCTCCATTGTTATTTGCGCCAGCTCCCGAGACCCATTCAGATGAGTTATCAAAGTTCTCATAAAATGGTGCAACATAGTCTAAACAAGGCGTTGTAAAACTTGATGGGCCTCTATAGTCTGAGGTATCACCAGGCGCACAAATTGCACGAACATAAACATCATAACCTGTATTTGGAGTTAGACCATTCAATGTCTCTGAAAGATTAGTTGTTACAAGCGTATTTCCTGTACCAAAAGGGAAACCAGTTGTATCATACTCAACTATCCATTCTGTTTCCAAGTATCCAGCTAACCAATCGAGATCAACTGATGTAGCCGCAATATTTGTCACATTGATTGGAGTTGGTTTTGGACAAGATGGTCCTTCTTCAACTGACACACTATCTAAAAGAATATCATTATTAAATGCATTAACCAATGGAGCTGTTTGATCAGTCACAAATCTAAGCTGAACCGTTTGCCCAATATAAGCTGCAAGTGTTAGTTCTTCTTTTTGCCAATCAGTATCATCACCAGCTAATGTAAGTAAATTCGTCCATCCTGAACCATCATTGATATCAACAAACAAAGGAACGTTATCTCCTGGGGTAGTCGTGTTATTACTAAACCAATCAAAAGAAAGTGTTGGTACAGTAAGCGCAGAAAGATCTATTAATGGAGACGTCAAAGTAACATCATTTACAACTGGAGTTGAACCATCTGACCATGCATAAGTTCCAGCAGGGCGACCATTACTTGTTGCTCCACCAGTAACTCCAGTTCCAAACTTCCACAACGTATTTGCTGATGTTGTATTAGATGAAGTATTGCTCCAACAGTTTGGTAAAGAACCAATGTCAAAACTCTCTAAAAATGGAGCTACAAACGCAGCACATTCAGTAACAACATTAATTGGTCCTACCCAGTCACTTTCGTCACCACCGCCACAATCAGCCTGAATATAAAAATCATATCCTGTTTCTGGACTCAACCCCGTAATCGTTTCTGGATTTGTAGTTGAAGCAACAGTTGTTCCAGTTCCTTGAGTAAAACCAGCTGGTCCATACTCAATATTCCACATCGTCTCTGAACCACCATTCACCCATTCTAACTCAACTGAAACATCTAACACAGTTCCAGTCATAAAATCAGTTGGTTTAGGACAAGTAGGTGCTTCTTTAATTTCAATTTCATCTATTGCAAGATCAGCATTAAAACCTGCTTTAGTAGTTGAGAACCTTACCTGAATAGTGTCTCCAAAGTAAGCCGCTAAGTTTACACCGCGATCAATCCAAATATCCGCATTACTCGATTGTTGTTGTCCAACGATAGAAGCTTCATTTGTCCAAGTTAAACCACCATCGTTTGTTACTTCCACTTCTAATGAAGTGATATCAGCACCATACATGTGGTAATAAAATGTCAAATACGGATCTGTAAGGTATGTTAAATCTATCTCTGGTGTTGTAATTGTAGCTAGATCACCGTTTGTACCAACTGAACCCTCGGTATAAATATAATTACCTCCACCAGTAAAATCATCTAAAGGACCAGTAGCAGCATTACTTGTTGTACCTGTACGTGTTCCAAAAAAGAAAGTTCCAGCGCTTCTTGTCCAACAAGGACTAATTGCATCTCCTGTGTTATTAAATCCAGTTCCTGAAACCCAATTAGGGCTATCAAAATTTTCACTGAAAGGAGTTACTTCAATTCCACAATCAGTTATAAAACTAACAGTTCCCCAATCACCAGTAACAGAACCTACGCCACAATTAGCAGACACATAAACATCGTACTCTGTGTTAGGGTTCAGTCCTGTAATAATATCAAAAGTATCAGTCACAACACTTGACCCAATTTCATTACCAGTACCAGGAGCAAAACCAGGAAGTCCCCATTCTACATTCCATTCAGTTTCATCACCATTTGCATTCCATGAGACCTGCCCACCGTCAGCAACGATATTAATCACAACTAAATCAGAAGGCTCATCCGCTTCACCGACTGTAAATGTATATTCTCCACTTTCATCGCCATTATCATCTTGCACAATAACTGTGTGTGATCCAGGTAATAGATCAGTTGGAATAGGACCAAAAGTACCACCATCAACAGAGTAGGTAAAAGGAGCAACACCACAAAGGGTATCTGTTATATCAAAAGTACCTGTCTCTGAACCATTACAGGTTGCATCAATTCCAGTAACCTCAACATTGACTGGAGCAACATGAACTTCAACATGTAATCCTGAATTACTATAACAACCGTTTATAAGTGAAAAAGCATAAAAATCATATGTTCCACTAGTAGCTGTCGGTAAAACTGAAGTACCAACAGTTTCTAAAATATTTCCTGTACCTTGTATGCTACCAGTACTAGCATTATTTAAATCAAACCATTCGATATCAGTTGGAGTTGTAACATCGTAAAAAACAGTCCCATTAAAAGCCCTACCTGTGTTTATTGTAGCAAAAGAATTACATAGACCATCACCAACAGTTAAAGTTAAATCAGCGTTTGTATATGTTGTTCCTGTTGCACTATTCGTATACGATGAACTGTACTCCACATATACACCATAAGTTGTTGAAGGTGGTATTGGGAAATCAGCAACATCGACATTAATTGGAACTCCGTTTGTAGTGTTAACAGAATAAGTTCCAATAAGTGTCCAATCACCAGGTACAGTTTGACTTCCATTATACCCACCAGTCGTTTTAATATAAACACTCACGTTCTGAGTTGCTGTTGTATTTGGCAAAATATCCAATGAAGTTACTGTAATTTCATTTAAATTGGTTGTTAGGTCAAACATAGCTCCACCACCACAACCATTACCTCCGGCATTAGTCGTAAATAATGATCCTGAACCAAGCGGGTTTTCAACTTCAATCTCTATTGAAGGATCTCCGACACAAGCAAAATATTCTTCTTCAATATATTGAGGAGTACCAGGAGTAATAAAATTTGAAATTGTAATAGAAGATTCTTCTGACCATGCATCTAATGCAGGATCGTAAGCTCTTGCATAATAAGTTCCATTACCAAAAACAGTATAAGGAGCTGTACCATCATCTGCAGTTGAAGTTCCATTTGAGTTAGTTCCTTGCCAGTACCAATCAATACCTGCTGGTGGCGTGCCTGCTAAGATCAAATCTGAACCAGTTGAACAAGATGGTGTCCCTGGATCCTGATCTGGAGTTGGTGGCGTTGCTGGTTGAGCTAAAATATCAACCGTAAAATCCACAACAGAGCCAAATGTATAAGAAGCACATGGATCCAAAGGAGTAGTGCCTCCTTCCTCTTGCATAATACGAATTCGTGTAGCTCCAGTTGTTGCTGTTGAAGGAATTGTGAATGTAAAAGCAACTGGTGCATCCCACGGAGCTGTTCCTGGAGTACCAGAAGAACTACCTATTGATTCTGTAGCTGCATCAAAAACATCGTCTTGATTAAAATCAATCCAAGCTTCTCCAGCACCTGCAAAATTACCATCACATGTACCAAAAGTAACATCTAAAGTATACTCTTGTCCGGCAACTAATTCAACGGTTTGAGTTGTTTCATCTTCAACTCCTATCACACCTGGACATCCAGTATAGGTTAGCGAAGTAGTGTTAACACCATTCAGGCTAACTGCTTCAATATTTGATTCCAACGCATCTGTCGGGCCATTTTCACAATATTGAGCATTTGAGTAGTTTCCCCATCCAGCACCAATAAGCGCCAGGACGAGAAGTATTTTTTTATTCATAAACCAAGTTTTAATTAATTATTAACCACTCAAATTTATGTCTACTCAAATTATAAAAATTGATTTTAGTTGAAATTATACATAAAAAATAAAAACACGTTAATTATTCACAAAAAATGCCCTCAAAAATTGAGGGCATTTATAATCTAAATTTAGTAATTATATTTCTTACTTACTCTTACTGCTTCACAATCTTGAAAGTACGTTGACCATCTTCATTGTATATACGCAATGTGTAAACACCTTTTTGTAAGTGATCGATAGCTATCGTTGCTTCAGATGTATTTGAAAGCGCATCTGCATCTGATACTACAACTCTACCATTCATGTCTAACATCTCTATACGCAACGACTCTGAATCAGTTGGATTTGAAATGTTAACCACATCTGTCGCTGGGTTTGGATAAACTGAAAGATCAGTTAATTTCTCCTCTCCTAGTGACAAGTAATCACAAGTATCAG
>JBBEBO010000196.1:0-10710 GCA_040882265.1 Brumimicrobium sp. | reverse complement strand
GGAATGAGGACTATTTGAGAAAACTCTTAAAAATAAAAGTGTGAGTTTGCCCTGTGTTGGTAACGTTCGAATAAAACAGTTAACCTTAATTTCCCTACTTTTGAATAAATAGTTTATCTCACAAAAATAGAATGACTTTTAAAACCATCATACTCGTACTTCTAATTAGCAATAACCTGATAGCTCAATCCTCTATTAAAGAGAAACTCAATAAAATAGAAGGTATTAAAGTCAGTGAGATTTATGCCGAAGAAGGATTCTCAAAATGTTTTAAAATTTTCATTAAACAACCCATTGATCATTCAGACACCACACAAGGCTTCTTTTATCAAAAGATTTATCTGTCGCATAAAAGTGTTGACAAACCTATGGTAATGAGCATAAATGGGTATGACTCCTATTCGAATCAAATTAGTGACTGGACAACGGTTTTAGATGCCAATCAAATTTTTATTGAGCACAGGTATTTTGGAGAATCGAGACCTGACACTATGGATTATGAATATTTGAATATTTCGAATACAGCAAAAGACCTGCATCGCATAATAGAAATTTTTAGTGAAATTTATAAAAAGGGATGGATGAGTGTTGGACACAGTAAGGGAGGACTTACCGCTTTATCCTACAGATATTTCTTTCCCGATGATGTCGATGCGACAATTGCGCTCTCCACATCTGTTAAAACTACAAAATGTGATTCGAGTTTTTTCCATTATATCGATAGTTTGAATGCAACTCAAGGATGCAATAAAGAATTAGAAGCTTTTCAGGAACTTTTGCTAACCCGAAAAAAAGAAATTGTACCACACTTAGAAGACTATCTGAAAATGGCAGGGAAGGAGTTTTCCCAGTTGGGATTAACAACAATATACGAAATTGCGGTTCTAGAGATTCCATTTTCAATTTGGCAAAACGGAACAGGGTGCAGCTCGATTGATTACAGCCTCACTGATCCAAAAGAGTTATTTAATGAAATGAAATCCAGCCTACACGGATGGTTCCTGACAGATGAGGTTTTCGAAAGGATTGATCCTTACCATTATCAAGCCTTGACTGAATTTGGGTATTACTGTTATCCCGTAACACGATTTTCAAAATTACTCGAAACTGGTTTTGAGAAATTAACACCTGTTCAACCAATTTCAGGAGTTAATACATCTTATTCAAATAAACCCATGACTCAAATAAAAGCGTGGGCAGAATCTGAGGGTAATCAAATTATTTACATTTCGGGAGGTAATGATCCTTATGCTAAACAGAGAGTTATTCCGAATAGTAGTCTTGATGCTTTGAGTTTATTATTGGAAGATAGAAACCATAATCAGGTGTTTAGCTCTAACCTTGACAGTGATACATTAAATCGTATTACTGAGTTAATAAGTAAATGGATGAAGGACTAAAGGGAGCCGAACAGAATTTTTAAAAGCTAAACACCTCTTCGCAATATTTCGATAATAATTTGTAATTTTAATAAAAATAATGACATTATGGATTATAAAAATATAATCACCATAGAACCTGGGAAAAGAGGAGGAAAGCCATGTATACGCGGAATGAGGATTACTGTCGGTGATATTCTTGGTTGGCTAGCTTCGGGAATGACTACAAAAGAAATAATTGAGGATTTTCCTGAATTGGAAGAAAATGATATTTACGCTACTTTAAGTTATGCTGCTGATAAAGAAAACAGAACTTACCGCATAGCTGGATGAAATTTTTATTTGACCTAAACATATCCTATCGCATTCTTAGGCATTTACCTGACAAATTCAACCAGTCAACTCACGTAAAATCTGAGAATTTAATGAATGCATCAGATCGAGAGATTTGGAAGTTCGCAAAACAAAACGCTTATACAGTTGTGAATCAGGATTCAGATTTCAATGATTTGAATTCATTGTATGGGTTTCCACCAAAAATTATTTGGATTCGAACTGGAAATATATCAACTTCGGACATTATTAATTTGTTACTGGCTTATCATGATGACATAATCGGCTTTATGAATAATTCGGAGTTTGGGTGTTTCGAGATATTGAAGTATAAAAAGTAATTGAAAGTTCGAACGAACCATATATTGATTTTGGAATTCCTCACCATGATTGGTTGAAAATCCTAATCCCCCCTCCATATTTTTTTGTATATTCTAAGAAAAGCGACAAAAGCAAAACAAGTCAAACAAGAATTACATAAAAAACCCCAGACTAATGAAAGCATGGATAAATCACAAATACGGAGGCCCCGAAACATTGCAACTCGAAGAAATAGAAAAACCAAAAGTAAAAGAAAAACACCTACTCGTTAAAGTCAAAGCCAATTCAGTCAATCCTGTTGATTGGCACATCTTGCGGGGAGAACCCTTTGCTTTTCGATTCGCGCTTGGTTTGTTCAAGCCCAAACAAAAGATTCCCGGTTCAGATTTTTCCGGTATTGTTGAAGAAGTGGGAGCAGGCGTAACTCATTTCAAGGTCGGTGATCGCGTATTTGGCGATAATATTTTTAAAGGCGCTTACGCCGAATACTGTCTTGTTCCCGCAAAGGCAACTGGAAAAATAGCAGGCGAAACAAGCTTTCCAGAAATGGCAGCTGTTCCCATCGCCGGGATTTCCGCGTTGCAAGCACTCATAACTGATGGCAAAATGCAAGAAGGTCAATCCGTTCTGATCAATGGTGCTTCTGGAGGAGTAGGTCACTTCGCCGTACAGATCGCGAAAGCCTACGGAGCTAAAGTTACCGCTGTCTGTTCAGCCGAAAAGAAGGACTTCGTTTACTCCCTTGGTGCTGATAAAGTCATCGCGTACGATAAACAAGACATTCGAGAACACGGAGGAAAGTACGACCTCATTCTGGATTTACACGGAAACCTCAAACACAAAGACATGCGTAAAATGGGTAAAGGCGCCGTTGTGGTAGGTTTTGTTTCAACGGGCAACGCATTTTCCGTTATGGTTAAAAATATAGTCAGCAAGTTTCCGCTCACCATATTCAAGGCAGATGCCAATACAAAAGACCTCGAAACCTTAGCAGGACTTATCGCTGAAGAAAAGGTGAAGGTGCATATTGGTAAGAAGTATTCTTATAAGGAAACGCCCGAAGCGATCAGGCAGGTAGAGAAAGGAGGTACTTCGGGGAAAGTTGTAATGGAGTGGGAGTAGTTGAACCGCAGAATGCTGAATATGCCCGCCTTTCGTTAGAATAGCCATGCCTTTAATCAGGAAGCTTTCTAATCGGACAGGGAACCGCAGATTTGAGAAGTTGCGAGTTCAAAATTCGTTAATACGTATTCAATATTCTGCCTTTTTTCAAGGAATTATCAGTATGTTTACCACATACCTATATGCACAATGGTAGGTGACAGATCAGTGCTGTTGTAATTAACTTTTTTGTATCTTTGGAATGATGAATAAATTAATTGAAGATAATATTGAAGAATTACAGGAGATCTGCAGAAAGAACTCTGTAGCAGAATTGTATATCTTTGGTTCAGCGCTAACCAGTGACTTTTCGGATCAGAGTGATCTAGATTTTGCTTACGTTTTAAAAGAGGATCTCTCTCCAATTGAATATGGTGATGCCTTTTTCGGACTAATGGAGGGATTGGAAAACTTGTTCGAAAGAAATATTGATCTAGTTTCTTATCGGGTAGTGAAAAACCCGATCTTCAAACAAGAGCTTGATAGAACTAAGAAATCTTTGTATGCAGCAGCATAAGAAGATACAGAAATATCTCCTCGATATTGATTCGATAATTGAAGAACTCGATAAAATAATTGATCATCATCAAAGAAACTTTAATGACTTTCAACAGAGCTTTATCTCGGTTAGGGCTGTTGAGCGAGATTTAATGATTATTGGCGAAGCAATCAACAAGATAATTCAAATTAATCCTGAGATCGATATTTCTGGAACGCGACAAATTATTGGATTAAGAAATCTCATAGTGCATTCTTATGATTCCATTGAACCCTCAGTTCTTTGGCGAATTTTAGTCAAAGACATTCCTGCATTAAAGAAAGAAATTGAAGAACTAAAAAAATAAACGTGCTAGAGTATTGTATTAAAACTCACGCCGACCACAACAAATGACAAAAAAAGCAACACTCCTCGGCGCAACAGGCCTAATCGGCGGTCACATACTAAACACCTTACAAAAAGACCCTACCTTTGATGAAATAAAAGTAATCGTAAGGCGCCCGTTAGAAATAGACGATCCCAAAGTAAAAGTAGTCGTAATCGATTTCGAGGACGAAGCCCAATTTGAAGCAGCGATGAAAGGAAGTGATGTTGTTTTTTCTGCCATCGGCACCACACAGAAAAAAGTCAAAGGCGACAAGGAAGCCTACCGAAAAATAGATTATGATATAACCGTGAACGCAGCGAAGTTTAGCTTGAAACATGGGTGTAAACAGTTTTTAGTCGTTTCCTCGATAGGAGCAGATAGCAGTAAGAATAATTTCTATCTAAAACTAAAAGGAGAAGTAGAGGATGCTTTGACAACATTGGCTGAGAAAGCAGATGGAATAGAGTCCTTATCTATTTTCAGACCATCGCTCTTGCTGGGGGATCGAGACGAAACCAGAGTAGCTGAAAGTATTGGGCAGTTTTTCGGAAGAGCTTTGTCTTTTTTGTTTCCGAAGGATTATAAGCCGATCAAAGGGAAGGAAGTGGCGGAGGCTATGGTGGAAGTTGCGAAGCGTGATGTGAAAGGGGTGACTATTTATCAGTATGGGGAGATGAAGAAGGTTTCGAACCGCAGAATATCGAATCTGGAACCGCAGATTTGAGAAGTAGTGCGTTCGACGTTCGTTAATCCATATTCGATATTCTACGGTTCCTTTTTTTTGGTTGTGCGCAATTTGAACCGCAGATTTCTGAATATGCCAGTCTGTCGCCTGACAGGGAACCGCAGATTTGAGAAGTAGCGCGTTCGACGTTCGTTAATCCATATTCGATATTCTGCGGTTCCTTTTTTTTGGTTTGTGCGTAATTTGAACCGCAGGTTTCTGAATATTGAACCGCAGATTTGAGAAGTAGCGCGTTCGACATTCGTTAATCCGTATTCGATATTCTGCGGTTCCCTTTTTTGGTTGTGCGCAATTTAAATCAAAAAATAAAATACTTTCGTCACCCAAAATATTCAAATCAATTTTTCATTGTTCTTTTAGCTGTATTAATACTTGCAACAAAAATTGAAATTAGTTCATTGTTTTCAATCAATAAAGCTTTCATTTTATTCGAATTATCATGTAATTCTGCTCCGTTTATTATTCTTAAACAATTATACGTTTCACGAAGTTCTTTTAAACAAACTTTCATTTTGTGAATAAAATCTCTTTTGGATTCAGCTGCATTCGCTTCACCATAATTTAAGGAAGGAGAAGTTCCCGATCTTATTAATTGACCACCAAGATGAATTGATGGTTTTTTTGGTTTGAGAAATTCGTGAAACTTTACTACATCTACAGAAAAGTCAATCAGTCGCTCTTCTAAATCATATTTTTTGTGATTCATACTTTATATATTTAAGTGGTTATTATTAATTGAAGATAATAATTAATTTCTAACGAAACAAATAAATTAAAGATGTGGTGAGTTCAACATTCGTTAATCCGTATTCGATATTCTGCGGTTCCCTTTTTCAAGGAATTATCAGTATGTTTACATGGTGGCTATATGCACAATGTTGTATGGCGATAAGTTAAGTTCAAACCAATGACAACTCTGCAAACTAAAAAACAACTTGAAATGAAATCGAATATATTTTTACTCATTAGCATTCTGATAATTTTGACATCGTGTAATGGGCAGGCAGCTTCTAATATGGTTCACAAACAGACAACTTCAACTATAGGTGATACTGTTTCGGAACTTAGCAACAGTATCTTCATCGTGTTTCAAGCAACCAATGGTATCTATTGGTTTGGGAGCGACAAGGACGGACTTTATAAAGTTGATGGAAAAATTATAACACATTTTACCACGAAAGATGGATTAAACAATAATCGTATCAGGGGCATTCAGGAAGATAAGCAAGGTAACATTTACATAAGTACTCTAGAAGGTATCAACAAGTTTGACGGACAAACCTTCACCACACTCACAGCGGTAAAGGAGAATAATTGGAGATTACACCCCGATGACCTTTGGTTTAGCATGGCAGGTAAAAACGGAGACAAAGGACCTTATCGCTATGACGGAAAAAACTTATATCAACTTGAGTTTCCAAAACACCATATGGAAGACGCATATTTTGCAAAATTTCCAAACAAAGCTTGGAGTCCTTATGAAGTTTATTCCATCTACAAAGACAGTATAGGAAATATTTGGTTTGGCACTTCAAACTTTGGCGTTTGCCGTTATGACGGTATATCACTTAGTTGGTTATATGAAGATCATTTAACGAACACCCCGAATGGCGGATCATTTGGTATTCGCTCTGTTATTGAAGACACAAATGGAGCATTTTGGATTTGTAATACCAATTATAGATACATTATTTCGCCAGACAGCATTAAGGAAAGTGACAAGGTGCTAATCAAGTACGAAAGACAAAAAGGTATTGAAGGCATAAAATCAACCACCGGAAATGACGGTGTATATTTTATGTCAGCTATAAATGATAATAGGGGAAATCTATGGTTGGCTACTTACGCCCAAGGCGTATGGTGTTACAATGGGGAATCAGCAAAACAATATGTCGTAAAAGACAGTGTTAAAAACGCCACACTATATTCTATTTACAAAGACAAGAAAGGCGAAATTTGGCTCGGTACACACGAAGCAGGAGCATATAAATTTAACGGACATACATTTGAAAAATTCACGCCTTGACAGATGAAAGAAGCAACACTCTTTAGCAACAGTACTGAACGCCCAAAACAAGATGAAAGTGCATATCGGAAAGAAATTTTCCTATCAGGAAGTTTCCGAGGCGATTAGGTAATTAGAGAAAGGAGGGACTTTGGGAAAGGTTGTTATAGAGTGGGGGTAATTGAACCGCAGAATGCTGAATACGGAACCGCAGATTTAAGAAGTTGCGAGTTCGACATTCTCAAATCCATATTCGATATTCTGCGGTTCCTTTTTTTTGGTTGTGTGTAATTCGAACCGCAGAATACTGAATACCGAACCGCACCTGTGATTGCCGAAGCGTGATTAGATTTAAGAAGTTGCGAGTTCGACATTCTCAAATCCATATTCAAAATTCTGCGGTTCCCTTTTTAAGCTTAAACATCCTTCCTTTTGATAATGGTTATTCCTTACTCCCCACCAACAACCCCAATCGGAAAGTCATTCCCAAAACTATATCCCGTCGGATACTGCGGTGATCCTTGATATTGCCTCGAAAGCTCAGGAACGCGTGTCTCCACGTAGGATTTTAGCTCATAGATGGAGATCGTTTCATCTTTTACGGCTTTTTCTGCATTTCCAGAGAGTAATTCTAAAATAGCGTAAGTAAAGATACCGTGTTTTAGATTTCCTACCTCGTTGGCGTATTCTACATCTTGTGAAGCGGTGATGAAAAATGTTCCGGAGCTTCTCGCCAGTTGAGCCAAGGTTTTTTCTCGTTCTACGCCGCGTATGGCTAATTCTTTGATTGCAGCGCCGGATTGACAGGCGTCTAGTACGAATACTTGCTTTTGAGCGGAGAGAGACTTTGAAATATCTAATATTTCTCTGGCGGAGATGCCTTTTTCTTCCATCATGGCGGGTTCGCCGTAGAGGTTTGTGATGTCGCTCATTACGAGGTAGAAGTTGCTGGTGCCTTCGTTTTGGAGCATTACGCCATGTCCAGCATAGAAGAAAATAAATACGTCTTCTGGTCCCATTTTTTGATTAATTTCTTCGATCATGGAAAGCACATTTTCCTTTGTTACTTTTTTGTCTTTTAGCGAATAATCATACACTTTATGAAATAAGGAACTTGCTCCTTTCTCAATCGACGCTGAAAAAGCTTCGGCGTCGTTTCCTGCGTAATTTAAGTTGTAGCGACTGTTCTCATATTTGTTAATGCCTAAGCTTAAAATGAATAATTCTGTTTTCCCACTCAGCGTGTCGTAAAAGAAATCAATGGTTTGCTCTTCGGTGGTTAGTCCTTTGGTGGTTTGCACGCGAACACTAATTTTATTTTTCTTCGGGGAAAGAGGAATCGTAATTTTCTTTTCATTGGAAAGTCCTCGAAAGACCACATCCTCATTGATTTTTTCTTCTTTGATGAGTTTGCCATTATTGTAGATTAACACATTTTCCACGGACTTCATCCCAGATGAAAAAGCCATGTTTAATTCTACTTCTGCTTTGTTGTGTTGATACGTGCTGTCTGTTTCAACGATAGCCGATTTCCCCTGAAAGTTGGTAAAGCGCAAATCAAAATTGGGAACGTCGTCCATAAATTGATTGAGTCCTTGGTCTTTTTCTTGAAAACGTTGGCCATTCTTTAATTGATTGTAGAGTCCTGGTTGATAATATTTTTCAAAAAACGTCCCCACTTTCAACGATTTCATTCCAGAAACATAGTTGATTTGTTTCATCGCTTCTCCAGAACCATCAAAATAGCCATCGGGTTGCGAAATGAGCCATTCTTTAGAACTCAATTGAAAATAAGTGAATAATTCAGTAGGAGTGCCATTTTTTAATTCCCAAAACTTGATGTCTCCTTCGGTGCTTTTAGAAACTAAAGTGTTTCCACCATCAAGAAGCGATAAATAATTAACACCACCTTGGTGCGCTTCAAAAGAATGAGTGATGGTTCTTTCGATTGTATTATAGACGTATATTTTTCGGTCAGCTGCCCCGAAGTAGAGTTGACGTTTACTTTGGTTGTAGCAAACACTTAATATGGAAGCGTTGTTTACTGAACTTACTTTGTCGATTAACATGCCTGAGTAAAAATCCCATATTTTAACAGAGCCGTCTCGCGATGCAGTTATTATTTTTTTACCGTTTTCGATAAATAAAAAGTCGGAAATAGTTTTTGAATGCCCTATGAATTGCTTAATCTCTTTTTTGGTATCCACTTCATAAAGTGTCGTTTGATCTACAACATCGCCAATGGTGAGATACAAATCATTCGGGGAGAACCCAATTTTAAAAGCGGATAGATTCTTTAAGTCAATACGACCAAGATTCTCGGGTTGACTTTTCACTGTTTCTAAATCCCAATGATTGATTGTCGCATCCCAACTGGCACTTAGCAATTCCGTTCCGTCTGAATTGTAAGCGATGTCAAAAACCATACGCACATGTCCACGAAATTCGCGCTTGATTTTTCGTTCATCGAGGTTCCAAATTTTAATGTATCCTTGCGCATCACCCGAAGCCAATTCATTTTTTGTCGGGTGAAAAGCCAAAGCAATGACTTGAGAACTATGCCCTTTCAGCGGAATGTCAAAGCGACCCGTTTCCATATTGAAAAGGGTGATTACACTGTCTTTCTTTCCTTGAACAATCCATTTTTCATCGGGAGAAATAGCAATCGCAGGTTTTAGTTTAATGTGATTGATAATGGATTGATTGTACCAAGAATTGTAATCCAGTTCTTTCACTATATTTTCAGCTTTATTAAAATAGCCTTTGTATATTGCGTTGGTGCGTTTCGCGTTAATATCGTAGGATTTGATTTTAAAGTATTCATCTCCCACTAAAATATATTCATCCGATGGACTGATTTTGGGATTGAAACTTTCGAAATATTTATTTTTTAAAGTGACCATTCTACGATTAGTTTTTACATCGATCAACACCACTTCATTGCTTTTGCTCAGCACAACGTATTTACCGCCTGGACTAAACCTCACCTCTGGATAACTTTCTTCAAAGTCATCATAGGTGGAGACCAATTTCCAGTTTGCTGTTTTGTAAATGGAAAGCCCTGTATTTCCGTTATACATCAAAAGCAGTTTTCCGTCAGGACTCAAATCAAATTTCTGCTTACATCCATCACATTGGTAATCTGAAGTAATCGTTTGGATAGAATCACCAGTTGCCACATCAAAAACAGTAAGAAACAACTTTTGAGAACCGACGATGAGGTATTTGCCATCAGGTGTAAACGAATAACTGTTGGGTTTATCGAAAGATAGGGTAGTGGTATCTTTTTCAACGTTATCAATCAAAAGTAAAGATTTGTAATCGACAAAATCAACCGAGTAACGTTCATCTGGGGAGAAATTTGAAGCCATAACATCAGCAGAGAATCCCTTTTTCAGTGTGTGCCTTTTAGCTGATTCTCTATCCACCACTTCAAAATTATCTCGATTATCACCAATAAATACTTGACTTTCATTCGGAGAAAACGCCACACTCGTAGGATAAGTATTGACTTCATTGTATTCATATTCTTCCAATAGTTTCTCAGTCATCACCTCTTGTACTATGACTCTATTGTCCATCGCACTAGAAAGCAATTGGGTTCCGTCTTTTGAAAAGTGAATCCCAAGTATTTTCCCTGTATGATAATTAAACTGACGAATGAGTTTCCCCGACTTGGCATTCCATAAAAGAATCGAATGATCTTCACTCCCAGAAGCAAAATAATTTCCCGAAGGATGCCAAGCAACACAAGTCACTGGCTGAATATGTCCTTTTTGAATTTGTGTTTCAATTTTGTTTTCAGCCGCTTCCTGAGAGTTTGCAGTAGAAGATAGTTGGACAAAAATGAGAAGTAATGTTACAAGCCGCATCTATTTCATATTGTGTAGGATAAAGATA
>JBBEBO010000195.1:7952-10756 GCA_040882265.1 Brumimicrobium sp. | reverse complement strand
CCAATCCCAAAATTAAAACCAATTCCATTAAACTTGCGCTCAAATAGTGCATTGTCTATTGTTGGCGTTAAATTTCTTTGGTAATTAAATTTTCCAAATGCATGCCAATTTCCGAAAGTACGCCTGATTTCCATGCTTGTATCGAGGTTCAAATGCCATTTTACAGGACTCAACGTTTGAAGGTTATTGTAATCTTCATTCGGGTATTGTCCGGTTGATTTTCGAATTCCAATACCGATATTCACCCCTGCTCTGGGAATGATTGCCCATTTGTTTAGATTAAAACGATAACCAAAATGGAGAGGGATTTGAATCCACTCATATTGATTCGTGATTTGATTCGTATTGTACGTTGTATCTGTAACAGTTGTAGAATCGTAATAAGGAGTGTAGGTGGTATCAATAGGGTTGCCAAGAGTATCATAAGTAATATCTTCATTGTATCCAGCAAGATATGTCGAGTCGTAAGCACTTATTTCACTAAATTCAAATGTGTTTTCGGTTTTAAACTTGGTGTAATTTATACCAGTACCAACACTTATTTTATTAAAGTTTGCGTTAAAAAGAAGTCCGAAATTTGGAGTCCAACGTGAGGTTCCAGATTCATCTAATTGACTAACATAATTATCGTTTGTTCCAAGCGTGTTGTAATTCCACTTTGTTGCTCCACCTTGCAGTTGTAGCTCATAAATACGATTTTCATCTTCCTTTTTTGGAGATTTTTCGGTGACTTCAGTTTTTTCTTCAGCTAGGATTTCACTAAATCTATTTGGGAATTCAGGGAAATCGTTGGTCTTTATTTTTTCATCTATTTCCTCAAATTCTGGAGCATAAATAGCGCTATAACTTTTTAAGGAAGAAATCGGCTTTGCTGTGTTTTCTTGGATGTCTTCGTTATCGACTGTTTTATCAATACTTGCTGTGCTTTCTTTTTGGTCATCTTGATCTTTTTTGTTGTCGTTTGAACCTACTAATGGAACTTTTGTTGATTCATTTAAAGATTTTTTCTCATTGGTATCCTCATTGGCATCATTTCGAGTTGAGTTTTTATTTTTTTGTTCGCTATTTTCTTCATTCTTGTTATTGGTTGTGCCATTTATCGAGAAATTGTCCTTTGTGTTCTGCTGGTTCTTCTTCTTTTTCTTTTCTTTCAGTTTCGATTGCGTATTATTCGATTTAGTTTCAGCTTGACTTAGATCTCCACTTTTTCCATTACTGTCAATTATGGTTCTATCACTTTTCGATGTAGAATTAGTCTTTTTATCATTTTCTTTTTTCGAAGATTTATCTTTAACTTCAGACTGTTCTTTGCTTATGTTTTTTCCTTCTGCTTTAGCATTTTTAGCGGTAGAAAAGTCGATAGTTGTGTTTGCGATTAGTAATGAAACAATCAAAAGATTAAGAAATATGATCCATACCCAACCTTTTGATCTTTTCTTGTTTTTTTCATCAAGACGTTGATTAAGATCATCAAGGAAATCAGCTGGTGGTCCATCAAAAGAACGGTCAGCTAATTTCTCTTTGAACAAATTGTCGATATGTTTATCTTCGTTACTCAATGTTTTAATAATTCATTATTTTCTGATAGAATAGTTTTTAATCTTTTGCGCGCTTCTTTTACATGCCATTTAACCGTTTCGTAGCCAACATTTAATTCCTCAGCAACTTCTTTGTACGAATATCCATCAATTGCAAACAGGTTGAATGTAACTTTTGTTGCTGGTGGAAGTTGATTTAAAACATGCTCTATTTCCTCAGCCTGCATACCCTCATATACTTCTGGGGCTAATTTCTCTCCGAGAACTTCTGAAGTTTCATCCGTGTCAATTTTGAATAAATCTTGATATTTTTTATTTTTTCTAAAATCATCAATAACAGTATTTTGAACTATTCTTTTTGCCCACGAGAAATAATTACTTCCTACTTTAAATTGCTCAATTGAACCAATTATTTTCATGAATGAAGCATTTACAATTTCCATTTGGCCCTCTTTATTAGATTTGTATCGTACAGCTGTACTCATAAGAACATTAAATGTATTCTCATACAACTGAAGAATGACCTTTCGATCATTCTTCTTGATTTGTTGTATTGTATCATTATCGAGTTCCAAAGTGTTTATAAATGTTCCTTAATTTGAATTCAAGTTAAAGAATAATGACCGTTTAGCAATTATTTCTTTACAAATTTTAATGTATCTAACCTTTCGCCTGTCGTTAGACTTGTAATTTGAATGAAATATACACCTTGACGGATGTGGTCAACATTTATTTTTTCGTCGTTAATTCCTGATGATATAGTCATAGAGTTATTTATTACGATTTTACCAGTAACATCAAGTACTTTGTATTCAACTTGACTGCTTTTGCTACTTTCAACTTTTAAGTTTATAGTTGAAGAAGCAGGATTTGGATATAAGCTCACTTCATTTTCTAAGGTTTCAGTGTTATTTAGGCTTGCTGTTTCTCCTTCTGGTAAAATATTTATTGTTGTACCACTTGCTTTCGTGAGCGCCTCGACAGAATCGCAATAAATATCAGTACAACCTCCAGCTGCATCAGTAATTGTTAAACACAGACTGTAAATTCCAGGTGAAGTATATGTATGCGTTGGATATTGTTGATTACTTGAGTTTCCATCACCAAAATCCCAATGATAATCTAAATTATTACCTGTAGACAAATCCCATGCGTAGTACATATTTACATTTGTACTGTCTTGGAAGAGATAAAACTCAGCATTACAATTTGATGGAACATTATTAATCGTTATCGAGCCCATTAGTGTATCGAAACAGTTTGTGA
>JBBEBO010000195.1:0-7852 GCA_040882265.1 Brumimicrobium sp. | reverse complement strand
GATGGAACATTATTAATCGTTATCGAGCCCATTAGTGTATCGAAACAGTTTGTGATACTATCTTGAACAGTATAATAGTAAGTATATGTCCCATTATCTGTAAATTGGTAGGTTGCAGTGTTTGAATTTGGTTGAAGATTGATTGTTGCTTCGTGATTCCAAGGTGAGTTTTGATAGATTTCCACCCATGAATAAGTTGCATTTGATCCCGAAGAGGTAGTTGAGTTATCAATAATTTCGACTTCTCCAGGGTTTCCAGTTAAATTAACTGTTAAGTCTGCATTACAATTCGATAAAGAGTTTACCACAATTGTTTGACAAACCGTGTCAGTGCAATAACCGTTACTTCCACTTTCTGAGATCGTTAAGCAAACTGTATAATTACCTGGGTTTGCGTAAGTATGGTAAGGATTGATGTCAGTTGACCAATTTCCATCTCCAAAATCCCACCCGTAATTTAGGTTTGGATCATAAGTATCAGGAAAAAATGCAGTCTCATTGTTCAATGTATCTTGATAAGTAAAATCTGCTGAGTAATTACAATTATTAGAGTCCACAATAATTGTTTGACAAATCGTATCTGCACAGTTACCATTGTTGGCACTATCCCAAACAGTTAAACAAGCAGTGTAAGTACCAGGGTTAGCGTAAGTATGCCAAGGATAAGGATCAGTGGACCAGTTACCATCTCCGAAATCCCAAAAGTAATCTAAGTTAGAATCATAGTTATCTGGAGAAAATGCAGTTTGGTTATTAATTGTATCTATGTGCGTGAAGTTAGCGACGATACTGCACGTATCAGCACTAGTTACATGAATTGTATAAGAAACAGTATCGACACATGTTGAATTGGTTGAGTCCATTGCAAATAGCGTCGCATTAAACTGACCATTAGACGGGAAAGTATGAGTAACATTACTAGCAGAGTAATTATCTGTCCCAATACTCCATTCGTAAAAAGCATTGTTATTAATGTTATTTACTGTGAAATCGTAAGTTCCATTTCCAAGGTCTATATATGAGAAATCCGCAGAGACATTGCAATTGTTAGAATCAACCACAACAGTCTGACAAACCGTATCTGCACAGTTACCATTGTTGGCACTATCCCAAACAGTTAAACAAGCAGTGTAAGTACCAGGGTTAGCGTAAGTATGCCAAGGATAAGGATCAGTAGAGGAGTTTCCATCACCAAAATCCCAATAATAATCTAAATTAGAATCATAGTTATCTGGAGAGAATGCAGTTTGGTTGTTGATTGTATCAATATGAGTGAAATTTGCGTCGCAATTTAAAGAAAAATTAGTGATTGTTATTGAACCACTAATGGAGTCAGTGCAATTGGTTAAACTATCTTGAACATTTATAATATAATTGTAAGTTCCATTTTGTGAAAACTGAAATGTTCCAGTTATTGAATTAGGTTGAAGTGAAACATCACCAATATAATTCCATCCTGGGCTATCATAAAAAGCTACCCAAGAATATGTTGCTGAACTTCCTGAAGAAGTAGTGGAGTTATCTATTATTTCAACTTCTCCAGGATTTCCTGTTTGCGATATGGTTGCATCTGCATTGCATGTTTGTGCTATAATAATACTGCTTGAAATTAGAGTAAAACAAGCAACTAGAAGTAAGTTTAAGAATTTCATAATATTCATTTTTGTGTTGTGTTATAAGAAACGAATGTTTTTATGAAAATGGGGGGGGAGGGATTGAATTTTTTTTAGTTAAAAGTTTAAATCAGTAGAGTAAAAACCACTTGTTACACTTACTAAAAGGTGATGTTATGAGATTTATATTGGGCATTATTAGTTTGTATTAAAGAATAAAAAATAATGTTAACAAATCGAACAATTCATTTCAACTAACGTTTGTATCTTTGTGATTAAATTTTTTCAGATTGAAAACGGTTTATATTACACGACGGGAACATTTTAATGCAGCACACAAGTTGTGGCGAGCTGATTGGAGTGAGGAAAAGAACGATGAGGTATTTGGTAAATGCAGTAATAAAAACTGGCATGGGCACAACTTTTATATCTTTGTAACAGTAAAAGGGTTTCCTTCCGAAGACACTGGCTTTGTTATAAATCTTAAAGATTTAAGCAAAATCATGAAGGAGTATGTTATTGAAGCTTTAGATCACAAAAACCTCAATATGGATGTTCCATTTATGAATGGGATTTTAGCTTCGACTGAGAACTTGGTGATTAAGATATGGGAGCAAATAGAAAAACCTATCTTGGAAGCTGGTGGAGAGCTCGTTAAGATAAAACTCGAAGAAACTGAAAATAATTATGTAGAATACTACGGTGGAAAGGAACCATTTTAGTTGAAAAAAGAAAGGTCTTGGAAGAAAATTTTAATTATAACGAGGAAATTACTAATCGACTTAAGAAAGTCTATAAAGAAGTAATAAAGGATTTAGGTGAAGACCCCGAAAGAGAAGGACTTCTTAAAACCCCTGAACGAGTTGCAAAAGCAATGCAGTTCTTGACAAAAGGTTATAAACAAGATCCTGACGAAATTCTTAAAAGTGCGTTATTTCAAGAGGATTACTCTGAAATGGTAATTGTTAAGGATATTGAAGTTTATTCTCAATGCGAGCATCACATGCTACCTTTCTTTGGAAAAGCGCATGTTGCATATATTCCAAATGGAACGATTGTCGGTTTAAGTAAAATACCTCGTGTTGTTGATGCATATGCGCGCCGATTACAAGTTCAAGAAAGATTAACTTTAGAAATTCGCGATTGTATTCAACGTACAATTAACCCTAAAGGTGTGGCTGTGGTTTTAGAATGCAACCACATGTGCATGCAAATGCGCGGTGTAGAAAAGCAAAACTCATCTACCACTTCTTCTGCGTTTACTGGCTTGTTTTTAAGAAATGACAGTACACGTAAGGAGTTTATAGATTTGATTCAGGCAAGACTGCATTAGAGTTAGGGGGAGGTTAGACATTTTATACCCTATAAATATGCATTTCTATTTTCACAACCAAGTAGGACTGTTTATTCGCTAATTCTTTTCAGCATTCCTCGGAATATAAATCCGTGAAATGGAAAAACTGAATACCAATATATTCTTCCCCACAATCCTTTTGGTCTAAATGTAGCAGTTTGAATAACTTTGTCGTCTTTGATTTTAAATTCCAACCAAGCTTCACCTGGCAACTTCATTTCTGCGAAAAGTAATAACCTACCTTTTTCTTTGTTTGCAATTAGAACTCTCCAAAAATCGATGGCATCACCTCCAGAAATTTCGGTTGGATGAGTTCTTCCTCTTCTCAACCCTACTCCACCGAAGACTTTATCTACAAAGCCCCGAATTCTCCAGAGCCAGTTTCCGTAATACCATCCAGTTGAACCACCAATCGACCAGATTTTCTCAATCGTACGCTGCTTATCTCTAAATCTCATGTCACGTTGATCGACAAAACAGCCGTTTATTGGAACTTCAGAAAAATCCGATAATCTTTTTCGGAAATCACCGCTAACTAGAGCATCCTTCCAACTCGAAATGGTTTTATTTTTATCTACTGCGTTAAAAGTATATTCTAATGCCTTTTTATACGTCATTGGTTGAACACCAAGCAAATTATTGATATCACTTTCTTCACAAACCACTTCAACTTTCATACTGTGAACCAGTGATGTGGCTAACCTATATGAAGTGGACGTAATAAAATATAACCAGTAGGAAGATATTTTTGGTGTCATGACTGGCACAATAAATATTTTACGTTTCAATCCTCTTGCCTCAGCATATTCTAATAACATTTCTTTATAGGTTAAAATATCAGGGCTACCAATATCAAAATGCTGATCGTAGACTTTCTCATTGAACATAGCATTCTTCAAAAAACTCAAAACGTCTCTGATTCCAATTGGTTGGCATTTCGTTTTTAACCAAATCGGAGCGATCATAATTGGTAATTTCTCAACCAAATCTCGAATAATCTCAAACGACGCACTTCCTGACCCAATAACAATTCCAGCCCTTAAAGTTGTTGAATGAAACTTTCCATTTCCAAGTATTCCCTCTACCGATTTTCTTGAAGACAAGTGTTCTGAAAGTTCTTCCTCATTTACAATTCCACTTAAATAAACAACGTGATTACAGCTCGTTTTATTCACGCAATTTACAAAGTTTCGAGCCGATTTTTCTTCTATTGATTTAAAATCCTTGTGTGTAGACATTGAATGAATCAAATAATACGCTCCATCGATGTCTTTTGGGATATTATCAAGTGTTTCAACCTTAAGAAAATCAACTTCAACTACTTCAATATGCTTTGAATACTCGCTTTTCGGATTAAATCGAGATTTATCTCTTGTGCAACAAACTACTTGATGACCCTCCTCTAGAAGTGAGGAAAGTAAACGCTTTCCAACGTAACCCGTAGCACCTGTTAGTAAAATTCGCATTACTTCTCTAGAGATTCAATTTCTTTTAGGATCTCTTGAGCCTCTGCCGTTAACTCATCGCTCTTTGTTCGATTAATGGTAGACATTTTATGAGCCTGCTGAAGTAGTTTTTCGTACTTATCATTTAGCTTATCCAGTTTTGATTTTTTCTTGAAGAGTCCCATAGAATTGTTTTGCCTATCATAACAACTTTAATCACAGTATTGTTTTCAATAAGCTGAAATACAAAACTATTAAACCGCATTATTCATGGGTTTTCGTTATTGCCCGTCCCGCTTTTTACCGAAATGTCGGCACTTTGTTTTCGGGAAAAAGCCAAACTGTCACGCCAAAGGTCGGACAGGCCAATAGATACAACGATTAACAAAATCTGCATCACCTCAAGGAGCGTGAGATGTCTGTTTTTAAATTTGATAAGACATTAGTGACTAAACATAAGTATTTACTTAATTTCAGAACAACTATTAAAACTTCTTAAAGATGTGTTTCACTTCAAGATTTCATATTATTTTGAGATAAAATTTCATTATATTTGCAACATAAAATTTATATAAAATGGAAGAGTTTTTAGATGTAAAATCGGAACAAGTAAACAGTCAATCTTTAGTAAAAGAATTTTTTACGGGAGTGTATACTTTTATGTTTATGGCACTAGTGATTTCGGGTGCAGTGTCTTGGTATATGGCTAATTCTGGTCTTTTTCAAGAATGGTTTATCAATTACGAAACTCAAAGCGTTAGCCCTATGTTTTATGTTGTCGCTTTTGCCCCATTAGGATTGGTTTTATTAATTCAATCTAAGTTTCAAACATTTTCTATGGGAACTTTAGTTGCATTATTTATTTTATACGCAGCGCTTATCGGAGCTTCAATTTCCTCAATATTCTTTGTTTATAGTTTAGGAGATATTGTTTCAACATTTTTTGTGACAGCTGGTGCCTTTGCTGCTATGGCGGTTTTGGGTTATACTACTTCAGTTGATTTATCTAAAATGGGAAGTTTGCTTTACATGGCTTTTATAGGAATTTTTATCGCTGCGATTGTGAACATGTTCATTGGAAGTAGTTGGCTAGGCTACGTAATATCAATTGCTGGGGTTTTTATTTTTACTGGTTTAACGGCTTGGGAAATGCAAAAATTAAAAGGTATAGCTCAGGATCCGCAATATTCTAATGAAGATAGAAAAAAGCATAGCTTAATGGGAGGATTAATGTTGTATATTCTTTTTGTGAACCTATTCCTTTCTTTACTTCATTTAATTGGTGGAAGAGATTAATTATTGATGATTCTGGCTTTTCTTCAAGCTTGAAAGCTCCAAACTGTTTCTAATACGGGGTGTTAATTATACACCTCCTCAATTGAATTTTACCTAACTTTGCAGCATGAATGTTGATTTAGCTAAAGCTGTAGTTGGTTTAAAAAATGGAAAGACCTTGTTGTATCCTACTGATACTATATGGGGTTTGGGATGTGATGCAACGAATGAAGATGCAATCAATCAGATTTCAGAAATAAAAAACCGTCCAAAAGAAAAATCATTCATTGTTTTAGTGAATAATGTAGCAATGTTAGAAAGATATGTTTCTGAATTTCCCGAAGTGTGTTATGATTTAATAGACTTAGCAGAAAAACCACTGACAATAATTTATGATAAGCCAATTGGTTTTCCAAAATCTTTGTTAGCTGAAGATGGCAGTATCGGTATTCGTGTTACACAAGACCCAATCTGTAGTCGATTGATTCAAGGGCTGAGAAAACCACTTTTGTCTACAAGTGCAAATATTTCTGGAGAGGACAATCCGATTTCCTTTTCTGATATAAGTGACGAAATTAAAACTAAAGTAGATTTAATTCTACAGGAACGCTTAAACGAGAGAATGGGAAAGCCTTCATCCATAATTAAAATAAGTTCAGATAATTCTGTTAAAGTTATCCGATAAAGTAGAAAAAGAATATGAAATTTGATGAAATAAAATTGCCAAAACCTTTAAAAAACGCATTGGACGAACAAGGTATCGTTTCGCCAACTGTAATTCAAAGGAAGGCTATTCCTTCTATTTTAGCGGGTAACGATGTAATTGGTATTGCACAAACTGGAACAGGAAAAACAATCGCATATTTACTCCCGATTTTGAGAGATTTAAAATTTTCTGACCAAAGACCTCCAAGGATATTGATTTTAGTCCCCACACGTGAGCTGGTTGTTCAAGTAGCTTCGGAAATCGAAAAACTCACAACTTATATGTCTGTACGTACATTAAGTATTTATGGAGGGACGAATATCAATACACAGAAAAAGGCAGTGTACGAAGGTTGTGATATTGTTGTTGCTACACCAGGAAGGTTATATGACTTAGCAATGACGGGATTATTGAGGTTAAAGCAAATACAAAAAATTGTGATTGACGAATGTGATGAAATGCTTAACTTAGGATTTCGTCCTCAATTACAAAGGATTTTTGATTTGTTACCTACAAAGCGTCAGAATTTAATGTTTTCGGCAACTATTACGCAAGATGTGGATGATTTAATTGAAACCTTTTTTAGAAAAACGGAAAAGATTATTGCAGCTCCAACAGGAACTCCATTATCGAGTATTTCTCAGTCCGCTTATAAAGTTCCAAATTTCAATACCAAGTTCAATTTATTAAAAGCACTTCTTGAGAAAAATGATACGTTAGATAAAATATTTATTTTTGTTAAATCTAAAGCACTAGCAGATCGTCTTTTTCTAAAAATAGAAGAAACTTTTCCTGAGTCTTTTGGAGTTATTCACAGTAACAAATCTCAAAACTTTAGGTTACGTATGGTACGTGAGTTTAAAGATAATCAATTGCGTGGAATCGTTGCAACAGACTTAGTTTCTCGTGGTATCGATATTGAAAATGTTTCTCATGTTATCAATTTTGATATTCCAGACCATCAAGAGCAATATATGCATAGAATCGGTAGAACTGGACGAGTAGACCAACAAGGGTATGCGATTTCTTTTGTTACGGATGATGAATTAAATGATTTTAAAGCGATTGAAGATTATATGCAACTGGAAGTCGGTTTCGAGTTGCTCCTAGAAGATGTTGAAATTTCTAAAGAACTTATACCTGAGGAGGAAGAACCCGATATTCACGATGCGCCAACAATTTTAAAAGCTTCACACTCTGTGGGTGAGGGGAATAAAAACGAAGTCTCTAAAAAAATAAAGAAAACAGAAAATTTCAGGCCGAGGGATAAATCCAATAAGAAAATTCGCAAAAAACGCAAGCGAAGAAAGTAGACGATATTGTTTTTGATCAATTTTATTGTCAATTTACTTAAACATGGAGTTTGGAGAGTGGTAAATGGATTGTAGGTGTTTGGGGAACCGCAATGGGCGCTAAGAAGTCGCTAAGTTCGCAGAGAAAACTTTGCGTGCTTTGCGCA
>JBBEBO010000194.1:0-10803 GCA_040882265.1 Brumimicrobium sp. | reverse complement strand
GAAAAATTCTATAATGCTGAAATCGATGAACAGATTGAAATAGATATCATTGATGAAACATTAGAAGAATCCGTGCGACAAGTTGCAAATGAATCCGGTTTAAAACTTACTTATCGCGGAGACATTATTACTGACAAGAAAATCACTCTTCAGAAAGAAAGGATTAGTGTAAGCGATGCCCTTGAATTTATACTAAATGATACCGGACTGACCTATTTGTTTTCTCAGGATGGATATTTATTGATCGGTGAAAGCGAGGTATTAGAAAACGATGTAATTCAAGAAACCGTTACCGGAACTGTTGTAGACGCACAATCAGGTGAACCTTTGCCGGGTGTAAATATTGTTGTTAAAGGTACCTCAAGTGGAACAAGCACAAATATGGATGGTTTTTATGAATTAGATAATGTCTCATCGTTGCAGGATACACTTGTTTTTACATTTGTTGGGTTTGATACACAAGAAATTCCTATAAATGGCAGAGATGAAATTGATGTAGAATTAGAAGCCTCGGCAGTTTTAGGAGGTGAGTTAGTTGTAACCGCATTTGGATTAGAAAGGGAAAAGAAGGGGCTAGGCTATGCAACTCAACAAGTAAAATCTGAAGAAATTCTTGACAGTCGACAAGTAAATATGGTGAATACACTACAGGGAAAAATGGCGGGTGTACAAGTAACAAATTCAAGTGGTTCTCCAGGGGCTTCATCCATGATACTAATCAGGGGAGGTACTTCTTTGACTAGTAATAATCAACCCTTATTTGTTGTTGACGGTATTCCTATCGATAATTCAAGTGCAAGCAGTGTAGCTGGAAATACAGCGACATCGGGTGTTAATGCACCTGGTGCGAACCGGGCAATTGATATTAATCCCGAGGATATTGAGAGTGTTTCGGTTTTGAAAGGACCCTCTGCCGCAGCTTTGTATGGCCAAAGAGCTGGTTCAGGAGCAGTAATTATCACCACTAAACGAGGGGCAGAAGGTAGTGCAGTTATTAATTATTCTAATACTTTTTCATTTGATTGGGTTAACAATGTTCCCTCTCTACAGTCAAGATTTAAGCAGGGAGAGCGTGGAGAATTTAATATAAATGCTAGTGACTCATGGGGTCCTGAGTTTGAACCGGGAGATGAAATTTTTGATAATGTTGACAATTTTTTTGGAAGAGGTTTTACTCAAAATCATAATCTTTCAGTAAGTGGAGGTACTTCTCAGTCTAGATTCTTTGGATCCGCTTCACTTATGGACCAAGGAGGAATTGTACAAGATAATAATGATTTTAATCGAAATTCTTTCCGATTTACTGCCGATACAAGGGCTGCTGAAAACTTGAGAATTGAGGGTTCAGTTAGTTATACGGAATCTGACCGCTCATTTCTTGAACAGGGTCAAAACGGTCTCATGGGAGCGTTATTCTGGCCTAGAAATGATGATATGAGAGACTATTTGAACCCGGATGGAACACAACGGACAATTATTAGCACAGATAATCCATTTTGGGGTAGTAAAAACAAACCATTCAATAGCGAAGTATCTAGAACTATGTTTATTGGAAGTGTTTTTTACGATCCATTTGATTTCTTAAATATAACCTATCGTATTGGCACGGATCGTTTTAGTGACAATCGAAGAAATTATGAGGCAGTAGGAGCTGCACTGAATCAAGGAGGGATTATTAATGAATCCGAAACGGATAATCAGCTAACTACATCTACATTATTAATAACTGCAAGAAAAACATTTGCTGAATCATTCAATACGAGTCTAAGATTAGGAAATAATCTTGAATATGATAAAAGGCAAACTATTAGTCAAACAGGTGAAAATTTTATTGGTTCAGATTTCATAAGTATCAATAACGTAGTTGAACAAGATCGAAGAACTTCATCTAATGCTCGTCAAAGAAGGTTAGTTGGGGCTTTTGTAGATTTAAATATGGATTGGAAAGACATAATATTTGTTAATTTTCGAGGTCGTAATGACTGGTCTTCAACTTTGCCAAGCGAAGCACGTTCGTTCTTTTATCCTTCAGTAAACACATCTTTAGTAGTTACAGAACTTATGAATGAACTTGGGTACAATATTAAAAGCTCGGTTCTTTCTTATGTAGAATTACGGGGTTCTTGGGCTAGAGTAGGTAAAGATGCTCCGCCTCATATTCTTAATAATACACTAGCAACGGCTACAAACACTTTTACAATTGCTCCTCAAGGATTTATTTCTAATGTAAATGACTTCTTTGGAAACCCAAACCTAAAGCCTGAGTTTACCAATTCCACTGAAGTTGGTGCTGATATTCGATTTTTAGACGAGAGATTGGGACTTGATTTCACCTATTATAAAACTACAACAGATGAACAAATACTGGGTACACGTACACCACCATCATCAAGTAGCTTTCTTGCCTTTCTTAATGGCGGTAGCATTCAGAATGAGGGTGTCGAATTTTTGTTAAATGCTCACCCGGTACGAAATGAGAAATTTGATTGGAGATTTGATGTTAATATATCAAAAAATAATGCATCTGTTTTAGATCTACCTGGAACACTTGATCGTGTTGAGCTGTCTGATGCAACCACTGCTTTTGGTGTGGCTCAGGGATCCGCTTTTCTTAATGGACCGTTGTTTGGTATAAATGGTCAAGTTTGGAAGCAAAATGATGCTGGGGAATTATTACTTGACAACCAAGGATTTCCGCAAGTAGATGCAATAAGAAAAAACATTGGCAATCGAGAACCGGATTGGATAGGTGGCATAACAAATAGTCTTCGTTACAGAGACTTTGGGTTGACTTTCACATGGGATATTCGACTAGGTGGAGATATTTTCAATGCAACGGAGATAGCACTGGTTCGCTCTGGTTTAAGTACAAATACTCTAAATCGGGGTGAAACCAAAGTCTTTGATGGAATAATTGAATCCTCTGGTGAGCGTAATGATCAAGAAGTAATACTGGATCAGGATTTCTTCCAGACTCTCTATGCTGAAAACGCAGAAAATTTTGTTGAGGACGGAACATGGTATCGTCTGCGTTATGTTACACTTAATTATAGATTGCCCCAGCAAAGTTTAGTTAATTTACCTATCAATAATCTAGATTTTTTTGTAACTGGGCGGAATCTTTTACTGTTTACTGATTACTCGGGAGTTGATCCTGAAGTATCGGGTGCCGGTGCTGGAGTTGGTGGTTCAGGGGCGTTTGGAATGGATAATTTGGGAGTACCTGCTTCACGTGGATTCGACTTAGGCATTAGATTATCATTATGATTTTAATACTTTATATTTATTTTAACTGAAAACTTAAAAAATTAATGATTATGAAAGTAACAACCTTAAAAAAATATGGAAGTATTCTTTTAATTATTTTTCTGGGCATATCATGTGATGATTTTTTGGATGTTAATGAAGACCCAAATCTCCCATCTGTTGTACCTACAGAGGATAGACTTATAGGAGCTATAAGAGCTACCAATGGGGCATCCCAATGGAGGGCAACGAGAGAAGTAAGTGCTGTAGTTCAATATGGGACTACTAGAAATACAACAGGCGGTTTTTTTAATGCTGAAACATGGCGATTCACTTCAAGCTACTTTTTTTGGCAAAATGCTTATACATGGGCTATCCCTAATGCTGTTGACTTGATAGTACTTGGAGAAGATAATGATTTACCCGAATTTATTGGAGCAGGTAAAGTGTTACAGGCTCTAAATTTTGGAATGTTAACAGATCAGTATGGTTCTATTGTTGTTAAGGATTCATACGATGGAAGATCACAAGTCAATCTAACTCCTGAATTTGACGAACAGGAAGTAGTCTATGAAGAAATTTTTAGAATACTGGATGAGGCTATAGAAGCTTTCAGGCAGGTAGATAACAATACTTCAGCGCTCAATAATAGTAATGGAGATATCCTATATCAAGGAGACATTCAAAAATGGGAAAAATTTGCATGGTCTTTAAAGGCAAGGTATCTAAACCACTTATCAAAAAAGAGTAATCTTTATGATTCATCTGCTATAATTGAGGCTGCTAATAATGGATTTAACGGAGACGGTATGGATGCAGAGTTTAATTACACGTCTGGAGGTTTACAAACAGCAGAAAACCCTTGGTTTAGTTGGGGTGGATTTACTAATCCAGATAATCCAAGGTACTTTACTTGGAATCATTTTTTTGTGAATATACTAACTACTTTTCCAGTCACTGAAAATGACTTTCAAGACCCGCGTATAAGCAGAATAATGGAATCGGCTCCTTCTGATGGAGAATATCGTGGATTGAGATCAGGGATGGGGCTTGAAGGAGGTGAAGGAGGTTCAGGTGAATTTACTGATGAGAGTGACTACGGACGATTTAGTGATTCTGGTTTTTACACTAGAGTTGATTCTCCATTTCCTTTTATTACCTACTCGGAAGTTAAATTGATTGAAGCAGAAGCACGATTACGTTCAGGAGATGCTCAGGGTGCATTGGAAGCGTTTGAAGAAGGTGTCAGAGCCAATATGCGAAAACTTGATGTGTCAATAAATGAAATTGAGGAATACTGGGTGGCTTTAGTTAATGATGGATTGATAACTCATTTTAATGATTTAAATGAGGGTTTGAGCCATATAATGAGACAAAAATATATTACACAGGCTCTGAACCCAGAAACATGGGTTGATATGCGTCGCATGGATTATAGCCAAGAAATCTATGGCCCCAGTCTTCAGCGACCTTTCAATCTAAATACAATAATTTTTGATCCAAACAATGAAGATGACTGGATACGGGCAATGATTTACGAGGGTAATGAGGAGGTTCGTAATCCAAGTAATTTACCTGACAATACTCCATCAACCCGTTTACGAACACCGGTTTGGTGGGATGTCCAGGAGTAGTTAATGATGAGGAAAAGATTACTAAATAAACTTAAAATTTTTGATAAAGGTCTGAGCTTTGTTGTTATTTGGTTTGCAATATTCTTGTTGATAGGTACGGGGTGTCAGGATTCAGATCACACGTTCCGAATATTTGAAAAGCCAATTCTATTTGATGAATACAGGGAACAACTTTCACTGAGGTATCTGGAAGATCGACATGGTCTTGAGATGGAAAAAGCTACAATTGTTCCACGGATGATAGTCGTTCATTGGACATCTGTTCGTACACTGGAAGAGACATTTGATATTTTTAATCGAGTACTTTTGACTGATAGTAGAAGTGATCTGAAAAATGTCAGTAAGCTCAATGTTTCCGCTCATTTCCTTGTGGACAGAGACGGCACTATATTTAGGTTACTCCCTGATACTGTATTTGCACGCCATACTATTGGCTTAAATTATATGGCAATTGGGATAGAAAATATTGGGGGTTCTGATGCACCACTTACAAAGTTACAACTCGAAGCTAATGTGGAGCTTATCGCATATCTATCTAAAAGACATGAAATTGATTATGTCATTGGTCATCATGAATATCAGAAATTTAAAAATTCCAATATATGGAAAGAAACTGATTCAAATTATCTGACTGATAAAGTTGACCCTGGAATTGCTTTCATGGCGGACCTAAGGAAAAGTTTACTTCCTTTAAAATTTAAGGCCAGCCCGGATTAATTAACGTCAAAGGGAATTATTAGAGGGCATAATATTCCCGGTTATCAAAATGTTGTTTCATTTGCAATTAGGATTACGGATTCGCAAAAAATTGGTCTTTTATATATGATAAATCGGTTATAAAAATAATTTATAATTGGATATTAATAATAATATGTTATTCAGTTTAAATGAATTATCCTCTTTTTAAAGGGTTATTTATTGATACATTGAATTTGAAATCAGCTTGTAGATTCATATTTATGCTCACACTAATTTGAAAAATTCATGAAAAAATTATTCTTTTTCCAACTTATCATTCTTATATCTTTTCAGGTACAAGCACGTCAGATTAGCAGTAGTTCAGCCGACAGTATTTTTGCTGATTGGAATCAACAAAATGAACCAGGTGGCGCAGTGGCTATTGTTCGAGACGGTGAAATTATATATACCCAAGGTTATGGGTTGGCCGATCTTGAGCACGATATAGTTATTACACCAGCCACAGTTTTTTATATCGGATCTGTTTCAAAACAGTTTGTTACGTTTAGTGTACTGCTTCTTGAAGAGCAGGGGAAACTTCATATTGATGATAATGTACAAAAGTATCTAACTGATTTTCCGCAATATGAAGAGCCCATCACCATCCGACAGTTGATCCACCATATCAGTGGTATCAAGGATTTTATCACATTAATGGAGTCGCAGGGACGCAGCTATCTTGATCACATTGAGAAGCAGGAAGTATATGAGCTTATTAAAAACCAGAAAGAACTGAATTTTGCTCCAGGTGAACGATATCTCTACAGCAATTCTGGTTATTTCTTGTTGTCAATGATTATTGAAGAGGCATCCGGAATGAGCCTGAAGGAGTTTGCTGAGCAAGAAATTTTCATTCCACTAAATATGGAGAAAAGCCAGTTTTATGATGATATCACTGACCTGGTGGAAGACAGGGCATTTAGCTATTCCAATAACGGTGCAGGTTTTGATAATCTTGTGTCAAGATTCGATTTGGTTGGGTCTGGTGGAGTTTATTCAACTGTAGAAGATTTTTATCGATGGGATCAGAATTTTTATAATAACGTACTTGGTAAGGGGAACCAGTCAATCATTGAAAATATGCATGAAGATGGTTTACTCAACAACGGAAAAAGTAGTAGTTATGCCTTTGCACTTATTAATGATTCATATAAAGGATTGAGAACCGTCAGTCATAAAGGTTCACTTGCAGGTTACCGAGCATATTATCTTCGTTTTCCGGAGCAAAAATTTTCTGTAATTTTATTTACAAACCGAGATGATTCAGACGCATCATCAAAAGCGTATAAAATAGCCGACTTATATCTGGCGGAATATTTAGAAGAATAGTGTAGTGATCATATAATTACAGAAATAAATAAGGGTAAGGATAGAAGGGAAATTAGCTGGACAAACTCATTAGGCAGTTTATAATCGATTCTTTATATATATCCGATTTATTTTTTATAGAAAATGACTCATTAAAAGCATTAGAGGATTGGGGTGATTTAATTTAATGTTTAAACTAATTATAAATTTTATTAACTATGCAAAAAGGAATATCTCAGTTATTTAATCTTAAAGTTTGTTTAATCTCCATATTGAGCTTTATTTTTATTTTGCTGATCGACCTAAGTGATACTTTTTCTCAAAACAGTTTGATTAACAAAACTATTGTCATTGATCCAGGACATGGAGGTACCGCTTCATTTGATTCATATAGAGTTGGGCCAACAGGTGAGCGTGAAGAATGGATAAATTTACGTGTTGCCAAAGAATTAAAAGATCTTTTGAAAGAAAAAGGCAGTAACGTTATTTTGACCCGTCAAATAGATGTACAAGTAGAGCTTCAGGAAAGGGCTAAAGTAGCTAAAGAAAATAAAGCTGATCTATTTCTCTCTATCCATCATAATGCAACAGCTGATCCAGATGTGAATTTTCCAATTGTTTATTATCATGGGTATGCCTCTGCAAATGAAGCCAGTGTTGTTTTAGGTAAAGAAATCATACTAGAATTAAAGAAAAAACTTTACAACAATGATGGACCCGTTAGTCTTGTTTCAGATCATACGATTTTCCCTGGAAGTGGTGCGAAGGTTTTAAGAGAAACTTATAATATTCCCGGGGTATTGATCGAGGCATCATTATTTACTAATCCTGAAGAAGAACAACGCCTAAAAAAGAAATCTTACAATTTATTAGAAGCCAAAGCAATTGCCTCAGCAATCGAAAATTATTTTTCGGATGTTGAATATCCTGTACACAAAATGGATGATATCAAAAAAATAGATGATTTCTCTGTTTTTCAGGAAGCTGAGAGAATGAATGAGCAAGCTTTGTTATGGAAAGATAATTTTACTAAAGGCGTAAAACTTTTCGAAAAAGGAGGTAAAACAAATTTTTTAGAAGCATATGAGCTGTTTACATTATCTGTTAAATCATTTCCTGATTCGCCTGTTGCCAGACAATGTCATTTATACAGAGCAGAAATTTTAAATGAATTAGGCAAGTATTCTCAGGCAAATATGGAGAACCTTCGAGTTAAAGAATTTTATATTGATATAAAGAATTAGACGAATTATGAGAGTTATTATTATAAAATTACAAGACTGATGAGATCTTTTTTTTGAAAAGACCTGAAGTGCGTTATTTGGCGGTGGATATCTATTACGCGCCCTAATCAGGTGTGGGCGATCGACATCACCTATATCCCGATGAAGAAGGGATTCCAATTACCTGACGGCTATTATTGATGTGTACAGTCGTTATATCGACGGCTGGCAGGTGTCCAACAGCTTTGATAATTGGATAAAGAAACGCAAACTGAGGTGCTCCAGCAAGCTATCCGGCAGCATGGAGTCCCTGAAATCGGTAATTCCGATCAAGGCAGGGCCACCGATAACCTTTATTGAACGCTGGTTCCGACCCATTGCAAAAACACATTTACCTACATTCTGCAACCAATGGATTAGAGCTGCACCAAGGAATAAATACCTTTGTGAAAAAATATAACCAATGTAGACATCAAGGCATTGATCGTAGAAAACTCATAGATCTCTACCTGAATGCCGCTTAACATAAACTAACAAACCTACCCCAGTGGTCTAACAAATGGGGAGTGCTTTAAATTGTATTAAACAATGTTTGCTTTTTTAGCCTTTCTACCCATATTAATTGTTGGCTTATTCTTAATTGGCTTTAAATTACCAGCTAAAATTACAATGCCTTTGGTATTTTTAATTACGATTATAATTTCTTTTTTTATATGGAAATTATCACTATTAAATATATTAAGCTCTTCAATACAAGGTTTATTTATAACATTTGATATACTTTATATTATATTTGGAGCAATTTTATTACTTAATCTATTAAAATATTCGGGTGGAGTTAATGTCATACGTCAAGGTTTTGCCGATATCAGTTCTGACAGGAGAGTTCAAGTTGTCATAATAGCTTGGTTATTCGGTTCATTTTTAGAGGGAGCCGCAGGATTTGGGACACCAGCAGCTATTGTAGCTCCTTTATTGTTGGCATTAGGATATCCAGCAATTGCGGCTGTTATGATAGGATTAATGGTTCAAAGTACAGCAGTTACTTTTGGTGCTTTGGGTACACCAATTCTTGTAGGGATTCAAGGAGGGTTAGAAAGCTTTGAGTTTAATTCATTTTTGGCAACAAATAATATTTCTATGATGAATTACTTATCAGCTGTAACTTCACAAATCGTTATTTTACATGCAATAGCAGGCACTTTTATTCCAACAATTATGGTAGTCATGTTGACTCGTTTTTTTGGTGAGAATAAATCGTGGACTGAGGGTCTATCTATTTTTCCTTTTACTCTTTTTGGTGGTCTTTCATTTACAATTCCTTATGCTCTAACGGGCATTCTTTTAGGCCCTGAATTTCCTTCAATCATGGGCGCACTTATCGGATTACCTTTAGTTATTTTCGCAGTAAAGAAAAATTTTTTATTGCCTATGGATAATTGGGATTTTCCCTCAACTGATAAATGGCCATCACATTGGACGGGAAATATAATTATTGACAATGATGATGAACCTTTTAAACCAAAATATTCATTATTTAAATATTGGTTACCATATATAATATTAGCATTGATTTTAGTTCTGAGTAGAATACATCAATTGCCAATTAAAGAATTTATGTTAAGATTTGAAATTAGTTGGTATAATATTCTTGGAACAACCATATCCGCAAGTAGTACTCCACTCTACCTCCCTGGCACTATGTTGATAATAGTAGGAGTATTTGCAATTTTCCTTTTTAAAATGTCAATACATGATATCAAATTATCAATTGCTGAAAGTACTAAGACACTTCTCAGCGCTGCTTTTGTGTTGGTATTTACGATTCCAATGGTACGGATATATATTAACTCGGGTATAAATGATATTGGGTTAGAAAGCATGCCAATTATAATGGCTGAATGGGTCGCATCTAATGTAGGGCACATTTATCCATTATTTACAGCAACTATAGGAGGCCTTGGAGCTTTTATAGCAGGAAGTAATACAGTAAGTAATCTTATGTTTAGTTTGTTTCAAGTTAGTATAGCTGAAAACTTGTCTATTCCAACAACATTGTTGGTATCACTAGGAGCAGTCGGCGCAGCCGCTGGGAACATGATTGCCATTCATAACGTTGTAGCGGCATCAGCAACAGTCGGTTATATTAATAGAGAAGGTGAAGTGCTCAGATTGACAATTATTCCCACCCTTTATTATTTAATAATTATTGGTTTAGTTGGACTTATAGCTGCAAATTTTTTAACACTTTCTGAGTTCAACTAACAAATCCTGCACATTTGTAGAATTTTTCTGGCAGTGCATCTACAAATGATACCTCATTTATACCCAAAGTCTGAGCAAAGGCGAAGGTACTCCGAAATTGTCAAAAACGAGGGGATTTTCACGGTCTTCAGCAGTCCGTCGAGGTCAGCGATGTCCATAGTAGTTATGATAACTGAAAAGCTAAAACTGAAAGGAGCGACGGCCCATTGCCGATTGCAGAAAATTGGACAGACATTTTAGTTAGGAGAAACTATATCAGAAGGCCAAACAGAGGATGTGAAACCAATGCGTTCTATGCATATGACGACTTCTATGAATTTGGCCTGAAAATCGGGTTGGTGAGATCCCGTGTCGAGAAGATTTTGGCTAAATTCAGGTCAAACAGCGAA
>JBBEBO010000193.1:0-10858 GCA_040882265.1 Brumimicrobium sp. | reverse complement strand
TTCGTCCCTACTTCAACAATCAGCGTCATTTCAACTTATGCTGTTTTTTAAAAAAGTTAAATCTCGAGGTAACGCAAGGTAAGTTGGGTGGTGCGAGAGGTTCGTTTTATTGTTCCCGGACACTAGTGATAAACTATATAAAATAAAAAAATTTATTATTTTTAGAGAATGAAACAGGAAATTAAACTAAACTACCAGTCTTCGACGAGTGAAGCCAATAACTTGATAGTTTGTTTACATGGTAATTCAACTGATTCGAATTATTTTTCAGCTTTATTGAATCAAATCGATGGGTGGCAAGTTGTAGCTCCAGATTTTGTTGGACATGGAAAAAGCCCAAGGTTAAAACCAAGTGAATATCACTTTGAAGTGTTTATTCAGTGTTTAGTTGATTTCATAAATCAATTCTCTTTTAGAAAACTTGTTATAATTGGTCATTCTATGGGTGGAAACCTTGCTATTGAGTTGATGAAAGTTATACAAATAGATGGTGTATTACTATTAGCAGCCCCTCCAGTTTCATACTCTAGTAGTTTTGCCCCCTACCTGAAACTTCCCAATTTTGAATTAACTGAAAACGAACAAGAGAATATTATACTTATAGAAAACTTTGTTTCCGATTTTAGCTCCAATCAAAATGTTATAGATTATTTAAAAGAAACATTTTTAAATACCGACTCCGTTTTTAGAGACCGACTATTGCAGGAGTTTGGCGCTATGAAATTTTCTGATCAGTTGGCCGTATTAAAACAAAATAAATCAACTTATGTTGGTTGTATAATCGCTGTTGATGATACTGGAGCAAATAATGATTTTTTGAATCAGTTAAACAATGAAGGTGTTTTTGATTTCTATGCTAAAATTAAAGACTCTGGACACTACAGTTTATTGGAAAAGCCAAGTAATAATTATGAATCAATAATGAAGTATCTAGAAAAACTTTGAATAAAGAAAAAAGTGACATAAATACATTTTTGAAGCAACAAAGGAAAAAGTTGAAGGACATAGAAAATCCAATTAAATCTTTTGATGGTTTAAATAGTTATCCATTAAACGCATTTCAATGCTTGTATGTACACAATTTTCAGTCTTCAACTATAACTTATCAGAAAGGAGTTTTTGAATTTTTAGGATATACACCAGAGGAATTCAATTCACAATTGGCTCACAGTTATTTCCATCCTGATGATAAGGAAACTGTATTACGCATTATTCAAGCTGCTGTTGGTTATGCTGTAGATCATGGTTTATGCAAAAATGGACACCTTTATTTAACTTATAGATTGCGAAAAAAAAATGGAGAATATATCAAAGTTCTCAGGCAATCTAATATATTTGAAGTTGATAAAAATGGGCGCTTAATAAGTAATATGTCTTTGCTAACAGATATTTCGTATATGAATACTTCAAATTGTGTAGAATGGAAATTTGATGCGAAAGGTATAGACCAAGAAGCTTTTAAAAAATATGTGGGTCACCAATATGAAAATTATTTTTCACCCAGAGAGCTGGAAATCATCAGTGGAATTAATCGTGGTTTAAACAGTGAAGAAATAGGTAATTTACATTTTATAAGTAAGCACACCGTAGATACACACCGCAGAAATATCCTTAAAAAAGCAGGGTGCAAAAATTCTATTGAACTGATTTCATTTTGCCGACAGAATGGAGTGATTTAAATTAGACAAGAAAACATCCCTAATGTACATCAATTAACAAACAATAAGGTCATTTTAAGCAAGGCATAAATCTTCCAATCAAATAATAAAATATCTTGAAAATACAACCTTATTATTCTAATTAATAATTAAGTATAGGTCTAAAAAAACGTTCAAGCGCTAATAAGAAAATTATAGGTATTTAATTATTCATATCTTAGTAAACTTCAATCATCACCTCCTCAATAATTAATAAAAATAACTACCTTTATTGGAAACATTTAGTAAAATTAAAATTATGCGTTTACAATTTTTAAAATTGAGTTATTTGTTTTTGATCGTATTTTGGACCATACTTTTTTTATCATGTAACAACAGTAAAAAAGAAGAAAAAGAACCAGAAAAAAATAATACTATTGACAAAAAAGAGGAAATTCCCGTAATCTTCCGAAGCGGAGAGGCAAATGGAAACCGGTTTTTTGTCAATCGTGAAGGTGATACACTATTTAATGGTAGAACTTTTTACAATACATACGAATTTAAGAACGGTTATTGTGTGGTGAAAGAAAAAATAAACGACACTGTAAAAAGTGGCGTAATCAACTATAAAGGAGAGGTTGTTGTACCTATAAAGTTCACAGAAATGCTATACGGTTACGAAGATGGTGGCTATTTTAAAATGTATAAAAAAGGCTCTGGAACTGGATATATCGATTCTACTGGAAAAGTTGTCATCCCTCCGGTATACGGAACAAGTAAAGGTGTAAAAGACGGATTGGTTAAACTAAAAAGTAAAGTAAGGCCTCTTAAGTGGGGAATGTTAAGTACAGCTGGTGATACAATAATTCCATTTGAATACGATAACATAGGAGTTTGGAGAGATGATCTTGCTTGGGTACAAGACAAAAATAAAGGATACGGCTTTGTGAATAAAAGCGGCAAACGAGTAATTGATTTTCAATATGATTATGTAAAGAGTTTCGAGGATGGAATTGCATTAGTAAAAAAAGATGATAAAATTGGATTTATAGATACCCAAAACAACCCTATTACCGAGTTCATTTACGAAGACGTTAAGGAGATTGCCGATGTATCAGAAGACGACTTAAACTTAGATGGTTCTGGATTTAAACAAACGAATAAAAGATTTACTACAAATGCTGGTTACATTATTGTAAAAAAAGATGGTCACTGGGGTTATATTGATACAAAAGGAGAAATAGCAATTCCATTTGAATACGACTGGGTTGACGTTCCTGAAGGTAGTGGTGATTTGGCGAGAGTCGGTAAAGATGGAAAGTCTGGATATTTTGACATAAAGAATCAGGATGTCCGTTGGTCTGAATAATTTTTCAACCTTCTTTAGTAAACTGTTATTACAATCTCTTTATTGGTTTTTACTTCAGTAAATACTCTCTAGTTTTATTTATCTTTGCGTGTACAAACTTAGGAATGCATGATTAAATTTAAATCCGGATACTTACTTTATATATTGACTACTTTTTTATTTGTAGCTTGTGATGAAAATAAGCCAGATAAAAGTGGCAAATACTATACTGATTCAGAAAAAACTGACACAAATAGCTTACAAGCATTAGCCGACAGTGTTGAAAAAAATCCCGATAATATTAAATTATGGATCAAACTTGGAGAACTCTGTAAAGAAGACCTCAACTTTAAATGCGCATTAGACGCTGGTGCACGAGCTTATATGCTAGACTCAACAAATTTAGATGCAAGGAAACTATATGCGTGGTCTTTAATCAACAAGCCTCAGGCTCCACTTGAGGATATTGAGCGTTCTAAAAAACATTACAAATATGTGCTTTCTGTAAAGAAAAATGATCCTGAAACAATGGTCAATTTAGCAAATACTTATTCACTTACAGGAGACTTTAAAACAGCTATCAAATACATCAATGACGCACTGAGAATAGATGAAGAATATCGTGACGCTTATGTTTTAAAAGGTTCTATATACAAAACCATGGAAAAATTTGATTTGGCGCTTTCTAGCTATCAAACTGCAGTTCAAATTGATCCTGACTATTTTATAGGGCATCTTCAAATTGGTTGGTTATTAACTGAAATGGAAGATCATAAGTTAGCACTAGAGTATTATGAAAATGCAGCTGAGTTAAAACCTAAGAACCTAAATGCCACTTACGGAATTGCAAAAAGTTTACAAGATTTAGGCAAGTACGATAAAGCATTAGCTGGGTATAGAACCCTATTAAGAAATGATTCCACAGCATATGTGGCATATTTTAATCAAGGCTATATAAAACACTATTACCAAGAAGAATTAGATAGTGCTGTTTACTTCTACAACAGACTTCTAGATGAACAGCCAGAATATATTCACGGTTGGTATCAAATTGGGGAAGCTTACTTTGCTCAAGGAAGACAAGCAGACGCCGCTCGCGCATTCTCTAAGGCGCTTCGCATTGATGATGAATACGAGCCTGCAATCGAAGCCTCTCAAAAACTAAGATAAATGAAGCGAATGCGGATTATTCAAGCTTTGGGTGAAGCTGTAATTCCAATACTCGGTTTTTTTTACTTTGAATGGAGTTTGTATTTTATTTTACTTTTTTATTTTATTGATTTACTCGCTACTGAGGTTTTTTTGTTACTAAAAGTAAAACGCATTTTAAAGTTTAAATCAATTAAAAAAGTTCCTCCACGCTTAAAGCTATTTGCCTTTTTAAATTTTTCATTAATTATAGGAATTATCACAGGTGTTCACGTAATCATGACCTACCTATATCCAGGTATTTCCTTTAAGAAAGAGTTTGTCAATTTCCTGATGTATGAAGAAGCAGGCATTCCTATTCCACAAGGCTTTATCTTATTACCTTTGGTTGTTTTTGGTAACTACCAACAATACAAAACGATGTTTTTGATGCCTAAATTATTTCAATTTCAAAACTGGAAAGAACTCTTCTACTCTAGACAAAGAGCACTAATTATTTCAATCGTTGGAATCATATTAGGGACATTGCTTTCTGTGTATACTCCCCTACCTATTTTAGTCTATTTACTTGCAATTGTCTTTATTAAATTTTGGATTGATTATAGACTTACAGTTTAAATTTTATGTAGGTGCTTTCTTCTAAGTAATTAGTTTATGGTACGGTCAAGCTAAACCGCAAAACCAATTATTATCGTATGATATAATATCACTATTTCAGTTCAAATACATTTAAACTTTTTTAAGAAAACAAAACCTTAGTACACTCCATTTCAAGATCATTTAGTATGTTTGTCTAGCAGCAAAAAAATTAAAAACAATGTTTTTTAACTCCATAGACTTTGCTATCTTTTTTCCAGTCGTCTTTTTTCTCTACTGGTTAGTGTTCCGCAAACACCTCAATGCGCGGAATATTTTTTTGATTGCTGTTAGTTATGTCTTTTATGGGTGGTGGGATTGGCGGTTTTTATCGTTAATTGTGATTAGCTCCTTTATTGATTTTATTTGCGGACAAAAAATATTTCGATCTGAAGACAAAAAAACTCGAAAACGCTGGCTTACTCTGAGCGTCATTGTTAACCTTGGGTTTTTAGGCTTTTTTAAATATTTCAACTTCTTTGTAGACAGTTTTACAGAAGCCTTTTCACTTTTCGGCACAAACTTGAGTGGACCGTCGTTAAACATTATTTTACCTGTTGGAATTAGTTTTTACACCTTCCAAACATTGAGTTATACCTTTGATATTTATTACAAGCGATTGGAACCTACCAAGAATATTGCTTCATTTTTCGCTTTTGTTTCGTTCTTTCCTCAATTAGTTGCTGGACCGATTGAAAGGGCGAGAAATTTACTTCCACAATTTGAGAAAATTCATATACCAGACTATCAAATGATGCGAAGTGGTCTCTTATTGATGGCTTGGGGGTTATTTAAAAAAATTGTGATCGCCGACCGACTCGCCATATTTATAGATGAGGTTTACGGAAACTTAGGAGAAGCAAGTGGACTACCTGCAATGATTGCCGTATTATTTTTTGCACTTCAACTGTACCTAGATTTCTCAGCATATTCTGATATCGCAATTGGTAGTGCACGAACCTTAGGTTTTAAGCTCTCATTAAACTTTAATCGACCTTATTTAGCGACATCGTTTGGCGACTTTTGGAAGCGGTGGCACATTAGTTTGAGTTCTTGGTTCAAAGATTACGTGTACATTCCTCTTGGTGGAAATCGCAAGGGGAAAAGTAAAATGATTCGAAATATCATGATCGTATTTGTCTTAAGTGGCCTTTGGCATGGCGCTTCATGGAATTTTGTGATTTGGGGGGCAATCAACGGTTTATTCATTGTTTTGCTCGATCGATTTCTTGCAATTAAAAGCAAAAAAGGAATAAAAAGAGTTCTCGTGAGTCTATTTGTTACACTGATGTGGACACTTTCACTTGTGTTTTTTAGAGCTGAGACTTTCCAAGATGCTATGACTATGTTTGGTAATTTATTCGCTTCAGTTGGCGAGTTAACATTGTATGATTTTGGTTTAAATGAAGCAACCTTTACACTCATTTGGTGGGTTATTGCACTTTATTTTGTGTTTGAAGTTATCAATGAAAACAAAACGCAGCTCTACGATTGGTTTTATCAGAGAAATGCAATTATCCGTTGGGGAGTTTACTTGTTTTTAGTGGCTTTTACACTCTTATTTGGAGCGTATGGAGTTGGGTTAAACGATGCTAATTTTATTTATTTTCAATTTTGAGCAAAAAGAAAAAACATAAAGCGCCGAAAAAGGCACCGATACCAAAAAAAATTGTCGCTAGAAAGCGCCCAGTGATGTTGATTGCAATTAAGTTTTTTGCAATCTGTATATTGGTTACTATCGGACTTTATGTCTCTGACTCGAAAGGAATTTTTGACCCCAACAACAAGAACAATCACACGTTAAAAAAATGGGACGCTTTTTATGACTTCACAAAAGATCACAATGTTGATATTTTACTTGTTGGAAACTCGCATTTATATACTGGAATCAACCCAAAGAATCTAAGCGCAAGACTTGGTGTAAACTCATTTATTTTAGCATCTCCTGGAACACATATTGGCGACTCTTATTTTGCACTTAAAGAAGCTTTAATGGTTACAAAGCCTACACATGTTATTGTTGAAACCTATGGTGTGAAAGCATTTAATCCATACAACTTAAATGATAGTCAATTGTCTGATCAATTTAAAAGTTTCTCTGCTCGAAAAGATTTTAGTATTAAATTGATGTCGACACCACAATTGTTTACTTCTGAAAATTATGGTTATGCATGGTCAAACACATTAAGAAATCACGATTTTCTACTCACTAATTACGAACAAATTGAAAAGAATACGGATTCGAGAAGTCGGTTCTCCAGAAAAAGAGGTGACGACGAACTTTATTTAGGTCGTTTTGTACGCTTTACAAAGGGTATTGAAGACTCTGTTCTACAAATTTATGAAGAAAAAGGAGCTAAAGTTGATGGTAAAGATTACAAATGGAACAATTACACTAAAAAATATATTAATAAAATTGTACAATTATGTGAAGAGGAAAACATCGAACTTGTTTTTCTTACACTCCCAATGTATGAAGAACATATTGATAACTACTCGGTTTGGAAAAAAGAGCTAAAAGAATTAATTGACGGATCAAAAAAGCCTTGGCTCAATCTACAAACTTCAGAATACCATAAAATGTTTGGTCCAGAGAGTTTTGAAAACACATACAGTTCCAACCAACACATGACATATAATGGATCGATGTTAGCAACACACGAGTTAGCCAATTATATTGAAAAAAAATCGGCTGGATTACTTCCAGACCGTTCTGACAATAAAGCGTGGAGAGATCTTTATTATGGTGAAGAAGGTTTTTTTGAGCACCATTCACCTAACGCAAATGATAGTAAACATCAAATCATTGGAAAAAACATACAATTTGAGAACGTAAAAGTCATGGAGATAGACTATGTTACAAATAAGAAAAATAAAAGTTTGATTGTTAAGATTAGCAAGAATCAACTAAAAAACATTCCAGATCTAACTAAATGTCAACTTAAGATTATGTTGGAGTTTGAGGTTAAAGGAAATAAACAGCCTTCAGCGGTGCCACTACAATATGATAGATTTCATACGAACCCCGAATATCATATCTTCAAAATAAACCTAAAACCATTTAAACTTGTAGGCATGAAAGGAGGAGCTTTAGTGTGTGAGTAATCATTTATTGTAAGACCAACGTAAATTGGTTATATGCACGATTTTTTGTCTAGCTTCTGGTTTCCTTTCCACTACCAACAACAATCCAAAGCACTAATGCACTTGTAATTGCTGCAAAAAAGCACCATACGGAAACCACATATTCAGAATAGAAAAACTCTGTAACAACATACGATATTGCAATTGCAACACCTAAAGTCCACATTCGTTTGGAAGAAACAAAAAAGGTCGGCCCTATCGTTGTCAGAATGTATAGAGCCCCACCATAAACTAAAAGGTTCATGGGGTATTTCTGGATGTAGGAAATATGACACGACACAACTTCTGACGAAACGGGGTATACGATTAACATATAACCAAGAAGTGCAGCAATCAGAAACCCTAATCCCACTAATATTTTACTAAACAGTTTGCGTTTAGTAGGTTTTTCAAATTTCAAAATTGAAAAAGGCACCCAAATGGGCCACAGAACTTGGGCGAAAAACAGGAAAGCATACGTCATAAACTCATTCAAAAACGCAAAATCTGGATTACTCAGTGCCAACCATAAAAAACCTTCAGCTATCTGTTGTAGTGCGAAAAGCAATGGAATACTTGCAAAAGGAATTTGGGAAGAACGACTTGTTTTTTTTATCGAAACTGCGCCTATAATCGTAAGAACGGCTCCTGCTCCAAAACTCGCACTTGCTGAAAAACACATGGCATTTATTTTAGATGAAAAAAGTTTTAAAACTGAAAATAAAAGCCAAAACTTAAATCAAGTTGTTAGTTAAAGATAACAAAATGTCATTAACTGGATGAACTATTCTGTTAAAAACTCCGATACATTACCAACATGAGTTAACTCCAACCTATGCATCGCTCTGGTACATGCAACGTATAGCATTTGTTGATCGGGAGCGGTGTGATAGTTTTTTTCGTTGACATGCGGGACAATCACCATATCAAACTCTAATCCTTTCGCAAGATGAGCAGTTGTTAAAATTATTCCACTATCAAATCCACTACTAGTTCCGTCGAGTAGATGAATTTTGTATTTGTTTAACGCTTCATGAATTGAATTTGCTTGTTTTTGCGTCTTACAAATAATTCCAATCGAATTATAATCACTTTTATTAAATTCATCTAACAACGATTTAATATGATTAATTTCTTCTTCCTTATTCTTCAGTTTAGTGATTTCAGGCGCTTTCCCATGGCGTTCTAGTGGCTCAACATCGACTTTATCGCTTATGCGCTTTGTAAACTCAGTAATTTCATAGGTTGACCTATAGCTTTTTAATAGCGTCATAGAAGTAGCACCTGACATCACTTTTTCGATTACTTCTAAGTTAGAAGAGCTAAACGGATTCACAGATTGATTGATATCGCCCAAAATTGTTTTTTTACACGGATATAATTGTGCCAAGACCTTGTATTGTACAGGAGAATAATCCTGCATTTCATCTACTACTAAATGTTTTACTTCGGAAAATGCTACGATTCCTTGGAGTTTCATTTTTAGGTAAATCAACGGATAAACATCACTGTACTCAAATGTCGATCCTTTGCGCATTTTTAATAAATCAGGACGTTCTAACCAATCGTAAAAACCTTTGTAGAGTTTGCGCAAATTCGTAGAAGGAAACATATTTCTTATAGTTTTATGCAGCTCAGTTCTTTCAGCACCTTTGACTTCATATTTGTAATAGAAAAACACGTTATTTACTACTTCTGAAACCACTTCATTGAACCTTTTTAGCAACGGTAAGCGGTTATATTTTTCAAATATTTCTTCAATAAACCATTTTGGAACAGGCTTTTTATTGACAAAAATATCCGTAGGTTCAAACGCTTCATTCTGGAGATATACGAAATATTCATCCATTTTCTTCAGTAAGTCGAGTGAAGACTTAAACTGTATGCGTTCAATTAATTTTTCATCCGTTTTTTCGAGTAATTCGGCAACTTGCTCAAAAAAGGGTTGGAATTTAATCTGATATTCGAGCAATTCGTCTGCTATTTCTTCAAGACTTGTTTCTCTCACGGTTTCCTCCCCAAGTTCAGGAAGTACGTTTGAAATATAGCTAGCAAACACTTTATTGGGAGAAATAATCAAAATATCATCTGATGAAATTGTGTCCTTAAACTTATAAAGCAAAAAGGCTATTCTGTGCAAGGCAATCGATGTTTTACCAGAACCTGCAACACCTTGAATAATCAAATGCCGCGCTTCTTCATTCCGAATAATCAAGTTTTGTTGACGCTGAATAGTAGCAACGATGTTCTTCATTTTTGAAGACGAAGCCTGAGTTAACTCGCGCTGTAACACCTCATCTTGAATAGTAATATCACTGTCCAACATGTATTCCATTTCACCCTTACGAATCCGAAACTGCCTTTTCAAGTTAATTTCACCTTTTACTTTGCCTTTTTCCGTGTCGTAATCAGCTTCACCTAATTCGTAATCATAAAACATGCTTGAAATAGGTGCTCGCCAGTCATAAACTAAATTTTTATTTTCTGTATCGTCTTGAAAGTTGTGCACTCCAACGTAGATGTTTTTCTTCGTCTTTTGTCCTTTTTGAATAAAGTCAATACGTCCAAAATACGGAACATCCTTTAATCTAAAAAGGCGTTTCTTTTGTTCTTTAGAATGATCTCCCTGAAGTGTATAATTGTAAATCGTTTCACGCATGGCGTTTTTTTCAAGGTGATCCATGTCGCGCTTATGCTCTTGCATGTGGTTATTCATGTAGTCGATTTCCTCTTTCTTCAATTTAATCGCTTCATCAATTCGCACAATAGCATCATCTACTTTGAATAATAAATCTTGCAAGTATTCTTTTTCCTTTTCTTCTTGGCTCATGTTGACGGAAATTTGAGAGGTTAAATTTAATGATTACAAAGTGCGAAGCAAATTATTCACAGTATATAAAAATCCATTAATGTCCGGATAAACGAAACAAGACCTCTCGCGATGCTCGAGGTGACGCTGGGTTAT
>JBBEBO010000192.1:4183-11045 GCA_040882265.1 Brumimicrobium sp. | reverse complement strand
TCACTATGTCACTCGTCACTAATAATCGAGTGAGGAATTTTATTGAGTGTGGCAGGGCTAAGCTGATTAAGCGTTGATTATCAATCAGATGATGAAATACGTCATTGGTAGCTTTGCGAGAGGTCCGTTTTATTGTTCCCGGACACTAGTGTTTATTTAACTACCATTTAAAGAAGTTATTAACATTAAATCACTTTGAATACAAGACTATTAAAGGTATTTCATAAATTGTTAATATATTAGTAATAATCACCTTTTGTTCAACTAAGTAAAATGACGTAGTTTTGTTGTGAAAGTCTTTTAATGATCTCCTTGACGGAACTCTTTATAGTTCTCTGAAACCATTAGAAGATAAGATTGGTTTATAAAATATTTGTGCTTTTTTATAAGTCTTTTTTTTAAATAAAATGTTAAAACTATTTTTTAGATTCTCCATAATTATCACCATAGGGTTTGTTTGTTTAAACACTGCGAAAACTCAGGTAATGATTAGTCAATATATTGAAACCAACTCAGGTACAGACCCCAAAGGAATTGAAGTCTTCAATTATTCTGGAACTGCAATTGATTTTTCTGCTACTCCTCTAAATGTTCATCAAGGAACGAATGGAGGCGGTTGTAATAATATAGCAGGAGCATCAGTTACAAGTGGAATTCTACAACCAGGAGAAGTTTGGGTTATCGGTACTTCAGACTTAACTGCTGAGGCCACAACGAACGGAACAAATTTGAGTGGAACAACTGATTATGGCTTTGCTTTTAATGGTGACGATGCGCTACAAATATATCTCGACGGAGTATTAATGGATGTTTTTGGTACCTGCGGTTCAGATCCAGGTGCTTCATGGTCTGGTGGTGGCGTTTCTACAGCTAATCAAAACATTCAAATATTAAATGGAATATGTACGGGAACAACTTCTAATTGGACTGACCCTAGTTTGCGCTTTGAAACGGTTTCCTCTGATCCAGTGAATGATTTAGATGGTTTTGGAGATGCTCCCAATTGCAGCACAAACTCAATTCAAGTGGATGCAGTTTCAGCCCTGACGTTTAATACCGACTGTACAACAGGAGATAACGGGTCATTAGATTTCACATCTACAGGCGTTTTTAATGCTGGGAATGAATTCACCATTGAATTATCAGATGAAACAGGAAGTTTTACATCAACAACAACTATTGGTTCGTTATTTTTAGACGGAACAGACCCTAGTGGCACTATAAACTTTAATATCCCAGCAGGGACGAATTCTGGAACTGCATATCGAATGAGAGTTGTTAGTGATGCTCCTGCTACTATTGGTACTGACAACGGTATTGATATTGAAATCATTAACAATCCTTGTACAATAACAGTTTCGTCTATCTCAGACTTATATTATGAAGTTGATTGTGACACTGCGGATACAGGAAGTTTAGACTTTACATCTTCAGGTGTTTTCAATGCTGGAAACACATTTACTGTAGAGTTATCTGATGCTTCTGGAGACTTTACTTCAGCAACAAGTATCGGTACGCTTTCTTTAGACGGAACAGATCCTTCGGGAACAATTGATTTCACAATTCCAGCAGGAACACCAAGTGGGACAGGTTACAGAGTTAGAATAGTAAGTGATGACCCCAGCGTTACTGGCGACGATAATGGAACAGATATAGAAATTGTTTATGAGGTATGTCCTTCAACACTTCCCGCATCAGGTGGATTACTGATAAATGAGTTCTCAAATGGTTCGACAGGAAGTCAGGAGTTTTATGAATTTATTGTGGCTGGTCAATGTGGAGAAACGGTTGACGTGAGGGGATATATAATTGACGACAACAACGGAACTTTCACTACGGATTACAACAACCCAGGAGGAACTGGTATCGCCCTTGGACATTTGCGTTTAACTAATCATGCGCAGTGGTCTGATATCCCCGTAGGATCCGTAGTCGTGGTGTACAATGAAGACGATCCCAATCCTTCCTTACCTGCTGATGACCCATTTGATTCAGACAATGATTCACTATATGTTATACCACATAATAACACAACATTATTTGAAATATACAGCGATATTCCGAACGCAAATGATCCCGATTCAACCTACACACCTGCAACAACAGCGTCAACATCTTGGAATCCTTTAGGTATAGCAAATGGTGGTGATGCTATTCAAGTACGTATGCCTGATGGCACTTATTTCCATGGAGTTTCTTATGGAGGTAGTGAAATATCTGGAGGACCCGACGGAACAAAAATTAAAAATAGTGGGATGGGTGGTGAAAACGGTTCTTTTACAGCTGGAGACTTCAAAGACCCTAATAACTGGTTAATTGGATCCGCTCCTACAGACGAAACACCTGGGACATTTAACAATGCTTCGAATGAAGAGTGGCTTCGTTTGATGCGCGACCCGCTATCAGAAACTTGCCCAGTAACTCCACTTCCTATTACTCTAGTATTATTTGAAGGTGAGTACAAAAATGGTCAAACTGAGTTATATTGGGAAAGTAGCTCTGAACAAGACAATAATTATTACGAGTTGTTCCACTCAACCTCAGGTTATGATTTTGAATCTATTACTAAAATACAAGGTGCTGGGTCTGTTTCGCATTCAATAAAATATGAATTTAACCACACTAGACCTAGGAATGGTATAAATTACTATCAATTAAATTCAGTTGATTATGACGGTACTATTCATCAAAAAGGAATAATAGCAGTTACCGTTAACATCAACGAGGTATATTATGATAATATTTCAGGAAGCATACTCTTTCCAAATAAAGAAAAATATTCTATTTATTCAACCTCAGGACAACTCGTGGCTCAAGCAGATGGTGAATTACAAAAGTCTTTTAACAAAAAAGGAATATTTCTAGTTATAAATCAAGAAAGAGGAACATCAACAAAAATAGTTGTTCCATAAAATACTTGTTAGCAAACGATATTAGTGCGTTGAATACTTTTCAATAGTTTAATTTCCTATCTTCGCAATCATGAACTTGTTGCTTACTTTTGATTACGAACTTTTTTTTGGGAAACCAACTGGAACTCCTCAAAAATGCTTATTGGAGCCAACAAAAAAATTAATCGAAATTGCCAGAAAGCACGATGTAAAATTCACTTTCTTTATAGATATCGGATACCTCATGCAGTTAGAAAAACAACAAAATAAGTTTGACTTACTAAAAGAGCAGAGGGAAAGTGTACTTTATCAAATTAAAACACTTCAAAATGAAGGTCACGATCTCCAACTTCATATACATCCTCATTGGGATTATGCAATCTTTGATGGTGAAAATTGGCAAATTAAAATTGATGGTCACTATAAGTTATCTGATTTCAGCAAAGAGAAATCTACTGAAATCATTAACCGTTATAAATATGCTCTTGAAAACTTGTTAGGGCATAAAGTAAGTGGATTTAGAGCAGGTGGCTGGTGCTTACAACCATTTTCTCAATTTAAAGATGCTTTCAAAGAAAATGAAATTTTAGTTGACTCCACTGTTTTCCCGGGAGCCAGTTTAAAGTCAAAACATTATTACTTTGATTTTAAAAATGCTCCTACAAAAGGTCGATATCGTTTTGAAGATGATTTATGCGAAGAAGATAAAAATGGTACTTTTTTAGAATTACCAATTGGAGGATATCAATATCACCCAATTTTTTTTTGGCAACTCTATATACTTGGAAGATTAATCCCAAATCAACATAAGATGATTGGTGATGGGAATTTTATAGCTCAACCAGGAAAAAAATATACTTCACTTAAAAAGAAAACGTGGGATCATGTTAGTTGCGATGGATTTTATGCGCAGAAACTCAATTCTATTACTAAAAAATTTGCACGTCAGGGGCGTTCAGATCTAGTTATTATTGGACACCCCAAAAGCATGACTTACTTTTCATTAGACAAGTTAGATAAGTATATTGAAAAGAATAAAATGAAACACACGTTTCTAACGTTACATAAAGCATGAAAGGAAAGTGGGTTCATCAAAGTAAAATCGACCGTGAAAAATGGGATCAGCTAGTTGAATCAACTACAGCGCCATCAGTTTTCTCAAAATCATTTTATCTTGACGCAACAGCAGATGATTGGTACGCGTTTACAAATGAAGACTTTAGCTTTGCGGTTCCAGTGGCATTCACAAGAAAACTCGGTATTTTAACTGTGTATCCGCCATTTTTTCACCGCGCAGTTTCTGCAATAGGAAATATTCATGAAATAGATTGGCGAATATTTGAAAAGGATCTAACAACAAAGTTTAAACGAGGCACATTTCATTTAAATGAATCTCAATTAAAAAATATTCCTGAAAAAAAACTGCCGTTTCAGATAATTGACAAAAAATTATATAAATTAAAAGACGTTACAAAAAGGCAGGTTAAGAAATTTGAAAAATCTAATTACAAATTAAATTTTGGCGCTGACAGTAAAGAATTGAGTCATTTAATTAAAAAAATTCTTGCAGAAAAGCTTGAGTTTTACGGTACAGATGAAAGTGAAAATATTTATAAATTAGTTGAAAAAGCTCAAGATAATAATTTATTAACTTGCTTAGGAATCTACGATGACACTAAGTTAATTGGAGGCTTAATCGCACTTGAGTACAACAAAACAACACTATACTTAAAAGGAGCTTGCAAAGACGATGGAATGGCTTCAGGTGCTATGTACGCAGCAATGAATAAACTCATACAGTCAAGTATTGAAAAAAATTATAGTTTTGATTTCGGAGGTTCAAGTGTTGAAGGAGTTCGTTTTTTTAATACACGATTCTCAGCAATAGACAAATACTATTATCGATATAGTTGGGAAAATGGACCATTTTGGTTTAAACTTATACAATTTTTTAGAAAATGGATAAAAAAATAATATTAATTACTGGCGCATCTGGAGGCCTCGGAGAAGCTATGGCGAACTATTTTTTTTCATTGGGGCATCATTTAATCCTTCATCACAATGAAAACCCGTTGTCTTTAAAGGAAAGTGACAAGGTGAAGCATGTAAAAGCCGATTTAACTGACGAAAGTGAGCTTCAAGCTATGTTTGAAGAAATAAAAGTATCTTTTAATCAAATTGATGTGGTAATAAATAACGCTGGAATTTCAAAAAGCAATATTTCTTGGAAAACTAACAAGTCATCTTGGGATGAAACAATTGCATTAAATCTTACCGCACCATTTCGGGTAATTCAACATGCTACACCACTAATGAGAGAGAATAATTGGGGACGTATTATAAATATCACTTCTGTAGTTGCTCAAACTGGTGTAATTGGTACTTCAGCTTATGCAGCATCAAAAGCGGGAATCATTGGACTGACAAAAACGCTGAGCAAAGAACTTATCCCATTCAATATAACAACAAACGCTTTAGCCTTAGGGTATTTTGACAAAGGAATGATTCGAGATATCCCCGCTGAACTAAAAGAGCAAATAATTGATACAATACCCGCAAAAGAACTTGGCAAGCCTCAAGTAATATGTAAAACTATTGAATTTTTAATGCAAAATGAAGCCCATTATGTTAACGGGCAAACAATCAACCTTAATGGAGGTTTATTTAGTTAGTAAAAGAGACCCTCAAGACGTTATTAATTAACTACATTTGCGATATAAAAGTGGAGTAAAATGAATCTTCGAGCTAGACAAATTTTTAGAATTATAATTGGTGCCGCTATTATTGGTGGTTCTATCTATGTTTCAATTCGATATTTATTCAAATCTCCTCCTTTTATGAAAGTGCTCGTTTTGATAGCACTAATAGCAATTATTTATTTAACAGTCGATTACATCGTCAAAAAAGGAAAAAAAGACAGATATGGAAACTAAACAAATGGTTAGGTACGTAGCAATCGGTGCAGTGGCATTGATAGCAATAATTATATTTTTTAACTCTTGGGTGGATGTAGAACCGGGTGAGCAAGGATTCGTTTATCGTCCGTATAACTCACCAAGTATAGAAGAAGGTGATATTCACGTAGAAGGAACCTACTTTATTCTACCATGGAATCAAATGATTACTTACGAAATCGTTGATAAATCGAAGCAATATAACCAACAGGTTATGGATATTAATGGTACAGATGTAACGTTAGACGTGTCTGTAAACTATAATATTGAACCTAATAATGTGGCTAAAATCCACATAAAACACCGTGAAAATTACACCACCTTTATTGATGACAAGGCAAGAGGTGCAATTAAGGACGTTATTGGTAGATATACATACGAACAAGTGTACAGTTCAAAACGTGAAGCGCTCGAGGGAGAGATAGAAGCTATTTTGGAGAATGATTTTGATGGAAATTACCTCAATCTAAATTATGTCGAAATAGCAGACGTAAACTTGCCTCCAAGTATTGCGAAACAAATAGAAGAAAAAGAAACGCAAAAACAACGTAACCTTACTGCAAAAGAAAAGCAAAAGGAACAAGAGTATCTTGCTAATGCTAAAATTGAAAAAGCAAGAGGAGATTCAGCGTTAATTGTTTCTGCAAAATTCAAATCTGAAGCTATTCGATTAGAGGCTGAGCAAATTGCTCGTAACCCTCAATATATTGAGTTAAAAAAATGGGAGAAATGGGACGGCGTTGGTTCTCCTTATGGTTCTAACAATGTATTTGGTGATAAATCATTAAGTATTTTGAAAGCAAATTAACAACTCACATTTATAAGTATTCAAATCGCTTGTGTTTATTCGCAAGCGATTTTTTTGTTTGTGCAACTTCTGTTACAATTTAAGAATTGCATTTCTCTTATATTTGCTTTCTATTATTGTCCAATATAAATTAAGACCTCTCGTAATACTCGAGGTGAGAACTGGGAGATAGGGTTGTGCTGGTTGTGGGGTATACAGTAGGGACGCAC
>JBBEBO010000192.1:0-4173 GCA_040882265.1 Brumimicrobium sp. | reverse complement strand
GCACGGCCGTGCGTCCCTACTGTATACCCCACAACCTCTGAACTTCCCACAACCCGTTAACCTCGGTCATTGCGTGAGGTCTTGGGTACTTTATCAGGACACTGTTATTTGCTTTAAAATACTTTAGAATTAAATGAACGAATACCTCGAAATATTTGTAAGTGCATACGAATCTTATGCTAAATATCTCTGGAAGACGATTATATCACCTTTCAGCAAAGGAGAGTTCAATTTCTTTTACTTTCTTATCATAATTTCGCTTTTCGTTTGGGGGCTTGAATTAGCTTTCCCGTGGCGAAAAAATCAAAAAGCATTTCGCAAAGATTTTTGGTTGGATGCATTTTATATGTTCTTTAACTTTTTTATTTTTAATTTGCTTTTATATATTGCTTTATCATCTGTTACTACTAGAATGTTAACAGATTTACTTGCTCCTCTTGGATATGACGGTGGCCACTTACTTGACTTATCTACCATTCACTGGGGCTGGCAATTGGTTATTTTCTTTTTTATCTCTGATTTTGTGCAATGGGGTGTACATAATTTGTTGCACCGTGTTCCATTTTTGTGGGAGTTTCACAAAGTCCACCATTCTGTAAAAGAAATGGGATTTGCAGCACATTTACGCTATCATTTTGGAGAAACGTTATTGTATAATAGTTTCAAGTATATTTCATTATCCATGATTTTTGGTTTCCAACTAGAATTAGCCTTTATCGTACATGCAATTGCCATTACTATTGGACATTTAAATCATGCAAATGTCGGCTGGGATTATGGACCATTAAAATATATCTTTAACAATCCAAAAATGCACATTTGGCATCACTCCAAAAAACTCCCAGCATCACATCCTTACGGCATGAATTTCGGGATTTCTTTAAGTATTTGGGATTATATTTTTAGAACCAATTACATTCCATACGAAGGTCGTGATATTGAACTTGGTTTTGACGATGATGAAGACTATGCGCCTGGTTTTTTCCAGCAGTTAACCGCTCCTTTTAAATCTAGAAAAAAACATGAAAAACAGTAATTTCATTTTAGCACTAGTTGCATCTTTAACCCTAGGCCTAGCTCCGTTTATGCCAGAACCTCATCTTTTTGGGAAAATTCGCTGGGTTTTAGGTGGAGCAAATGGCATGCAGCCTATGGATTGGTTCGACTTGTTAATGCATGGTGCGCCTTGGGTTTGGTTGATTTTTGAAAGTATAAAATTGATGAATTCAAAAAGGGCTAAATTATAAGTTGTCTTAAAAGAACTTAAGCTTAGGATATACTATCTAAATTTTACTATATTAAGGGATGAAATGCAGTAAAACATGGATGATTTAGTTAAAATTCGAAAGTATTTACACCAACACCCTGAAATTTCTGGAAAAGAATCCAGAACAGCAGAATTTATTGTCGGACAATTAAAGGAAATTGGTGTACAAACTATACACCAAGGATTTTCACAACATAGTGTTATCGCTGCAATTGGTGATGACTCAGCTGGAAAAACAATTCTTTTTCGTTGCGAGTTAGATGCGCTTCCTATTCAAGAGGCGAATAATTTTAAGCATTCCTCAAAAATCGAAGGTGTTGCTCACAAATGTGGTCACGATGGTCACATGGCGATTATGTTGGGTTTGGCAAAAGCATTGATTAAAAACAAACCAAAACAAGGTAAATTCATACTTCTTTTTCAATCGGCAGAAGAGACAGGACAAGGCGCTAAAGCAGTTTTGGAATCTGCTTTTTTAAATCAATTTAATATCGATTATGCTGTTTCATTACATAATGTACCAGGTTATCCTTTGAATTCAATTATTTGCAAGGAAGGTGTTTTTACTCCTTCAGTGGAAAGTATAAATATTGAACTCATCGGCAGAACAAGTCATGCAGGTGAACCAGCTAAAGGAATCAATCCTTCAATAGCAATTTCTAAAATTATTGATTATTTCAGTTCACTGCATCAACCTGACATGGACAAATCAAATTATTTTGTCGTTGCTCCAATTCATATTAGAATGGGAGAAGAAGCTTATGGAACGTCAGCTGGGAATGCCAATATTGGGTATACCATTCGTAGTACCGAATTCGAATTTTTTAAAACTCAAAAAGGAAAAATCGAAAAAGAAATAGATCAAATAGCATCAAAATACAGCTTGGAATATAAAATAAATTGGCTCGAATCATTTACAGCCAACATGAATAATAAAGAAGTTGTTGAAACGATCAAAAACAGCTGTCAAACACTTGATTTAAATTACATCAATCGTTCAACTCCATTTGATTGGGGAGAAGATTTTGGATTATTTACACAACATTTTAAAGGTGCAATGTTTGGGCTTGGTTCTGGTGAAAACACATTTAGCCTTCACGATGATCGATATGATTTTCCAGATGCAACTATTTCAACCGCAGTTCAATTATTTGCAGAATTAGCAAAACAACTTTCTAAATGATATATAACAACAGCTCCAAAATAGAATTAGATAAAAAAGCAATTTCAAATAATATTGACTTTATCAGAAGTCAAATTGGTAAAGGTGTGACGCTTTCTTCTGTGGTAAAAGCAAACGCTTACGGTCATGGTATTGACCAAATGGTTCCTGAACTCGAAAAAAACGGGGTTCGTCATTTCTCAGTTTTCAGCTCTTTTGAAGCAAGAAAAGTATGTAATGCTTCAGAAAAAAAATCTACGATCATGATTATGGGAGATGTAGCAAATGAAGATTTAAGCTGGGTAATCGACAATCAAATTGAGTGTTTTGTTTATAATTTTCACATGCTGAAACTACTCTTAAAAGAAGCTAAAAAACAAAAAACAAGAGTATGCATTCACATTGAACTCGAAACAGGTATGAATCGGCATGGCTTTAATCAAGATCAATTTAAGGAATTGTTCGAGTTACTTATTCTCGAAAAAGAAAGTTATATTTTTCAAGGTTTGTGTACACACTTTGCTGGTGCAGAAAGTTCGGCTAATTACAAAAGAATTCATGAACAACAGGAAAAGTTTTTAAAAGGGATGAGGTTGTTCAGGGAAAAGAGCTTAATCCCTCAGAATGTACATTCATCCTGCAGTGCAGCTATTTTAGCTTACCCCGAATTCAATCACGATTTAGTCCGCGTGGGTATTTTAACCTACGGACTTTGGCCAAGTACAGAAATGGAATTAACTTATAAAATCAAAAACAAAACTCAAAAATCTCCTTTGAGAAGAGTCTTGAGTTGGAAGTCCCGAATAACTGATATTTCACTTGTAGAATCTGGTGAGTTTATTGGTTATGGAAATTCCTACTTAGCTGAAACGGATATGAAGATTGCTTCTGTCCCTGTTGGATACGGATATGGATTTAATCGCAGTTTAAGTAATACTGGACGAGTTTTGGTCAATGGTGTCCGACTCAGTGTAATCGGTATGGTAAACATGAATATGTTTGTAATTGATGCTTCAAACGTAGACATCTCGATTAATGACGAAGTAATTATCATCGGTAGAGTTGGTGATCAATCGATCAATGTGAAACACTTTGGAAATTTAAGTGACACCTTGAATTATGAGTTATTGACTAGGATTGACAAGGATATTCCTAGGGTTTTGGTTTAAAAAAGTATTTCCATATTAAAATTATGCGCCACACTTCCTGCATATTGATTTTCTCGTAATCCATGTGTAGTAATCATTGTAGTATGCAAAGCTTTTTTTGTTTTTTGTTTCTTCTTGAAAAAGTGCTTTTTTATGACGCAGGATCTGATCATATTTTTTTATCTATAAACAAAGTAATTTAATCTTTAAAGCTATGATTATATTTAGCTATAAGTATATTATAAATCATTTTATAGCTTTTCTAATATTATAGCTATATATTTTTAGATAACACTATTGTCCGATATAAATTAAGACCTCTCATTTCATTACCAATGACTTGTTTTTATTATCTGATTGATAATCAACGCTTAATCAGCTTAGCTCTGCCACACTCAATAAGATTCCTCACTCGCGTTCGGAATGACGTTAGTTTAATAGTTTTTCGAGCAAATGTATGGGCAACTAGTTGCCCATACATTTGCTCGCTTAACCCCACATTTACAGAGTCATTCCGAACGCGAGTGAGGAATCTTAGTATCTCAATTTGACGTGAATTCTTATATCAAGTTTGTTTGCTCTACTTAAACAATCAA
>JBBEBO010000191.1:0-11268 GCA_040882265.1 Brumimicrobium sp. | reverse complement strand
TCGTACATTAGTAAAATTGAAGAAGCTTTATTTAACTGGTAAACATCCCGATAGGAATTAAATATTTTTAAATATTTAATTATTGCTATTACTCAAAATTGAGCACTCTATCTTAGGGAGCTTTAAACTTTAATAATAAGTCGAAGTTCAACGCTAAAAGCTAATTCTTATACTCAATATTTATCTTCTCTAGCTCCTATCATCCCATTATATTTCCTTTTAAAAAAGTTGGCAAAGCGTTAACAGAAAAAAGTGTTCATTAGAGAATTTTTCAATTAAATTTGAAAATTCGTAAAGTAAATGAAAACAATTAAATGAAAACACGCCAATTTATAATCCTAATATGCATTTTGGTTTTGCTTGGACTTATGTACATTCCAGTAATAAATACTGATACAGGTGTTTCGGAAGAAGAAAAGGCTAAGGAATCTAATTATATTCCCGTTGTATTTGCAATTAACAAAGTTAAAAAGCAAATCATCTCTTCTTACGGTCAAATAATCGGGAATGCGCAAATTGATGTTTCCATGGAAGTGCAAGGTGAAATTGACAGAGAAAATCGATCACTTAAAACAGGAACAACATTTAAGAAAAATGAAATTCTAATTAAAGTTGACAGAATTGAAGCGCTATATAATTTACTATCACGAAGAAGTTCCTTTATAAATTTAATATCAGGAATACTACCAGATATTTATATGGATTTCCCTGAGGAATCTGAAAAATGGGACAAATATCTTTCTGTAATTTCAGCAACTTCAGCACTACCCGATTTACCAAAAGTTAATTCTCAAAAAGAAAAACTACTTATAAATGGTAGAAATATTCCTTCTGAATATTACAGTATTAAAAGTGCAGAAACACAGTTAGAAAAATATTATTATGCAGCTCCATTCAGCGGTGAGATCATTGAGAGCTTCGTTGAGCCAGGATCAATGGTTGCTGCAGGGTCTCGACTTCTCACAATCGCAAAAACGAATGACTATGAAGTAAAAGCTCCAATTAGCATTACTGATTTAGCATTGTACAAATCGGCTGAGGAAATTTACTTTACTGGAGCTAGAGGCGATACACTTGGAGTTGGTCATTTAAAACGCGTTTCAGGTGCCATTAATCAACAAACACAATCCGTTGATGCTTATTTTACAATAAAACCTTTCAATCAAAACAGAATTATGATTGGTTCTTTTGTAAACCTCAGCGTTGAAACACCCCTCTTTGAAGAAAGTGTTACATTACCCGAAAATGCAGTCTACAACAATACAGTTCAGCTATTAAGGGACAGTTTAATCGTTGAAAAGAAAGTTGTGATTTTAGGGAATAAACCAGATTCGCTTTATGTAAAAGGTGTCCCAGACAGTTCATACACGGTTGTAGAACCATACAAGTACCCAAGTGATTCAACGCGATTTATCAAAATATTGAAATAGTTGAATCATGAGAAAGATTATTCAATTTTTTATAGAGCGCCCAATTTGGACCAACGCAATGATTGCACTGGTACTAATGTTTGGAACTTGGTCACTTTTTAATTTAAATAGATCGTTTTTTCCAGAATTAGATCCAAACAGAATTGCTATATCTGTAGCTTATCCAGGGGCTTCACCAGATGAAATGGAAGAAGGTGTAAGCATTAAAATTGAGCAAGCAGTTAAAGGTCTAAAAGGAATCGAACATATTAACGTAACCTCTCAAGAAAACACAGCTCAGATTACCATTCATGCTTTTCAAGACGCAGATATGGAAGAGCTATTGAGTGATGTAGAAAACTCTGTAAATAGTATTAATAGTTTCCCCCAAGGCGCAGAAAAACCTTTAATTACAAGGCTTAAAACGAATGATATGTCCAGCAACGTTGCATTTGTTGGAGTCACCAGTAAAAACCCTAAAAAAACGTCAAAAACTGAACTCACAAAAATGGCCAATAAAGTCGAAAGAGACTTATTGAACACTAAAGTAATAACTCAAATCGAAAAGCAAGGATTTCCAGACAATGAACTGGTGGTGAGTATTAGAGAAAACGACATGTTGCGCTACGAAATTTCAATGGAAGAAATTGCATCTTCAATTGCTTTAAAAAACAATGATGTTACAGCCGGTGTCATTCGTGGTGTAAACCAAGAGATGAACATTAGGTCAAATAGTCGTGAAACGCATCCTGACGAAATTAAAGAGATTATCCTACGCACTACTCCATCTGGCGAAAAAATTAGAATTAAAGATGTTGCTGATGTCAAGCTCGATTACGCTGAAGGATCACAAGAGGCAAAATTTAACGGAAAGCCATCAGTATCATTACAGATTCAAAAAACCTCAGATGAAGATATATCAGCAATTTCAGACGCAATAAAAGATTATAAGGAGAAGTTTAACAAAGAACAAGAGGATTATTCTTTTGAAATTTATTTCGAATTCAATTCCATGCTCAAAGATCGAATTAATCTATTGAGTGAAAATGGGATTTTTGGACTTGTTTTAGTTTTGTTAGCATTAGGCCTATTTCTAAACATTAAACTCTCAGCCTGGGTAGCATTTGGAATCCCTTTTTCTTTCTTAGGGATGTTTATATTGGGAATGTGGTACGGCATGACAATCAATATGATTTCACTGTTCGGAATGATTCTAGTTGTTGGAATCTTAGTCGACGATGGGATTGTAATTGCTGAAAATATTTATGCACATTTCGAAAAAGGAAAACCCGCTCCAAAAGCAGCCCTCGACGGCACGATGGAGGTACTTCCATCTGTTTTCACTTCAGTTTTGACAACTATTTTAGCTTTTTCAGTACTGCTTTTTGTTGAAGGATTAGAAATGATGCGTGAAATGGCTTTTGTTGTTATTGCTTGCCTTGCATTTTCACTCATTGAAGCATTCTTTATACTCCCTGCTCACCTATCAAGTAGGAAAGTTCTCTCAGAGACCAAAAACCCAAAGTACAAATTGTTTACAGGCATCATCTTAATGGTCATTGGCTTAGTAATTATTTTTATCGGTTCTCGGTTATTTATAGATTCTTCGGCTCTAAGTGCAATCTTATTCCCTTTCTCTGTAATTATAGTTGGGGCAATATTTATGTATATCGGTTTTTCAGCCTCACCAATTGAAAGCAACGTAAGAAAATCAGCGGATTGGTTTATTCTAAAAGTACGCGATGTAATTTTTAAAGACCTAGTATCATTTTTCCTTTCTGAATTCAACTTATTCAACCTAAGGGTTTTAAAAATAAGACGGTTAGCTTTTTTTGTTCCACTCATTTTCACCATTTCAACTATTGTTTTATTATCAACAGGCAAAATTGGAGCAACATTTTTCCCAAGTATTCCTCCAGATTTTTTCAATATTGAAGTTGCATTTAACCCTGGTGACACAAAAATTAAAACAAGGGAATTCATCGAGAAAGCTTCTCGAATTTTACTTGAAGAAAACCAAAGAATTATTGAAGAAAACGGGGACTCTTTACTTTCTTATTATACCAGTACAGTTGGAGCAACTATGAATATAAGTCAATTCGGGAATCATGCTGGGATGATTAATGTTTATTACAAATCCGTTGATGAAGGCACTCCAGTAGATACGCTGATGAATAGAATAATAAGAAGGGTTAAATCCCTCCCAGATGGAAAGCTAGCAAGTGAATTTTTTGTTGGTGGGTTTAATCGTTTTGGAGCAGATATCGAATTTGGATTATCTTCTGAAGATGATAAAGAACTAAATTCCGCAAAACAGTTTTTTAAACAAGAGTTAAAGAACATGAAAGGAGTTCAAAATGTTAAAGATAACTCCCCTGATGGCAGAAGAGAAGTTTATGTTGAGCTTTTACCTCAAGCTGACATTTATGGCATTGGTAAATCAGAAGTAATAACTCAAATTAGAAATGGTTTTTTTGGTCGTGAAGCACAAAGAGTAATAATTGGAACAGATGAAGTTAAAATTTGGGTAAAATATTCTGAAGAAGATAGGAATAGTTTATCAGACCTAGAAAACATGCGTCTTCAAACCCCAAGTGGACTTTCTGTACCACTAAATCAAGTTGCACGCTTCACAATCGGTAGAGGCCCAGAAAGTCTAAAACGTAGAGACGGAAGAAGACAAATAAAAGTGGATGCTACAGCTATTGAATCAGATCAAGTTGCCAAATTAAACACTAAAATAAGTGAATCGATTGTCCCAAAACTACAATCAATCTACCCCGGTGTAACATTTGAAAAAATGGGGCAATTCGAAAGAAGTCAAAAAACGGGAAATAGTATGATGTATATGACTTTGATTGTGTTAATTGCAATAATTATCGTCATATCATTGCATTTCACTTCTGTATTTCAATCATTTCTAATTTTGCTTGTTATCCCTGCTGGAGTTGCAGGAGCAATTTTCGGACATGGAATTGTCGGTATCCCAGTTTCAATTTTAAGTGTATTTGGTATGGTTGCTTTAATTGGAGTTCTTGTCAATGATGCAGTAGTCTTTCTAGACAAATACAATTCGTTAATTATAGAAGGAAACTCAAGTAGAAAAGCTGCATTCAAAGCATCAATCGCACGATTTAGACCGATTTTATTGACGACAATAACAACTGTTGCAGGCTTGTTGCCACTCATTGCAGAGAAAAGTATGCAAGCTCAATTTCTAATCCCAATGGCTGTTTCTATTGCGTTTGGAGTCCTCTTTGGAACGTTGTTTGTCTTAGGCTTTTTCCCTGCTGCAATATTGTTTGGTAATGATATAAAACGCTTTTTCTCATATTTTTGGAATGGAAAAGTTCCTTCAAATGAAGAAGTAGAAACTGCCAATAAAAACTTGAAAAACATTGAAGAAAAAGAACTATAAATGAATAAAGTTATTATATCCATAATCATTTTGTCAATTACTAATTTTATAAGTGTTGGACAAGAAAAACTTTCTGCAAGTGATGCTGTGATGCATGCTCTGGAAAATAATTTTCAAATGCAAATTGCAAACAAACAAATCGAAGTTGCAGAAAAGAATAACAAATGGTCTGAAGCAGGGTTGTTCCCCACCGTTGAATTAACAGCTGGTTACAATCACTCTATTGTAGACAACACTAACAACCCCTTTACTTTTACACCTGGCTTAATTTATAACGGGCAAGTAAACCCTGGAATTAATGCTAATTGGAATATTTTTTCAGGGTTTGGTGTTAAAATAACAAAAGAACGACTTGAACAATTAGAAACCCAAAGTAAAGGTAACGCCAGCTTAATTCTGGAAAATACAGCTTATGATGTTTTGATTGCATACTATAATGCATTGTATCAAGAAAGTCAACTCAAGAATTTTCAAGAAGTTTATAAACTTTCTAAAAAACAATCAAAGTATGAAGAAGACAAGCAAAATCTAGGACAATCAAATCAACTTGCTGTTGTGCAGATGAAAAATCAATTATTATCTGACAGTATTAATATAATGCAACAAAAAGTTGTTCGCGATAATGCATATAGAAACTTGCTGTTACTTATGAATGTTGACAAAGACGAGCTTACACAAAGTCAATTTCCAGAATTAACAGATTCATTGGGAATGCCATTAGAAACCATTGAAAACGAAAATTTAACGGAGAAAATCACAAATAACAATCAAAATCTAAAAAACCAGCTGATCAACTTAGAGCTTAAAAAAAGTAACACTCAATTACAAAGGTCCTTTTTATATCCAACATTAGGGTTACAAGTTGGTGCTAGTCCAAGTTTTGGTAATTTCAGAACTTTAAATGATGATAACCTGAATGCTGAAACTCAACAAATTTCATATTTTGCAAATGTTAGTTTACGTTATTCACTTTTTGATAACTGGAAAAATAAAAGAGCTGTTGAAGTTTCAAAAATAGAAGAAGAAATTTCAAAATTAAATGTTGCTGAACTTGAAAAAGAGTTAATCACAAACAGTCATAACCTTATTGAACTTTATAACATTAGAAACCAACTTGTAAATGTAGCATTGGCAAACAAAGAATATGCAAAACAAGCTTATGACATGGGACTAACAAGGTATAATCTAGGAAGTATAAACAGTATCGATTTGTTGCAATTAAGAAATTCGTTTTTAGAAGCAAATTTAAATTATGCGGATTTATTGCATCAACGTATGCAGACCTATCTAGAATTGTATAGGCTTACAGGAATGCTTCAATTGGAATATAATAAATAAAAAAATCGGAAGTCTGTGATTTACAAACTTCCGATTCATTTATTATTCAACCTTTGATTTATATATGTGTCACAAGGTTATGTTTTTCTATCAGTTTACGCATATTTATCAATGCATAACGCATTCTACCAAGAGCAGTATTAATACTCACCCCTTCAATATCAGCAATATCCTTAAATGACATTTCTTGAAAAATACGCATTCTCAGAATATCGCGTTGAGCATTAGGAAGGTAATTAATTAAATCTACCATTTGAGCTTCTAATTCTTCACGAGTAATAGAATCCTCAATGTTTTCGTCTTCTAGCTGAAGAACAGAAAAAATGTTATAATCATCCGTTTTAGAGCTTGATTCAGAAATCATTCTCACTTTATTGGCCTTACGGAAATAATCGATCATTAAGTTATGAGCAATACGCATAGCCCAAGGAAGAAACTTCCCTTCCTCATTATAGTTACCTTTTTTGAGTGTTTTCACCACTTTAATGAAAGTGTCCTGAAAAATATCTTGAGATAAGGCGTGATCCTTAATTTTCGCAAAGATATAATTGTAAATTTTATTTTTATGACGCATTAAAAGCGTTTCAAATGCTTTCTCGTCACCTTTTAAATATAGAGATACGAGCGCTTTATCTTCAAGTTGTAGCAAATCCATAATTACTCATTTTTGAGATTAATACTTAATTCAAATTTTTCTTTTAGAGTAAAAATGTTTCTATAAGCGCTCTTTTTTTAATGTTAGAAGTCCAAATATAAGACTTTCTTTAATTCATAACAAAAATCAAACCGTTAATTAATGTGAACGGTGTGTTTAATTGATTATACGGCATAAAGTTGTAAAGGGTTGGTGAAAACTTAATATTTTTAAAAAAAAATTGATTTAACTCCCGATTTACTTACCTCGGTGAGCTCCTTTCAATCGGTTCTTGATTTTAATTAGTAATTGACGACATTAAATTTAAAATCACTTATTATCAATCTAATATAACAGGGTTAACCCAAACATTAATAAAATTTGGGTAAGTAATTTTTGGTGAACCAATTTCCAAATAAAAAATAACTAGTCGATATTGTTGTTTTTACAAATCGTCACCACTTTAGGTTGAAAAATTTTGTGAATTTTTCGGGTTAAGAAATTTGTGTTGTCTATTTTTGCCGCTGTAAATAAAATAATTATTATGCCCGGATTATCTCACAAAGCATTAACAATGCCTGCTTCTCCAATTAGAAAATTGGTACCTTTTGCTGAAAAAGCGAAAGCTCAAGGCAAAACTGTAATACATTTAAATATTGGACAACCAGATATTGAAACACCAGAAGTTGCCCGTCAAGCAATAAAAAACACAGAACTTAACGTATTGGAGTATTCACATTCAGCAGGTTTTGAATCTTATCGAAAAGGACTTTCTGAATACTACAAAAAGTTTGATATTCAAGTAAGTCACGAGCAGATAATTGTAACAACCGGAGGATCTGAAGCATTGAGTTTTGGTTTGCAGTCTTGTTTAGATGCAGGAGATGAAGTTATAATTCCTGAACCATTTTACGCTAATTACAATGGATTTGCTGTTTCTGCTGGAATAAAGATCGTTCCTGTAACCGCTTCTATCGATAATGGATTCGCACTACCAACAATTGAAGACTTTGAAAAGAAAATTACTTCAAAGACCAAAGCAATAATGGTTTGTAATCCAGCGAATCCAACTGGGTATCTATATACAAAGGATGAAATGCAAAAATTAGCTAAAGTTGTAAAAAAACATGATTTATTTCTTTTTGCTGATGAAGTATACCGAGAGTTTTGTTATGATGGAGCTGTCCCTTTTTCTGTAATGAATTTACAAGGAGTTGAAGAAAACGTAATTTTGATTGATTCTGTATCTAAACGCTATTCAATGTGTGGAGCGAGAATTGGTGCGCTTGTAACTAAAAACCAAAATGTTCTTGATGCAGTTATGAAATTTGCACAGGCACGTCTCTCTCCTCCAACTTATGCCCAAATTGCAGCAGAAGCCGCTTTACAAACTCCACAAAGTTATTTTGATGAAGTACAAGCAGAATATGTTGTCAGAAGAGACATAATGGTAGACGGATTAAATGCTATTAAAGGTGTAAGATGTCCGATGCCACGTGGTGCGTTTTATTGTGTTGCTGAATTCCCGGTAGATGATACCGAAACTTTTTGTCAATGGTTGTTAGAAGACTTTGAATACAATGGCAAAACCGTTATGATGGCACCTCTAAGTGGATTCTACGCAACGGAAGGATTAGGGAAAAAAGAAGCGAGAATTGCTTATGTTCTTGAAAAGGGATTACTCAAAGAGGCTTTAGTATGCTTGGAAAAAGCATTGGAAGAATATCCTGGAAGAGATACATAATTGTATAACATATAGAATTTTCTTTTTATTTATCGATCTAGATCTTAACATACTTCTTTTAAGATATTGTATCTACAATTAGTGCGAGATTGCATTTCGTTCGAGTAAACATCTTGCTCAAGTGTTTTTTATAAGTTTAACTCCTGTTTTATTCATCAATCGGTTTATATTTACAAAAAAAAATATCCTTACACAATCTTATCATTAATAATAAGTTATATATTAAAAGTAAAAAAACAACTAATTACTCAAACATCTCATTTAACGCATGAAGCTTAAGATTCTTTTTCTTATATTTTTTCCAAGCAATATATTGCTATGTCAACAGCTATATATAAATGAATTCATGTCTTCAAATCAAGGATCTTATTTAGATGATTATGGAGAGCCAAGTGATTGGGTAGAAATCTTTAATAACTCTTCACAGACAATAAATTTAGGAGAGTACTACTTATCCGACGATCCTAGCGACTTAAAAAAGTGGAAATTTCCTTCTATAACGATTGAATCAGGTGATTTTGAAATTGTATTTGCTTCAGGAAAAGATGTAGTAACCACAAGCGGAGAGGTTCATACTAATTTTGCTATTAATTCTAAAGGGGAAGTACTCACTTTATCAAAAAACGGAGAATTTGTTCACGAAATAAAAGCAAAATCGCTTAACTACGATGAAAGCTTTGCTCTAATCCCAGATGGCGGTAAAGAAGGTTTTGTTCAATCGCAAGCTACTCCATTAAATAGAAATGTAACGAACAATTCAGATTATGTTGAGTTCTCAAAATTAGGGGGCATTTATGAAAGTAGTTTTGAATTAACACTTGAAAACAAAAACTTAACAAATCAAATTTTTTATACAATTAACGGTGATCAACCTACTACAGGTTCATATTTATATACTTCGCCACTAAGTTTAGATGAAAACCTTTATTCTATGGATTCGCTTTACGCGAATTTATTATGTCCACCCGACATGCAATTTACACCCAAAGGAGAGGTTAAAAAATGCATAGTTTTAAAAGCAGCAGTCTTTAACCAAAGTGGTGATCGAATCAGTCCTGTAGTAACAAACTCTTACTTTTTTAAAAACGAGAGTAATGACCATGAAGATTTGCCAATTATTTCTTTAAGTGTTTCTCCAGAGGATTTATTGGATAGCACAAACGGGATAATGGTTCCAGGAGTACATTGGGATGAAAACAATCCACATTGGTCTGGAAACTATTACCAAAGAGGAGAGAATTGGGAAAAAAATTCACACATTGAATATTACGAGCCAAACTCAACTTTAAAATTAAAACAAGATGTTGGCTTAAGGACACACGGAGGGAACAGCCGAAGGTTTCGGCAAAAAGGATTTAAAATATACGCTAGAAGAGACTATGGTTTAAGGTGGTTGAATTATAGGTTTTTTCCAAATATAACAACAACCAGATTTAAACGATTAGTAATTAAACCATTTGCTTCATCGTGGTCTGGTTCTGGTATCGAAAATAGTGTTTCAAATCAAATTGTACAAAATTTAAAAAGCGATCATTTAGCTAATCATCCAGTGCTATTGTATTTAAATGGGGAGTATTGGGGAGTTTATTATATTGAAGAGCGCATTGACAATCGATATTTAAATACATATTACAATGTTAATGAAGATGAAGTTGACATTATTGATAACTGGAGTGGTAAAGTTCGTGAAGGAAATAATGAGAATTACAAACAACTCTATGAGTTTATCGAAAACAATGATTTATCAATCAACGAAAACTATCAAACTGTAAACAACTGGATTGATATTGAAAACTTTATTGATTATCAGCTTTTTGAAATTTTCATTGCAAATTATGATTGGCCAGCAAATAATATGCGGTTATGGAGAGAACGTAAAGAAGGAAAAAAATGGAGGTGGATTTTCTTTGATGGAGATGGAGGATACAGTGGTTTCGATTTTAACGCATTAGAACACGCATTAGCTGAACACAACAATACATGGTCAACAAGTCCAGTTGCTACACTTTTCTTAAGAAAGCTGTTAGAAAACGACCTTTTTAAAAACCAGTTCATAAACAGGTTAGACTTTTTATTAGAAAATGAATTAAAGCCTGAAAATACATTAAAATATTTTGAAAAAATCAAGCAACTAATTGAACATGAAGTTCCAGATCAAATCAAACACTTCGATTTTCCAGACAACCTATCACTTTGGTCAGATACGACAGATCACATGGAGAAGTATTTTAACTATAGACATTGTGAAATCAAAAAACACTTCAATGAAAGGTTCGGTGATTATTTTGATCTCATAGATGATTGTGAATTAAGCAAAGGTCAAATATCAAACTTAAATATATATCCCAACCCAAATAATGGAAAATTTCGGACTAGTTTCAATCTTGAATCAGCAGGGCGAGTTGAAGTAACTATAATTAATATGATTGGGAAACCGACAAGATTAATTAATCAATTTATGGAAAAAGGAGAAAATGAGATTGAAGTTAATTCTACAAATTTATCAAGTGGTGTTTATATTCTAAAAGTCAATAATAGGAATGAAGCTTTTACAAAAAAGTTAATTATTACAAAGTAGTTGTCAAAGGTTCTATAATTCTTAAAAAATTTTATCTTGGCATTCTCATGAAAAGATTTGAAATTGTAGTTAAATGTATCTTATATAGTTAATTTCACAAACTAAATGCATTTTTTTCAATCTTTTCCTTCAAACCATTTGTGATTA
>JBBEBO010000190.1:0-1880 GCA_040882265.1 Brumimicrobium sp. | reverse complement strand
TATTGGGATGCATCCCAATACTGAAGCACACGACCTCGCACCGCCCTACTTACCTGGCGTCACCTCGAATGAAATGAGAGGTCTCAATTTATATCGGACAATAGTGTTATTCAAACTTAATATATGTTTCTAGCGCCTCAAGAACTCCACAACCAAACAAATTTTCTAAATTTACAGTTCAATAAGGTGAGAAATAATGGAAAAAATTCAGAACTATATAAACGGGGCATTTGTCGCTCCTGAAGGAGATAAATATTTTGATAACGTAGAACCTGCAAAAGGGATTACCTATTCTTTAATTCCAGATTCCCAAAAAATTGATGTAGAAAAGGCAGTGCAAGCAGCAAAAGAAGCTTTTCCGATTTGGTCTAAGCTCAGCATCGAAGAACGCGGAGAATGGATGATGAAAATTTCCGATGGAATTGCCGCTAGAATGGATGAATTTGTAGCTGCTGAAAGTCGAGACAATGGCAAACCACTCAAATTAGCAGAACACGTAGATATTCCAAGAGCAATTTCAAACTTTAAGTTTTTTGCTACTGCAATACAACATTTTGCTTCAGAATCTCACAATATGGTTGGGGTTGGTATAAATTATACCCTACGCAAGCCATTGGGTGTTGTAGGTTGTATTTCTCCTTGGAATTTACCCTTATATTTATTTACATGGAAAATAGCTCCTGCGTTAGCAGCGGGAAATTGTGTTGTAGCAAAACCATCTGAAGTAACACCATATACAGCTTATTTACTTTGTAAAGTCATGGAAGATGTCGGTTTCCCAAAAGGTGTGTTAAATATAGTGCATGGATTTGGACAATCTGCAGGAGATGCTATTGTTCGTCATAAAGAAACCAAAGCAATTTCGTTTACAGGTGGAACTGCAACAGGAAAGACGATTGCGACGATTGCTGCACCGATGTTCAAAAAACTATCTTTGGAACTAGGGGGTAAAAATCCAAATATCATTTTTGACGATTGTGATTTTGATGAAATGCTAAAAACAACAATTCGCTCAAGTTTTGCAAATCAAGGACAAATTTGTCTCTGTGGTTCGAGAATATTCGTTCAAAGAGGGATTTATGATAAATTCAAAAAAGCATTTGTAGAAAAAATCAGTCAAGCGAAAGTTTCAAATCCTGAAGATCCTAAAGCTCAGTTAGGCGCAGTTGTTTCTGAAGGACACATGGAGAAAGTTTTGGGTTATATTGAACTCGCTAAGGAAGAAGGAGGAACAGTATTAGCTGGTGGAAAGCGAGTAATACTTGATGCACCTTACGACAAAGGATTTTATATTGCACCAACAATTATTGAAGGACTTGATTATAACTGTCGCACAAATCAGGAAGAAATTTTTGGACCTGTTGTAACGATAATGCCTTTTGATACAGAAGACGAAGTGTTAACAATGGCAAACGCTACAGAATATGGTTTAAGCGCAACTATATGGACCAACGATTTAAAACGCGCCCACAAAATGGCCGATGAGATAGAAGCTGGAATTGTTTGGATCAATGCTTGGCTTGTAAGAGACTTGCGAACTCCTTTTGGCGGCACCAAATCATCAGGTGTTGGAAGAGAAGGAGGCTGGGAAGCACTAAAGTTTTTTACAGAGCCAAAGAATGTTTTTGTGAAAAGTTAGGATTACAAGACATCGAAGTACTGATTTACGGGGTTTTAAATGTTAAATGGTTATCGGAATGTTTACCAGTTAAATAAAGCTTCTTCAATTTTACTAATGTCGATTATAACTGTTACTTTTTCCCAGTTTTAACCGCACGCAAAGTACCGACTGTTCGGTAAAGTGCCGACCGTTCGGTAATGAACACCATGTTTGCGCAAAGCACGCCATGAAATCCCCTTTGCGAACCTTGCGTCTTCTC
>JBBEBO010000189.1:0-11842 GCA_040882265.1 Brumimicrobium sp. | reverse complement strand
CTTGGAGTAATGGAACTTCTAAAATTTTTAGTCTTTGTCCAGACGTTTATATTGGAGTCGGAACAAATTCGCCTCAAAAACTTCTAGATATTCGTGGCACAACACAAACCAGAAAACTTGAAGTAGGCCGAGAATACTCAGGCTCTTCATTGATAAGTGGTTTTAGATCGAATGTGTCAAGCAATACAGTTCTTACACTTGGAAACTATAACCCTCAAACACAAACGGAACACGTTGCATTAGAGCTTAAATCTGCTGGTGAATTAAGTTTGAACCATAACTCATCTTATCAAGGTGCAACCGATAGAGTTTTCACAATTTCTAACGATAACCGTAAAATAGTTTATGTTGATGCTAATGATGAAACTTTGTACGCAAGAAAAATAGTTGTTGATGAAGAAGTCTGGCCTGATTATGTTTTTAAAACAGATTATGAATTAATGCCTTTAAACAAAGTAAAGGCATTTATCGCTCAAAACGGTCACTTACCAAATGTTCCATCCGCTGAGGAAGTGGAAGAAAATGGAGTTGACTTAGGAGAAACAGCAAAAATCACCATGGAAAAAGTGGAAGAGTTAACGCTTTATCTAATTGAACAGCAAGAATTGTTGGAAAAACAGCAAGAACTTTTAAAACAACAACAGAAAGAAATTGAGCAACTGAAAGCTGAATTGAAGAAGTAATACTAACCTAAAGATCTTAGTTATGTTGAAGATACTATTGAATACGCTAATTATAACTTTTTTCGCTTTAATTTCAAGTTACACTATTAAAGCTCAACAAGTTATACATGATAATATTATTACACTTGATCAACCTGATCAAGGTAATAAAATATATATGGCAGATGAAAGAGTGGAGTTTTTGCCAGGATACGAGTTTGAATCTAGTTCATCGGATAGGATGGAAGCTTTTATAGAGAAGTCTGTTAGTTATTCAGACTTATATTCCTCCAATCAATTTAATTCGTTACAACTAGATAATAATAAAGAGATAGGGAAAATTGAATCAAAATTTAATGTATCTCAGACTGGAGCGGCTAGTTATTTCCTACCGATTGAGATTCCTAAAGGTGTTAATAATTTACAACCCAACCTATCTATTGAGTATAATAGTTTTAACCCTAATGACATTCTTGGAATGGGATGGACTTTAAATGGTGTCTCATCAATTAAACTTTCGAAGAAACATTTATATAGAGATGGTGAAAGTCAAGGATTAATGCTTGACGGAACTGATAAGTTTGAATTAGATAATAATAGGCTGTATGCTGAAAATGGCAGTTATGGAGATGATGGAACAATTTATTCAACTGAAATTGATAACTTTTCTAGAGTCACCTCTCATGGTAACGGCACTACACCTGACTACTTTACGTTAGAAACAAAAGAAGGAGTAATAATTGAATATGGAAATTCTAAAAATTCTTTTTTTGAAAATGAAAATTCAATAAAAGTAATTTATAGCATAAACAAAATAATTGATAAAAATGGAAACCATATAGATTTTATATACGAAAGTGTGGCCAAAGAAATTCGCTTAAAACAAATTAATTATGGGGGACATTCTAGTAACTTAAACCATGTTATTAATGTTGAGTTTAAATACCAACAACGTCAAGATAAAAAATCTATTTATTATGGAGGAGTACAAATTTTAAAGAATAGCGTTTTAAAGGAAGTTATAATTAAAAACTCTGGACAAAAGATACATTCATATAGTTTTGAATACGGTTACAATAATGCTTCATATCTAAAAAAAGTATCAAAAGAATCTAGCAATAGTTCTTTGAACCCCATTCATTTTAAATATGGAGAACAAATTGATCATTTTCCGTTGGAGACACTACAAACATTTCAGAATGTTAATCCTAACACCGAATTTTATGCTGGTGGTGACTATAATGGAGACGGTTTGCTAGATTTATTTGCAAAACAGTTTATTACCGATGTCAATAACACTAAAGTTTATATTAAATGGATAATTTATACAAATAATGGAGATAATACTTTTGATATCTTTCAAGAACAACCAATTCAAATTGGTCAACAAATTTATGGGAATGAACTAACATTGAATGTCTCTAGTCAAACTCAGCATATTCAGGATTTTACAGGTAATGGCAGAGCAGATATAGTCACCTATCAAGTTTTCGGTGATGAAGTAAATGGTTATATAATTACTGATATAACTATTAACGAATTTAGTGAAAATAGTGCAATTAGCACTGAAACTATTGGATTAAACAATACTGTTCAGGATCGCTTTAACCCAGAAAAAGGACTTCAAATTGGAGATTTTACTGGGGACGGATTATCGGATATTATGGTTCTCACCTATAACGAATCAGATATGATTTATCATGGTCTTTTAGTAAATTTCGGCCCTTCTGGTCCCGACCTTTATGAATTGGATCTTGTTGGATTAAAGTACCTCAATGCATCTGAGGAAATCTCCTTGAGTGATTTTAATGGAGACGGTAAAACAGACCTTTCAGTTTTATATCCCAATTCACTTGAAATATTCGACTTTAAAAGCGATGGAATAGGTTCTAACACTTATAACGAGAATAAAGTTGCCCACATAAATAATCCTTTGCCAAGTAATTTTTCAAACCATTCAGAGTTAAAGATAAGACCTTCTGATTTTAACCAAGATGGTAATACTGATTTTTTAATTTATAAAGAAGATGGTTCAGCGCTTATTGTACACTCCGATGGAGTTGAAAATATAGTAGAATTTAAACCATTCAACTTTCAGGGTACACCAACGTTTCCAGCTCTTGGTATTTCCGGTATGCACAATAGTTGGCTAAGCGGTGTAAGAATTGTTGATATAGACAAAAATGGTATATCGGATATAGTTCATATTTATAGAAATTATGCCCAAAACGCTACAGATAATAATATTATTGATGTTTATTCATATAACGGAGAAATATACGAAATGGAGAGAATTGAAGAACCGTTTCTAGGTGGAGTATCATTAACGAGTATCCCTTTCATGGATTTTAATGGAGATGGTTTTCTTAGTCTTTTTAATTGTAACTCGTCAAATGGTACAGTGCGTTTGAGGTCGTTTAACCCTATTAATAGTAAGCATAATTTATTAACCAATATTAAAGACGAGTTTTTAAATGAAATTCAAATTAATTATGACTTCCTACCACAAAATGATGATTACGAACATAAGAATAACCCTGCAGGTACAACTCCATATGTTTTAAGAGATATTGTACCTACTATTCCCATTGTAAAAAGTGTTTTAACTCCTTCTCCAGTTGGCACTGAAAATGAAGTTTCCTATAAATATAAAGGAGGTAAAGCAGGATTTAGAGGTATTGGGTTTTTAGGATTTTTGGAAAATGAAACAATTGATTTAGTTAATGAAAAAAAATCAATTTCCGAAAAAACCATTTTACGTTCTAATAACCAAACCGCTCATCCAAATTTATTTGTCCCTTTTCAAGTTAAAAACTCAGTTTTAGATTTAAACGGAAATGATATATCTGAAGTAGAATTCACTTCAGAACTAACAGTTTACAGTGGATTACGATTTGATTTGGAGGTGACTAAGTCAGTTCAAACAGACCATCTAAATAAAGTTATAACTGTAACAGATTTCACTTACGATAATAATAAAAATTTGACAGAAGAAAATTCAAAAATTTATTCTAACAATACGATGGTACAACATGTAGTTAATGAATATAGTTATAATCATTTCGGAACTAGTTTAGGGTTTGACAATAAATTAACTCAACAGAAAACAACTGTTTCAAGACCGAACGAACAATCATTTATAACTGAAGAAAATTATAACTACAACTCAAACAAAGGAAACCTAATACAAAGAAAAACAAACGTTAACACTCCATTTGAAATTACAGAGAAATATAACCATGACATTTTTGGAAATGTGATAAAAACAACTATTCAATCACAAGGACATGTAGACCGAGTAACTGAAACACAATTCGACAACCATGGACGTTTACCAATAAAACTGATCAATGAAATGGATCAAGAATCGACAATTCAGTATCACCCACTATTTGATAAACCTGTCAGTATAACAGATGTTGATGGATTAGTTTCAACAGCCACTTATGATGATTTTGGGAGAGTAGAGCAGACGGTGAGTAAAGATGGTATTGTTACTGAAATTGAAAAATCATGGTTCAATACAAATCCTCCAGCTACTAACGGCAACCCTACCAATGCTGATGATTTGATGTGGTTTATAAAAACAACAACTGCTGGTCAACCCAATACTTGGGTGTATTACAATTGTTTAGGGCAGAAGCGTATGAAAGTTATTCAAGGAAAGGATGCACCAATTGCAACTGTCTCGACCTATAACGAAAAAGGACAAGTAGTTGCTCAAACTGATCCTTTTTTAGTTGGGTCTTCAAATATTAATTTTACAGAAAACACTTATGATGACTACAATAGAATTTCAACAGTAGAATACAATAATGAAATAACCTCTCATAATTACGAAGTAATAAATGGAGAGCTTATCACTACTATCACAAACCCTGACGGAACAACCTCCAAGACCTACCAAGATGCTTCAGGTCAATTAATAAAATCTCAAGACAATGGTGGTTTAACAGAATATTCCTATTTTAGTCATGGAGGTATGAAAGAAGTCAAAGTAAATAACGAAATTACAGCATCATCTGAATACGATGTTTTGGGACGTCAAACAAAACTAATTGATGTTAATGCTGGTGAAACTAGTTATGAATACAATGCTTTTGGTGATATTACTGAAAGCGTCAATGCTAACAATGAGGTAAAAACCTACGCTTATGATGATTTTGGACGTCTTGAACAAACGAATAATAACGGACACATCGTAAATTATGAGTATATAACAAGTGGGCAAGGTATAAATAATATCGAAAAAATTACAACCAGTGATCATGAACAGACTTTTGAATATGACATGTTCAACAGATTGGTTAAATCAACTGAAATAATTGAGGGTGAAAGTTTCGAGTTTGAGTACATTTTAAATAACTTAAATCAACAAGAGCAAGTCATCTACCCGAACGGTTTTGTCGTGAATAATATTTATGATAACAATGGTTACTTGGTTAAGGTAGAAGATGGAAACAACAGCACTTTATGGGAAGGATTTACTCAGGATGCCTTTGGTCGATTTGTTTCCTATAAAAAAGGAGATGGTGTGATCACACAACTTTTTTACGATGCGTTCCAAAACCTAGAAGAAATCAATGCAGGAAGTGTGCAACATCATATTTACAACTGGAACTCAGAAACAGGAAATCTTTCTAAGCGTCAAGACATCAACAAACAAATTGAAGAATTGTTTGAATATGATAATCTTAACCGTTTGACCAAAGCAAGAGCAGCTCAAATGAATTCAGGTTTAGTATTAAATAATATAGAAATGAATTATGCTCCTAACGGAAATATTACGGATAAAACTGATGCAGGCGATTATGAATACCATCCTACAAAACCAAACGCAGTTACGGAAGTGACCAACGACATTCAAGACATCAGTTTACTTACTCAAGATATTACTTATAATGCGCTTAACAAAGCCTCTACAATTACAGAAGGAGACAACACCTTAGAATTCCTCTACGGCCACGACAAACAACGTCGTAAAACAACTTTCTACGACCAAAATGGCTTAGCGATGGAAAAATATTTTGTTGGACTTTACGAAAAAGAAGTAGAAGGAAACACAACGCGCCATATTAACTACGTCAACGCAGGTGATGGTATGACGGCTATTGTCTTAGAAGAAGAGGAAAATGGCACTACCGAGACAGAAACTTATTTCACCTACAAAGACCATTTGGGAAGTATTGTAGCTTTAACAGATGAAAGCGGTAATGTAGTTTTAGAACAATCTTTTGATCCATGGGGCAGGTATCGTAATTCAAGCAATTGGACGCAGAATAACATTACCGAATCTCCAACATGGTTACGTGGCTATACAGGTCATGAGCACCTTCCTCACTTTGACCTTATCAATATGAACGGTCGTATTTATGATCCTATTTTAGGCAGAATGCTTTCTCCAGATAATTATGTACAAGATCCTTTATTTTCTCAAAGCTATAACCGTTATAGTTATGTTTGGAATAATCCTTTAAGATACACGGATCCAAGTGGTGAGTTTGCTATCGAGTCATGGGTCACAGGTTTTGTTGACGGATTCTTCAGTGAAGGAAGCAGCAGATTTAGTAATGCCTGGCAAGAAGCTAATCACAGAGGTTGGCATAGTCTAAAAATAACGGGGGGTCTCTTTGCCAGTGATCCAAACAAAAAGTTTTTAGGAAGAAGTTGGGAAATTATATCTAGATTGACGTGGCAAGCACCCCAAACTGGACTCGGCTTAGGATATAGCCAAGCGGAAAACTACTGGGGTGGTGTTGAATCTGTTGAATATTTTCACGGTTCAACTGTTGTTGAAAATTCGTATGACGCTCTCTTTTTTGGTATGGGTGGTCGTGGTATAGCTTTAGGTAGTTATATTAACGTGGAGAACAAGCCAACCGAAGATTTAAAAAGACATGAATATGGTCATTACCTTCAAAGCCAAGTTGCAGGTCCTTTATTCATAACAAAATATGGATTACCTAGTTTAGCTACGGGATATTCATTTGGATATCAAGGGTATCACGATGATTTATGGATAGAAAAAGATGCTGACGAAAGAGCTGAAGCCTTTTTTTCTGATAATAAAACATACAAAGCAAAAAACTTTAAAAGTACCAATCCACAATGGCATGAATATTCTCTTTTTTACCTCACACCACAATGGACACCTGAGCAAATTATTATAAATTTTATGTTAAACAGATTAAACCCATCACCATGATGAAAATAAATAAATTACATATAAGAATTAAACAAATAACTCTACATTGTTTAATTATCATTTTTGCTGCTGCTTGCAACACAAGTAAAAATCCCAATTGCTCATCTGGAAAAGGTATGTGGGATGATAGGGAAATTAGAGTCGAAAATAATTCTAATCAAAATATTCTTGTCTTTTACTCTAGTGGCTACCCTGATACTAATTATCTTAATGTTAAACATCAATCAAACTATTCATATGCTGAATCCATAGAGTCACAAGGGAATGGAACACTTATCAGCAGATGTGATTGGAAAAAACATTTCGATGAAGCAGGAGATGTATTTATGTTTTTTGTTTTTCTTGACGACCTTGAGGAAGAAGTAGATGCCCCTAGTTTTATGACACGTAAGGACTTTGAAAACCGTACACTCTTAAAAAGATATGATCTTACTATTGAAGATATCGAGCAAATGGATTGGGAGTTGATTTATGAATAGAAATAATATGAATTTTAAATCAAAAATAATTATTGTATTACTTGCTTACTCAAGTCTTTTGATATTCACAAATACTGCATGTCAAAAACTCTGGTTTTGTGATGATGAAGAGTTAACTATGGTCCAGACTGAATATAATGGGGCTTTAAAACTTCATGGATACTATTATTATAAAAAAGATGTTGGTTATGAAATGTATATATTATATAAAAATGGTATAGTTATCAATGAGAGATTTAGTGAGAACTCATTGAGTGAAATTGAAAACACCTACCTTTTAAATGAGGGGTATCAAGAGTTACAACATTCAACAAAGACCACATGGGGACTTTTTAGGATCACAAATTCAACTATTGCAGCACAAAGTTGGAGGACTAGCCAATGTAAACGACCAGTGGTAGAATATAGAGGTGAGGTCTTAACAGATACAAGCTTTAATATTAACACTTATATTGATGAAAACGGTGAAACAAATACAATAGATGAAAGTATTTATTACTTCAAAGCATTTTCTCCAAAACCAGACAGTACAAATGATTTTATCAACTAATAATATGAAAAAGTATATATACATATTAATGCTTCTAGTGTTTACAGCAAGTTGTAAAAAAGAAAAAAACAGGATTTGCGAAATCTATAAAAATGAACATGGTTATTCAGTAGGTACTGTTCAAAAAATGACTTCAAATCCAACAAGTGCTACCTATCATTACAGCTATGAGCTGAATAGTATTAGTTATACTGGTAAATTAAAAGCATACGGCATTGGACAAGACAATAGTTCAGCAATTGGTAAGAGTTATTTGGTAGTCTATGAACTCAGTAATCCGTCAAATAGTAACTTGAATACAGACTATGAGATTCAAAGTGAGTATGACTTTTACCTACTCACTAATCAATTTGAAGAAGAGCCACCTAAGCCAGCTTGGCCAGAATGTAAATAAATTTTAATTATAATAAGTATGAAAACTACAATACTAACAATGTTCATATTGATCTCTAGTACAATGTTCGCCCAAAACGATGTAGTCTACACTTACGATGACGCTGGCAACCGCATCAAAAGAGAACAAATAGCTGCTCCCAACCTTGTTATACCAAACAACAATAATGAAACCACCGCCATAGAAAACCAAGAAAAAAGCGGAGTAGATTTAGATGCTCACCCCAACCCTACTGCAGGAAATACGAAAGTCACAGTATTGATGGATCCTCAAACAATTAGTGAAGAACACAAAACTGCTATAGCATCAGGCGTAAATATGCAACTTGCAGATATTAGTGGAAAAGTGTTACAGACACAAAAAGGTTCTTCTTTAGAACAAACATTTGATCTTCAAGGATTATCAAACGGCGTTTATTTTGTGAAAGTGTATACTCAAAATGGTGAGTTAGTTGGAGAAAGGAAGGTAGTGAAGGAGTAGGTTTTAATAGTGGCGAGTTCGAGATTCGTTATTTGTTATTCGATATTCTGCGGTTTCTGGCAATAAAATCCAAAGACATTTGCCCTTATCAAAAGGCCTTTACAACACCCGTAATCGCAGAAATATAACCAACACCAAACAAGTTTAAATGAACCAAGTTTGGATACAGCTGGCCATAAGGAATGCGTATTTCCCATCCTTTTTCTAACGGATAATGTGAATGATAACTTTTATAAAATTCATCGGAAAAACCACCAAACAAACGTGTCATGGCAATATCAATTTCTCGGTGACCAAAATAAACTGCGGGATCATAGAGCGTTGGGATTTCGTGTTCATCAATGAAATAATTCCCACCCCAAAGGTCTCCATGTAACAATGCAGGTGGTTCAGTTGGAAAGATCTCATCGATTTTACTGCAAAAATGCTCGATTTGTCTTAATACAGTTGAATTCAACAAACCTTTATCAAAAGCCATTTTGGACTGAAAAAGCAACCTGTTTTCAGCATAAAATTCGCCCCAAGTTGAAATAAAGGAATTCTTTTGAGGCAAACTTCCTATAAAGTTGTTTTCTTCCCACCCAAAATGCGTATTGGTGTTTTTATGTTGAAGTGCCAACCCCTCTCCTAACCTGTTTATTCCATTTGAAGATGTTAATCCCTGTTGGACATATTCCATTGTAAGAAACTGCTCTTCTCCATCTTCGAAAGTTAAAAATGGTGTTGGGTACTTAAGTGTACTTTTATCCGCTAGGAATGCTAAAGCACGGAACTCCTTTACCAACATTTCTGGATATTTTTCTTTTTTATTCACTTTTAAAACGAAATCTTCACGATCCGTTTTAATCAAATAAACAGCATTTATATCCCCACCAGTCAACGGTTCAACATCGACAATATTAGAAGAAGTCTTTTGCGCTATCAAATGTTTTTTTTCTGGTGTAAGCATATATTTTTGGATATTATGATTTGGAGATGTTAAGATATTAAGACTTCGAGATATTTAGGTATTTAGACAGATAAAACTTTCTGATTTGTGTTACAAAAACAACTAGTGTCCGGGTCATGTGTAGGGATGCACGGCCGTGCATCCCTACACATGACAAATTAAACACCCTACAGTCTAGCGTCTTAGAATCTTAATGACTTACCGTCTACTTATTATTCCAATTCGTCATAGTTTGTGACAAACCGATCGTTGTAAAACCTTTAATGAATTCAGTAGCCGTTTCAATGCGTTCGGTCAGAGTTTTTCGTTCTTCATCGCCCCACTCTCCAAGAACATAATCAACTTGTTGGCCTTTATTATATTCATTCCCGACTCCAAAACGCAAACGCGCATAATTCTGAGTACCGAGTATTTCCTGAATGTTTTTAAGTCCATTGTGTCCGCCATCGCTGCCTTTACCTTTCATACGCAACTTGCCAAAAGGAAGTGCTAAATCATCTGTAATAATTAACACTTTTTCCAAAGGGATTTTTTCTTTTTGCATATAGTAATTGACCGCTTTACCGCTGAGATTCATAAAAGTGGATGGTTTTAAAAGAATAACATTTCGTCCTTTCCACTTTGCGGTTGCAACATCACCAAGTTTTACTGTTTCGAAAGTCGCATTTCGTTCTTCTGCAAACTTATCCAGTACTTTAAACCCGATATTGTGTCTTGTATTTTCATATTTGGCTCCCGGATTTCCCAGACCCACAATTAAATATTTCATGTTTTTATCACTATTTGTGTCAACATTTCGTTTTTTTGAGAAAATCCGACTAAATAGCATAGTTTTTTAAGTTACTGATTACCTCTAAAATAAAATTAGCTTCTTGGATTAGAAAAAGTGTTTACATCAAATCCAGTTATTTCTTTATCACACAAAATCACCATTCGTTCAATAATATTTCTCAATTCTCGAATATTACCTGACCACTCCGTATTTTTTAATGCCTCGAGTGCATCTTCACTAAATTTTTTGCGTGGAATTCCATGATCAGCACACGTCATTGTCAAGAAATGTTCAGCCAAAATCGGAATATCTTCTGCTCGCTCGTTTAGCGTTGGAACATGGATAAGAATCACACTTAATCGATGAAATAAATCCTCTCTGAAGTTTCCATCTTCTATTTCTTGGCGTAAATTTTTATTGGTTGCTGCAACAATTCTAGGATTTACCTTAATGTTTTTCTCTCCCCCAACGCGTTGAATTGAATTTTCTTGTAATGCTCGAAGCACTTTTGCTTGAGCTGAAGCGCTCATGTCTCCAATTTCATCTAAAAACAGTGTTCCAGTACTGGCTAATTCAAACTTTCCTTTCTTTTGCTTAACGGCAGAAGTAAAAGCGCCTTTTTCATGACCAAACAATTCACTTTCGATCAGTTCTGAAGGAATTGCAGCACAGTTTACTTCAACAAATGGTTTATCTTTTCTATTGCTGTTATCATGTAAAGACCTTGCCACCAACTCTTTTCCAGTACCATTTTCACCCGTTATCAAAACACGTGCATCACTAGGGCCAACCTTGGCAATCATTTCTTTTATATTGACGATGTCCTTCGTTTCTCCAATTATGGAAGAACCTTTAAACCGCTGTACTGTTTTCTTTAATGTTTTTGTTTCCTCAACGAGAGTAGTTTTATCTCCAGCATTTCGAATGGTTACAAGAATTCTGTTTAGATCTAACGGTTTTTCGATAAAATCAAAAGCACCTTTTTTAATGGCTTCAACCGCTGTTTCAATATTTCCATGACCTGAAATCATGATGATTGGGCTTTCTACTTTTTCTTTTTGTAAAGCTTCTAGCACTTCCATACCATCCATTTTCGGCATTTTTATATCACAAAATATAATGTCATAGAACGAATTTTTCGCTTTATCAAGTCCTTCTTTCCCATCTTCAGCTTCGTCAACTTCAAAGTCTTCAAATTCAAGAATTTCTTTCAATGCACGACGAATACTTTTTTCATCGTCGATAACTAATATTTTGCCCATAATGATTTGCCTTTAAATCCTAAACGAACCAAAAATAATAAACTATCCTTAGAATGCTTTTAAAAAGGTGCTTTTTATTCAAAGTTCAA